>JAABRE010000008.1 GCA_011391125.1 Synechococcales cyanobacterium S06
AAGTTTTTAGTTTGTTGTTGGACTTTAGTCCTAAGAAGCGCTAAAGCGCAACTACGAACCTATTTTTCAACTGTTTTAATCTTAATTGGAATCACTATAATTACGATAACTTCTTAAAAAGGAGCTTAATGTATGTCAATAACTACAAAAATTAAATCAGAATTGTGGGAAACATTAACACAATTACCAGAAGAATATCAACAAAAAGTCCTTGAATTTGCCATAACTTTACGTCAGCAAATATTAACAAAAAAATGGGATAAGATAAGTGATTTAGAAGCAGATTCATTACGTTCTGAATTTGAAGAAGAAGACTTGCTTTTTGCTGAAAATAATCTGAGTGATTACATTTTTTCTTTAGAAAAAGAGGATAAAATGTAATGAGAGGAGATATTTATTTAGCAGATTTAAACCCTAGTAGAGGTTCTGAACAAGCAGGAATAAGGCCAGTAATTATTGTACAACGCAATAATTTAAACAGATTTACTCATACTATAATTGTTATTCCTCTTACCACTAACATACGTCGAGCTAATATACCAGGTACAGTTTTAATTCCTAGGGTCGAGGAGGTTTAACCCAAGATTCCGTCGCACTTTGTTATCAAATTGTTGTTATTGATCGAGAAAGATTAAAAAACAAATTAGGTACTCTTTCTAATACTTATCTTTTGATACTAAAAGAGGCTTTAAAATATACATTAGAACTAGATATTTAATATTATTTATTTTTGTTGTACTTTAGTCCTATTAAAGCCTAAAGCACAACAAAGAAGTTTAAACCAAGTTACTAAATTTTTCGTTACGACTAACAAAATTAGCCAATCCAAAACATAAAACAGCGTTAAAAATTAAGAAACCACTAGCAATTAAACCACTTCCTAAACTCCAGACAGAAGGGTGAATAAAAGCAGTGATTAATAAACAGGAAGTTACTCCTAAACTCACCCCCACAGAAAACCATTTTCCCGAGTAATTACCCAGGAGTAAAACTATTAAGAGAAAAGGAATTAAGACACTTGCAAAAATGGGATTTAACATCCCACTACCATTAAGGGAATTACCTAATTCGGGGAGACTACTACCCATTACCCTAAAAGGCCATTGGGGTAAATCAAAAATATAAAAACCTCGCAGGAAAAATAAACCACTACTTCCTGCAACTAAACCCATATTTAAAGATAAATTAAAGGGAAGATAATTGCGGAGAATAAATGCTAATAAATAGGAGCCTAAAACCATGGCAACTTTAGGTAATAAAGCCACCACTCCTCCGTCAATCCAAAACTTAGGATTAATATAGCCATTATCCCTTAACCAACGGAAGAAATCTTTAAAAGTAATTTGTCCTTTCAAAGCCAATTTTACTGCTTCTCCAGCATCTAAATGACCTGCACCAAAATAATTAAAACTATCCTCATTTATTCGTCGAGCAGACTGTTTTAAAATCTGGGTAATTTCATCAGGATTATTAACACCTGTAGCTTTAATCAAAGCTGCCACACCAGCCACATGGGGAGCAGCCATACTTGTTCCCTGATAGCCTTCAAAAACGCTTTCTCCCGTGCTAGGATCAATGGTATTTTGTAATATTTTACCGCTATCACTTCCCCCAGGTGCAGAAATATCTACTCCTGCGCCAAAATTAGAATAAGGTGCTTTTTCGCCTAAAGCATCCAAAGCTGATACACTTATCACGCGAGGATAACGAGCAGGATAACTAGCTGAATTTTGATTTGCATTACCAGCAGCAGCGATAATTACTACCCCTTTTTCGTAAGCATAATTAATCGCATCTTCTAACAGTTTACTTTCTCCTCCTCCTCCTAAACTCATGTTAATTACATCAGCTCCATTATCTGTAGCAAAACGGATACCTTCTGCTATATCTGCAATAGTTCCGCCTCCACTTGCTGCTAATACTTTAATGGGCATAATTTGCGCTTGGTATGCGATACCTGCTACCCCATAATTATTATTAGTAGATTGGGCGATTGTTCCCGCTACATGAGTACCATGACCCACGTCATCTGTAGCGTCAATTTTATCATTAACAAAGTCATATCCTGGGACAATTTTTGTCTCTTTTAAATCGGGAACTTGGGTAACTCCCGTATCAATTACAGCGACAGTAACTCCCTCTCCTTTGGTTTCTTCCCAGGCTGGGGTAATATTAATATTATGTAAGTTCCATTGTTGGGTATATAAAGGATCATTTGGAATATCAAAACTATGGTAAATATAGTTAGGTTCGATGTATTCCATCGCCACTTTTAAAGGTGACTTTTTTAAGCTTTTTAATAACTGCTTATCTCCTGCAAAAATATAGACATGATCCCGTTCTGAAAATTCACTATTTAAACGAGGTTGAAGGGCAAAATTCTTACTGAGAAAACCTAAACTTTCAGTAACATTGATATCCTCACGAAAATTTACTACAATGGACTGAAATTCCCCCTGATTTGCTAACCCTTGAAAATTCAAAATAGCGAAACCAAGACCGAAAATAAACAACAAAGATAGTATTATTTTTTTCATAATCTTTCTGTGAGATAATTGTTAAATGATCCCCCCTAACCCCCTTAATTAAGGGAGGGCTGTTTCAAAGTCGAGATCAAAATTTGAAGACCCTCACCCCCAACCCCTCATCCCAAAGGGAGAGGGGAGCCTATTTCCTAATATTTAAAACCTATTTTTAAAGTATTAAGAAAAAGGTATTTAAACTAATATTAGGCAAGGGTTTCAAAAATAGCAAATTTTACTTTGAAACAGTTTCCCGGCCTTAATTAAGGGATGGAATTAGAACCTTGTACCTTAATCTTAAACTAGATTTGAAAATGCGGATAAAAATTTGTGGTATTACTAAACTTGACCAAGCTTTGCAAATTGTGGACGAAGGAGCTACGGAATTGGGTTTTATTTGTGTGAGGCGATCGCCCCGTTTTATCTCTATACCACAAATAAGTGAAATTGTCAAGGGTTTAGATACAAAAGTTAACACAATTGGGGTTTGGGTAAATGAAAGTATTGAAGAAATCATTAAAACAGTATTAGAAACGAAATTAACCTGTGTACAATTACACGGAGATGAAACACCGGAATATTGCCAAAAGTTGCGAGCAAAATTACCAGAAAATATGGAATTAATTAAGGCAATTCGAGTTAAAGATAGGGAAACTTTAGCAAGTATTAATAATTATGCTGATTATGTTAATACATTTTTATTAGATGCGTATCATCCGCAAAATTTTGGTGGGACTGGAACAACATTAGATTGGGAAAATATTCGGGATTTCGAGTTTCAAAAACCGTGGTTTTTAGCAGGAGGATTAACACCAAATAATATTAAAGATGCACTGAAAAAATTGCAACCAGAGGGGATAGATTTATCTAGTGGAGTAGAAATTACCCCGGGGGATAAAGACATAGAAAAAGTAAAGCAATTATTTAAAGAATTAAAGGAAATATTACCAGACAAATTAAGGCTGGGGACTAACTTTTTTGATCAGATAAAAAATTAAACCGTATTTAACCTCCATTTTTCAGCACTTTCCCAAAATGTTTAATCTTTAACTTTTTTTGACCTTTAAGTTTCCATTTCTTGAATAATTTTCATGGTTTTATAGTAATTCCAAATAAAAATTAAACAAAAGTTTTTAGTTTGTTGTTGGACTTTAGTCCTAAGAAGCGCTAAAGCGCAACTACGAACCTATTTTTCAACTGTTTTAATCTTAATTGGAATCACTATAATACTAACTGTTGTTACCTTCCTTAATAATTCGATTACGGTTTCTTTGTAATCAGAAAAACGGTAATTGTCAAATTTTTTGGACATATAGCAGTGCTATGTTCGTTGAATACAGACATTGCATTCAACCTCATTTATATTCCCAAGCTAAAGGAGAAATTTCGGTTAAGGTGGTTATTTCATCTATTACTATTTGGTTTAATCTACTTTTAATTTTGGTGCAACAACAAACGGAGATTTATTTTTTCACCAATAATCTTACTGAGGTACTTAGCTTAATCATAAAAAAGTTTATTTTGTTTAAAATAAAGAAAGATAATTGAGGATAAAATAATGAGTAAAACAGTCCTAGAAATGAAATCAAGTTCCGTGAATTTTGCTGCTCAAATTGAATATCCCGAAGCGGGAATTTTAAGTAAGGTATTACTGAAAGATAATAACTGTCAATATACTTTATTTTGTTTAGCAGCCGGTACTGATATTTCTGAACATACAGCAGCGCGAAATGCTACAGTTAATGTCCTAGAAGGTGAAGGTATTTTAACTTTAGAAGGTGCAGAAATTAAGTTAGAAAAAGGTACATTTGTAGTAATGCCAGCCCATGCGCCCCATGCTTTAAATGCGAAGGAAAATCTAGCTTTTTTATTAACGTTATCAGAGTAAATTTTTTCAGACAAAGTTAATAAAACTTGTTACCTTAAGGGCGAATTATTCGCCCTTAATTAATTAAAAGAAATTCGGTTTATGACGAATTAAACCAAGGAATTCCTCCCTCGTTTTTTGGTCTTCTTGGAATGATCCTAACATCGCACTGGTGACAGTCCATGAACCGGGTTTTTCAACTCCCCGCATCACCATGCACATATGACTAGCTTCCATGACCACCGCGACTCCTTGAGGAGCTAAAATTTCCTGGAGTGCTTCGGCGATTTGGCGAGTTAACCTTTCTTGCACTTGCAATCTACGAGAATACATATCCACAATCCGGGCTAATTTGCTCAATCCTACTACTTTTTGATTGGGGATATAAGCGACGTGGGCACGCCCCATAAAAGGTAACATATGATGTTCACAGAGACTGAAAAAATTAATATCTCTAACCAGGACCATTTCATTGTGTCCCTCATCAAATATAGCGTTATTAACCAATTCCTCTAAAGATTGATTGTAACCCTGGGTCAAAAATTGCATCGCTTCGGCAACCCGCTTCGGGGTTTTTAACAAACCTTCTCGCTCGGGATCTTCGCCAAGACACTCTATAATCGTTCTAAAAGCGCCCATCATTTTCTCTTTGGACTCTTCGGAAGTGGGGTGATATTCGGCTACTTTTCCATTGTGAGTAGTACGATCTGGGCGACTCGTTAGTTTTTCAACTAAATTCGGGTTAAGAATATTTTGGTCTGTGCTTGATGTCATGATTCTAAGTTAATTGTGAATTGAATTTGAGAAGAGAATTCCGTTTAAAGAGCTCCAGCGCTGGGCATAATGTTCATTTCTTCTATCACCGCACCAGCTGGTAAGAGGGCAGCGTGTAAGATAGACCCCGCAACGATTTCCGGTGTTAACATGGCGCTACGATTAAAGTCAGCCTGCACGGTTTCTGTATCCCAAATGGGAGTATTGACAGAACCAGGGGAAATGATCATCACCCGAATACCATTGGCTCTCTCTTCTGCGGACAGGACTTTTGATAGGGTAATTAAACCCGCTTTACTGACACTGTAAGCTCCCCAGCCCGGAAAAGGCGTAGAACCGGCGATCGAGGCCACGTTAATAATTGTACCTTGACCTTGTCGGCGCATGGTGGGTAAGACTCCCTTAATGCACTCAAAGACGCTAGTTAGGTTAAGTTGTAAGACTTTTTCCCAGTCAGATAAGGAAGTATCACAGAGGTTATTTGTGTAGCCCATTCCTGCGTTGTTCACCAGAATGTCAATAGTGCCTAATTCCGCGGCGATCGCCTCAAAAGTAGATTTAACAGTCGCCACATTACTGAGATCAGCTTGATAGATGTTCGCTTCTACTCCTTTAGTTTTGGCGGTAGCTGCAACAGAACTCAAGGCTTCAAGGGAACGACTAATCAAAGCTAGATTAATTCCTTGAGATGCAAAAGCCAAAGCCGTTGCTTTGCCAATACCGCTACTTGCTCCGGTGATGATTGCTCGCAATTTCCTGGGAGAAGAAGTCATGAAATACTCCAATACATAATGCTTTTAAAAACAAATAAGTTACTGCTTAACAAAACTTAACAAATGTCACATGGGCAATTATAACATGAGGATCAATTAATAATTGATAGTTGTTAGAGAAACTACCAATTATTGATTAATTTACTCTTCCAAAAACACCCCCATTTGGCGGAACTTTCGATAACGCAAATCTTGGCGTTGTTGAGGATTCAGGTCGGTTAACTCGTCTAAATGTTGAACCAATTTCTCTTTGAGTAAATGGCCTGCTTTGATCGGATCAGCATGGGCCGCACAATCGGGCTCTGGTACTATATCATCAATAATGCCGATTTTCTGCAAGTCCTTAGAGGTAATTTTCAAGGCCTGCGCTGCTTGGCCCGCTTTTGAGGCATCTTTCCACAAAATGGCGGCACAAGCTTCCGGGGATGCTACGGTATAGACGGAATGTTCCAACATGAGTAAACGTTCGCCAACGCCAATACCTAAAGCTCCTCCTGAACCACCTTCTCCAATTACGGTGCAAATAATCGGGACTTCAAAGCTGAACATTTCCCGCAAGTTGTAGGCGATCGCCTCACCTTGGCCTAATTTTTCACCTTCCACACCGGGAAAAGCGCCGGGAGTGTCAATAAAAGTAATGATCGGTAGTCCAAACTGATTGGCGTGTTCCATCAAGCGAATCGCTTTACGATAACCACCGGGGGAGGCCATGCCAAAATTACGCAACACATTGTCCTTGGTATCCCGGCCTTTTTGGTGTCCAATAATCAATACGGGACGGCCATCAAGACGGGCGACACCGCCAACAATGGCTGGATCATCACCACCTCGGCGATCGCCATGAAGTTCAAACCAATCTTCGGTAATAGCTTGGATATAGTCCAAAGTCGAAGGTCTACGGGGGTGACGAGCTAATTGCAACTTTTGGGTTGGGGTTAAATTACCAAAAATTTCGTGACGTAATTCGCCAATTCTGAGCTTAAGTTGATGAATTTGGTCGGAGACATCGACATTATTTTGTTCACCTAACTCTTGAATTTGTTGAATGCGCTCTTCTAATTCATAGAGAGGTTTTTCAAAATCTAATAAAAAAGTTCTTTTTTCAGTTTTCGCCATAATATAAATTACTAATCTAGTTTTGTTATTTTCACAGTAATAATAATAATCCCTTAATTGATCACTTTTAAATAAATTTGCTCCGCCGATAATAACAGTTAAAATCAAAATTACGAATTAATATTCATTGAAAAATCTGATAAACTTTCCGATGAATTTGACTGAGTTAAAGGGAACTTTTTTGATAAAGGTAAGCAGTTAAATATAAGTAATTTTTTCGGTCTAAATTTAACTGTTTACCTGAGCAAAAATTTTTATTTATTAATTAATTAAGCCGATTTAAGCTTAATTTTATTCTGGATTAACACCAGCTTTGGCAAGTAATTCTCTTAACCGGATTAATTCCTGTTCTGCCTTTTCAGCGCGTTGTTTTTCATGTTCGGCAAGCTTTTCAGCAGTTTCAGCACGTTCTTCTCCTGTTAATAATAAATCACCTTGTACATCCCACCAACGCAGCCAAGGAAGGTCGATATTTTTGTAAATTCCTTGCCAAAGTCCGACTTCAACTCCCATTTTTTCAATGGTATAATGTCCCCTTTGATTAGGAGGCATTAAGTGATATTGTCCCTCAATTAAATGATACATTTCTAGGGAAGATTTCTGCACTTCATAAATACCATAAAAAGGAACACGAATTGCCTTTTCATAGACCCAAAATTTGCCTTTATAGGGTGTTTGATCTCGTTCTTCCTGGCCGTTTCCAGAGACAAATTCGAGGACAATTAAAGGGGCCACAAATTCTTGCCACATGACATAAGATCGGCGAGATTGACCATTCAAAGTGGGCGAAACTTCGGGTACATAAAACCAGTCAGGAGAGACTGCTCCTTTTTGGGGAGGTTCAGTAATACGCCAATAAATACCGCTATCTTGACCAATACAAAATTGTTGATCCGGGTGAATTTCCTGCAATTTTGACCAGATAGATTCAGTTAACAAAATACTTTGGGGATGTTCTTGAAAATTTTTCACAAATGTACCATCTTCGCAAGGTAATTGGGTATGATCTGGTAAGCTGGTTTGAGCTTCAATTTCAATGGTTGCCATAATTTTCTTTTTCCCGATAATTAAGGAACTAACTATAAATATAGCAGTTTTAAATAAGTGATGTATTTTGTTATTTTTCAATAGCTAGAAATAGGATTTATCAACGAAATCCTATTTCTGAGTGTTATATTTATAACCACCCAATTATTTAATTTAGGTCATTATTTTTAAGCGAATCATTAAATCGCCTCCTTCATCTATACATACTTCTATGGATTCACTGGTTAAACTTTCTAAACAGGTTAACATTCCTCTTAAATTCGGATTACTTGCGCCAGTTTCCACATATAATCTATCAGCAATTCCGCCTAATTTTTTCCAAGTTGTATATAATTTACCTACCGTTTGTTCCAAGTTCGTTGCTTGTTTAACTAAATCTGCAGCTGTACTTAAACAATCCAATCTTAAAGCCTCATCTAAAGCCATTTCCAAGTCAATATTTGCCCTTTTTAATGTTTCGACTTGGCTAGCAGCATCGAGGTATTTAGCTAAACTTTTGGCGGAAGATGTTACATTTTTGATGGTTTCTATATCCGGGCTTTCTGCAATTTCTTTTTGGATAATTTCGATTTGAGAATCGGGTAATTTCTCTAATTCCTTCACCAAAGGTGCTAAACTTTTGGCGGAAAGTAGGCCACTGGAAGCTTTTTCCTTAACTTCTTCTGGTAATAATTCTGAACTCATGGCTGTCCATTCATCAGATAATTGTTGGACTTCTCTTTTGGTAATTCGATCGCCTTTTTGTGCAGCTTCACTAACTAATTCCTGTACTTCAAGAGAAGCTTTTGCCGTTTCAATAAAGGCACTTTTGCTAAAATTATTAATAGCATTGGGGTCTAATTTACCTTCTGCTAATAATGTATCAGCACTGTTAGCTAATTGGATTAAATTATAAGCTTGACTTTTAGTTATTTCCCGACTTTTTAACCAGTTTAAAAAACCTGTACCTCTCCCATTACCGCCTTTTTTTTCCCTGTCTCTCACCGCTCGTAAAATACGACCACGCCAAATATCGGTTTGTAAATCAAAGCGATCGCAGATTTTCCAAACCTGGTCTAATTGGGTTTGAAAATCATATTCCTCAATGTCTTCATCTTCGGGGTCAGGAAGTTCAAAAGTGATGTCAGCAGTGGTATCAAAAACGGCGGTAATAGTTTCTGGAGTGATGCTTTCAGGGGAATTGGGAATATCCGTCATAAATAGTAATTTAGAATTTCACAGAATTTTCATTATAACAAAAGATGAGTCGATATCACGCAAAGGCGCAAAGATATGTCCCAAGTTGACAAAAATATTTAAAAAGATAAAATCATTAATTTTTCTTAAAAAATCTTACTTGTTATTATGTAACGGTTAAATCATTAAGAACTTCGTTAATAATAGCATCACTAACTCCCCTATTTTTTAAGCCATTAATAAAAATAGAAAAACCTTGATTTCTACTTTCTAAAAAATATAAAATTGCCTCAATGGGAGTAGGATTATCTATGGGATAATGTTGTTTTTCATAAGCTTCGACTAAAGTAGTTAAAATGTCTAATTTTTCCCCTTCTAAAGTATTCGTTTCTACCTCAAAAAGTGTTTCAATTTCTTTTAAAGCTTGTTGATAATCTTTTTCAGTTTTAATCGGTTTTAAGTCCATAATTTCACCTCTTTAAATAGTGGTTGCATCTATTTTGTCATACTCTTGATGAGTACCAATAATCAGTTTGTAGGGTGGGTAATAGCGCGATTACTCAAAGGATAAAATGTAAATCTTGAATCGCCATTCATTGCCACCTCTAACTGTGATGGTGGGCAATATGGACAATTAATTAAGGGTTTTTTATTAGATTAATACCCATATTGCCCACCCTACCAACTCGAAGCCAAGAGTTGTCTCAAGTTGAAAATAAGATTTGGAAATAGGGGAATTAGTTATTCTTTTTTTAACAACTATCAACTATCAACTATCAACTATCAACTATCAACTATCAACTATCAACTATCAACTATAACTTAATTCCTAATACTTGAGTATAAGCTCCACGTGCTTGGGTTACGCCAATTGTACGCTGTGAAGCTTCAATCATGGGTCTTCTCAAACTAACAACAATAAACTGTGCTTCTTGTGCTTGATTTTTAATCATTTTTGCCAATTTTTCCACATTTGCACCATCTAAAAACATATCTACTTCATCGAAGGCATAAAAGGGAGAAGGGCGATATCTTTGCAGGGAAAAAATAAAGCTTAATGCAGTTAAAGACTTCTCTCCACCTGACATGGAGCTTAATTTTTGTACTGGTTTTCCCTTCGGGTGTGCCACTAAATTTAAGCCACCTTCAAAGGGGTTTTCTGGGTTTTCTAATTGTAAATGGCCATCCCCTTCTGATAAGGTGGCAAAAATAGTTTTGAAATTTTCATTTACTGCGGTAAATGCTTCTTCAAAAGCGCGAAAACGCAAGGTTGTAAAGTTCTCAATTCTTAATAGTAATTCGGTCCTTTCTCCTTCTAAAGTAGTTAATTTGTCGGTTAATTCCTGTAACCTTTCTTCGTTATTTTGATATTCTTCTAAAGCTAACATATTAACAGGTTCTAAAGCTTCTATTTTTTTCTGAAGACTCTTGATTTCCTTTTGTAATTGTTCCAATTGCTCGGTAAAATTAGCAAAACTAATCGCACCATTTCCCTCCTTATTAACTAAGTTTGGGATTTCTGGCAAAGGATTAGGAAGTTCGCTTTCCTGTTCAGTTATTTGAACATTTAAGTGGGTTAATTCTTCGGCTCTTTCTTGTTGCAATAACTCTAATTTTTCTCGTTGCCAAATTTTATTTTGCCGTTCATTTTGCAGGTTTTTCAAGATAGTTTCGGTCGAATCTCTCTCCTGTTTAATCTCTTTTAATTTAAGATTTAACTGCTCTAAAATTAGTTCAGTTTCCTTAATCTTTGTTTCACTTTGGGTTAATTTTTCCCCTTCAAGTTGCCCTTGTTCTTGAACCTGTTTTAACTGGGTTTCTTGTTGTGCTAATTTCTGCTGACTTTGGGCAATTTTATCCCCTAAACGTAATTCTTGATTTTGTAAATCTTTTAACTCTACTTGTTTTTCCCTTAATTTACTTTCTTGTTGTTCCAAGTCCTTTTCTTGAACTTTAATTAAATTATTAATTTCCTGCCATTCTTGATTACTATTAGCAGATTCTAATTCCGCTAATTTACCTTGATACTCCTCTAATTCTAACTCTAATTGGGGAATTTCTCCCGCCAAAATTGCTAATCTTACGGTCACAGTTTCCAACTCATTTCTGTTAGTATTTAACTGTAAAATTAACCGATCTTTTTGCTCAGTTAACCGCTTAATTTCCTTATCTAACTGTTGTAAATATAACTTTTGTTCCCTTTCCTGCTGTCTTTTTTCTGTTAATTCTTGCCCTAAGTTCTTGACAGTTAGCAAATTATGTGCTATCTTACCTTCAGAATGGGCTAAAACCTTCTCAATTTCCCCTAGTCTGTCCCTTAATTCAATAAATTCTCGGCCTTCCGTGTTGCTAGATGTGCCAAAAGTGAGCGCAGATTTGTTAGGTTGACTTCCTCCTGTCATGGCCCCACTGGTTTCGAGGATTTCGCCATTTAAGGTGACTATCCTATATTTTCCTAGGTAACTGCGTGCTTGATCCAATTTTTCAAATACAACGGTATTGCCGAAAACGTAGCTGAAAATCGGGTGATAGCGTGATTCATAATTAACCAAATTTACGGCAAGGTCAATAAAACCCGAGGCTTTTTTGAGGGGAGCAGTGTCGATTAAACGAGGAGGGTTGATTTTATTGAGTGGTAGAAAAGTGGCTCTACCTGCTCGTTTTTGTTTTAAAAGTTCAATGGCGATCGCCCCGACTTCATCGTTTTCCACAACAACAAAACCCAAGCGACTTCCGGCCGAAATTTCGAGGGCTAATTGGTATCGAAGTTCAACTTGTCCCAATTGACAGACTAAACCACATACGCCGCGCAATTGGGATTGTAAAATAAGTTTAGTAGCAAATGTGCCTTGTGCTTCTTGTTGAGCTTGTTTTGTCGCTTCTAATTTATCAAGTTGGCGCTGTTTTTCTTGTTGTTCTTTTATGAGTCTAACTTTTGTTTCTTGTTGTAAATTAAGCTCACTTTCAGCGTTAGCTAATTGCTGCGCTAATTTTGGTATTTCTTGCTGTAATTTAGTTAATTCTTGGTTAATTTTTTGGTGTTCATTTTGTTTTTCAATGAAGTCAGTTTCTGTTAATTGTAAGAGTAGATTTTGTTCAGAAATTTTATTTTCAAGTTGTTGATTCCGCTCATTAAATTGTGCTTGTTCTGTTCTTTTTGGGTTAAGTTTTTTCTGTAAATCGGTTATTTTATGGTTAAGTTCGGTTTGTTCCTGTAACCACTGTTGAGACTGGGAAGCGATTGCCTGCGCTTTTTCCTTATTATTGGTTAAATTTTCTTTAATACTTTGAAAATTGTTATTTAAAATAGGAATTAGGTTAATTTCAAGACTACTTTTCTGAGTAATTATTTGAGCTAAAGTAGCTTGATTTTGTTTGATTTCTGAAGTAGTTTTAATAATTTCTGTTTCAATTTGTGCCTGATTATTAGTTAATTGTTGTAAATGGGATTGTAACTGATGATATTTAGCTTTTTGGGTGGCTAATTTTGAAGCCACAGAAATCTGTTCTTCTTCCCCTAATTCCTTAACTTTAGCATTTAATTGATTAAGTTTATTGGTAGTTTCATTTATAGCAATATGTAACTTCTCTAATTCACTATTTAACTGGGTAATTTGACCATTATCCGTGGCAATTTTAATTTGTAAAGCTGAAATTTTTTGCTGTAAAGATTTCCAAATTAAAACGATTTCTAACTGCTGTTTTTCGTGCAGATTTTGTTTAAGTTTCTGATATTTTTCCGCTTTAATTTTATCAGAAGCAAGACGATCTCGATTATTAATTAATTCCTGTTCAATAATGCGGCAACGATCTTCTCTTTCTTTAACAGCTTCAAGGGTAGATTTTGCTTGGTTAATTTTACGATCAAAATCAGCAACTCCCGCTAATTCGTCAATTATCTCCCTTCTTTCCTTGGAATTCATGCTGATAATGCTAGTGACATCACCTTGTAATACTACGTTATAACCTTCGGGATAAATTCGTAAGCGGTTCAATTGTTCGTGCAATTCACTAGCATTACAAGGTTCATTATTAATATAAAATTGAGAGGAATAACTACCACTTTTGGTAACTCTTAAACGTCGAGTAACAGACCATTCTGGACTGTCTTCTTCCTCTAAATCAAAGGTAACAGTAACACTGGTTTCTGAAGTGCGATTAGTGTTAGCTTGATTATTATTGACCAAATCTGGCAGCCTTTCGGCGCGCATTCCTTTAGAGGTGGCTAAACCTAGACAAAAGAGGAGGGCATCAAGTATATTAGATTTACCAGAACCGTTGGGTCCAGACACAACAGTAAACCCTGGCAAAATAGGAATGCGGGCTGTGCCACCAAATGATTTAAAATGGGATAACTCGATGCGTTTAATATATACCATGGTCAGTTAACAATTAACAATTGACAATTAACAATTGACAATTATCAGTCAACGGTTAAAAATTATTAGTAATATTTAATTATACAAGATATTCGGTAAAAAAAGAGTAATGATTAGATTTTTTTCTAAAATGTCTATGCTGAAAAAAATTAACTGAGAATTTCCATATCTTTGTTCTAAAATTAGTTGTTTTTTGGATTAAAAGTTAACCAAGAGAGTAAAATTATCATTTATTCTTCACTTTCTAAATTAACATTTTCATAAAGCAATTGTATAGGAACTTCAAAATTAATACTCGCTAATGTAACAATATCTCCCTCAGAATAAGGATAATAAAACCACATTTTCCCCTCACCTCGTTGATAACGTTCCACAAAAAAATTTTCGGAATCAATTAATAAATATTCCTGTAAACTAGGCATTTTTCGATAATAAGTGAATTTTTTACCTCGATCTTGACTAATAGTTCCCTGTGACAATACTTCGACAATTAAAGTCGGTTTTTGGATAAATTTACGGGATTTCAGGTCATCTGCATCGCAGGTGACGACTAAATCAGGGTAAAAATAGGCGCTTTTGGGGTCAGCTTGGACTTTTACGTCAGATACATTTGCCTTACAACCTTTTGATTGTAAAAAAGGACGTAAAGCTGTGTAAAGATTGAGGGCAATATCATTATGGGGAATTGATCCACCTGTCATGGCAAAAATATGACCTTCGATGTATTCATAACGAATATCTTGTAGTGCTTCCCATTCAAGATATTCCTTGACGGTCATTAATTGTTGTTGGGGTATTGCGATCATAATTAATAATTGTGAGTTCTAATTTCTTTTAATTATATAAAAATTTTCGGAAAATAGGGTATTTTTAAATCAGAATTAAAGTTTTTTCTCAAAAATCAGCTAATTTCGCTACAAAAATACTGATATCTGATTGTAAACTCGGTAAAATTTTCAGAGATTTTGTTAAATTGGGTTCTAATTGCTCATATTCTATATTAGTATTATAAGCATGACGAAAAAAGTGTCGAAAACCCCTTAAACTGTTAAGAATTGAGTAGGTTTCTGCTGATAAAAAAGCGGGTCTAATTTCTGGTATTTCTTGGGTCATTCTTTGTAATAATAAACTGGGCCATTTGGAGGTATCACTAATATTATTTTCAAAATAAGTAGCAACAATTTTTAACAAATCTTCCATCGCATTATACAAGTTATGTATTTGATAAGCGATACTTTCTAAGCGAATAAGATCATCTGATCTTAAATTTTGAGAACGTTCTTTTAATTTATTGGTAATATTGTTAATTAAGTCCATTTGAGCATTAAGATCGCTTTTCAAAATAATTAAGGTATTGGTGTCCATAAAATTCCTGTTTCCATAATCCGGTGAGCAAAATGACATTTATTCAGCACAATTATATCAACTTCTCGCTCTAAATATTCAGAAACAATACTAATCACAAAAAAGAAATCTTCGAGGTTAATTTGCTCCACTGCTATATCAATATCTGAGGATTCCGTAAATTTATTTTGCTTGGTAACTGAACCAAAAATATAGGCTTTTTTGATGCCATATTTTGTGCCAAATTTATCTAACCATGTTACAGTTTTATCTAATAAAAATTGTCGTTCTTTTTCTAATTTGACAAGGCGATCTCTGATAATTTGATCTAATTTGCTGGTATTAAATTTGCTGTTCATAATAAATAGGAGACTGGAAATTGGCCAGTTAATTCGTTTAAAATTGATAAATTAAGTCGATATTTTCCCTTGAGAACAAAAACTGAAAGCAATCAAGTTATTACTGATAGTTATATGATAGAAAGAGATATTTGTGGAGGAGTGACTATGAAGAGAAGTTTTTTGATGGGTTTGGCTGCGTTGAGTCTGTTAAGTTTGAGCAATACTGCACAAGCACAACAAATTGAAAGTGAATCACCAATTCCCGGCACGGTGGAAACCAAGTCAGAGGTGCTATTTACCTTACCTGAGACTAACATGGAAGTTGCCCAAAGAGATATTGATTTAGGTCGTTTAACTCGTCATGATTATGGCTATATTGGTGCAGGTGTCAATCTTGGTTTTAATGGCAATGAAGCTACTCCGGTGGGAGATATTGGTTTTTTCTTAAATGGTAAAATTGCTTTGAATCCCAATTTATCATTGCGGCCAGCTTTTATTTTTGGCAATGAAAGTGCTTTTCTGTTTCCTGTTACCTACGATTTTACTTTAACAAAAGAGGATGCTTATGATCCTTCTCCTTTTGTACCTTATGCTGGTGGTGGTTTGGCCTTAAGCACTGATGATAATAATTCCGTTGGTGTGGTGTTAACGGGTGGGTTAGATTATCGTTTTGCTAAGCGTTTTGTGGCTAATACTGCTTTAAATGTGGGGTTGATGAGCGATCGGACTGATATGGGTTTAAGTCTTAGTATTGGCTATCTTTTGACCGGTTATTAATTTTAAAATAATAGGTAATTAGTAATAAGTAATAGGTAAGAGGTAAGAGGTAATAGGTAGGAGGTAATAGGTAGGAGGTAATAAGTAATAGGTAATAGGTAATAGGTAGGAGGTAATAGGTAATAGGTAAGTTAAAACGAATTTAATTTCGTAATTTTAGCGGGCAAGATGCCCGCTCCACCAGGTTTATAATCTTCAATTAAATTCGTCGAACTTTTGTAGATAATTGCTGGTAAGTAATCAGTTTTTTTATTACTTATTACTTATTACTTATTACTAGACATCTTGCGAAACCAAGAATAAAATCAATGTTCCTACAGAAAGCGTCAATTTTGACCCCTATTACCTATTACCTATTACCTATTACCTAACTTCTGCAAGAAGTCTACTGCACTGGGTTAACTTTGTCGATTACTTCCAGTGTGCCGTCATCTTTGACTGTCCAAACGTCGTAACTGCCAACAACATCGCCGTATTCGTCTATATCAACGTTACCACTGGCTCCCTGATAGTTAATGTCTTCACCTTTGCGGACTAATTCTAGCGCTTTACAGGGATCTGTAACTTCTGTACCGGGGGCATTGGCTATGTCTCGAATTTTGCTTTTAATGCCATCTCCGGTGTTTTCTTTTGAGGATTCTGCTGCCAACATCATTAAAATGGCTGCATCCCAAGAATGGGGTACATAAGCAGTAATATCTTTGCCGGTTTTTTCTTGCCAGAGGGTAGAAAATTCCGCCAAGGCTAGACCATCAGCACCTGGTACGGTTCCGATCGCTCCGGCTAAAATCGACTTACCATCGGCGGTTTGGCCAGCTTGTTTGACAAAATCAGCGGAATAAACACCATCGGTTAACATGACGGTGACTCCTTTGCTTAAACCTTGTTCAAAGGCCGCTTTCAGTAAGACGCTGCCGGTTTCCGCATACAAAACAGCGGCCACTGCGTCGGGTTTGCCCTCAAAGGCCGCTTTTGCTTCGGTGTCTAGGGTTGCAGCTTTTGGATCATAGCGTACGGGGTTATCTTTGTTGATGACTGTACCTCCACGATTGGTGAAAGCATTGATAAATTGTTGTTCAAAACCGACTCCATAGTCGTTGTTGATTACTACGGTGGATACTTTTTTAAAGCCTTTTTTGCTGGCCAATGCGGCTAATGCTTGCGCTTGATAGGTATCAGGGGGAGCAGTGCGCGCCCAATAGCCCTGAAAATCGCCATTTTTCGCCCTTCCTGTAAAAACTGGGCTGGTGCTGCCGGGGGAAACTAACATTACCTTGTTTCTTACTGCTACATCCACGGCGGCGCTGGATACGCTACTGGCGAATGAACCAATCACCCCTGCTACCTTGTCAACTTCTGCTAGTTTGGTCATGGCAGATCCTCCAGCAGTCGGATCGGTTTGATCATCTTCGCTAACCATGGTCACAGGGTTGCCGTTGACTCCACCACAGGTGTTGACGGTATCTACGGCTAATTGGATGGCTGCGGGCATATTTTGACCAATGGCGGATAAGTCACCAGTCATGGGCAACAAAGAACCTAATTTTAAGCCTTCTCCGGTGGTTGCACCTCCCCCTGCTCCTTCGGGTGTTTGACCCGTATTTTGACAGCCTGTGGTGGTTAAAATACCAAGCAGGGCGATCGCCATGGATGCTTGAATTTTTGATTTGCTCATATTTCACTCCTCACAAATTTTTGCTAATTATATAGCAGTCATCAATAATAGAGAATCCATTATTAACTAACAACTATCAACTATCCACTATCCACTGTCAACTGATTTCGTTTTTTACTCCACATAATCCGGCGTAAGCAATGCCGATCGCATCTACGCTATCATCTATGGGCAATGTTTCTAAATTAAAGAGTTGTTGTAAAATTTCGGCGACTTCTTTTTTAGTTGCTCTTCCGTGGCCAAGATTGGCTTTCCAACTTGCTTGATGTAGTAAAATAGGTACAATTTGTAACTCGCGATAACAGACTAAATTGATTACTCCAACTGCTTGTAAAACTCCGCCAGCGGCCTTAATTTCGCGACTAAAAAAAGGCATTTCTAAAACGATATTAGTCGGCTGAAATTCTTGGACAATTTCGGTTAAATCCTGTTCTATTTCTAATAATCTAACCACCGTTAATTGTTTTTTAGCAGTTTCAATAGTTCCATAATCAATTAATTGACAAGATTCAGGATTTTCTCCTGTTAATATTGCCCAACCAATGAGTGCCAAACCGGGATCAATTCCTAACCAAATATTATTAGAAATTAAAGTCGGATTCTTGTTCATTTTGTTTAATTTTTAAGGTTAAAACTGTCTTTTTTTCTTCGTCAATCTTGACATTTTTCAAGACTTGTGCTAGTTCTTTTTGTAGTTCTTTAGTTAGGGTAATATCTATTTTTTCCTCTAATTCCATATTAACAATCATTTGGGATAATTCAATTAAGTTTGCTTTGACAGTGGTACGTTCATAATGAGACATTTTAAAGGTGGAATTTTCCTTAATATTTTGTGCCTCCATGGCTTTTTTTGCCCTATCTTTAAGATGCTCAACTTCCGAGTCTAAAAGTTTCCATTGTGACTGAATTTGTCTATATCTAACTGCGATTTTTTCGAGGTTATCAGTAGCAGAATCTGGCTCACTTTCGGGGATTAATTCTAATAGTTTTCGATGAACTTTAGCTAAATAAACTGTGTCTAGTTTAGCATATTCTAACTGTTTTTCAGTTAAAGGACGTTTGCCCCAATCGCTTCCTTGTTCTTCTTTGTTAACCTGAGCAAAACCTCCTATTTGTTCAGCTAAAGTTTTCAGTTGTAAATTAGCTAATGGTAAGATAAAATAAGGTAAACTTTGCGCTATTTCTAAGGTACAAGTCACGTTTTTAGCCTTCGTTTTGCCTAAAAATCTTAGGTCATATTTTGCATTATGAAAAACCTTTTCTATGTCTTGATTTGCCATAATTAACTTAATAAATTGCTCCACTAATTGCGGTTTATCTAAGACATCAATTAAATAGGTATTTTCTGGTTTAATTGCCGAATCATTAATTAATATTTGGATTAAGGATAAGCGGGGATTTTTGCTCATATAATCTGCTACTTCGGTGTCTAACCACAGTATTTTTGCCTTAGTTAACTCGAAAAATAAGGCTTCAATTTCAGTAGTGTCTGTTAAATAGTTCATCGTTTTCAGCTAATCAGTTGGTATTCATAAACGTAAATTGTCTCTACAAACTACTATACTAAAAATTTCAATAATTGATTTTTGCTTTGGAAATTGCCCTTTTTGATCTAAAAAAACAAAACTTCTGTGTCACCACAGAAGTTTTGTTAAGTTTTATGTCATTTCTATAGAGTTTGATACATTCACCCTATAGAATTTACTCTATTGGTTTATCATCACACTGCGGGTTAAGTCTATTATACAAAACCCGCATTCATTCTTTACATTAAGCCCAACTGGGATAAAATACCTTTACCCGTCAATAACTCGGTTGCTAACCCAATCGTAAAGCCTAACATGGCTAAACGACCATTCCAATTTTCGGCAAATTTGGTGAAACCGAATTTTCCACTTTCCATGATTTTAACTCCTTTACAGTATGATTGCAGTTATTTCAAGTATCTGTAATTAAATTTAACGAAAAATTTTACCTTTAGCAATATTTCTTAAGAGAGATTCCTACCCATTGACAAAATTTAGCTTCTACCCTATCTGTTTATTTTATCAAACTAGCCGCTAATTTGATCGCTTCCTTCATACTTGTAGCGTTGGCTAGGCCTTTTCCGGCAATGTCGAAAGCTGTGCCATGATCAGGAGAAGTGCGTAGGAAGGGTAAGCCAATGGTTGTATTGACGGCGTAATCGAAAGCCATTAATTTGACGGGAATTAGGCCCTGATCGTGGTACAGTGCTAAGTAGCCATCCGCAGCTTTAACGGTAGTATTCGGGTTATACCACGCTTGTCCTGGTGCTACCCACATGGTATCGGGAGGAATTGGTCCAATTAGATTCATTTCAGGGTTTTTTCGCCGTTGCTCTTCTAACCACGGGATTAACCACTCTTGCTCTTCTCTGCCAATCTTGCCCTCTTCGCCACTGTGGGGGTTTAATCCGGCGATCGCTACGGTTGGCTTTTCAATGCCAAAATCCTGCTGCAAACAGTTTATTAATAGGTCTAGTTTGCCTGTCATCAAGTCTGGAGTTAGGGTTTGGGCTACACTTGCTAAGGGTATATGGGTTGTAGCCAACAGTGTTCTTAATGTCCAACCCGTGTGGGGCGATCGCCCGACAAAAAGCATACCGTATTTGTCAACACCAGCAAATTGAGCTAAAACTTCGGTTTGGCCTGGATAATCATAACCCGCCGCTTGCCACAAATATTTGGCGATGGGTGCAGTGACAATGTTGTCAAATTTGCCATCGAGGGTGAGGGCGATCGCCTGTTGCAAATATATAAAACTTGCAGCGCCAGTCATGGCGTTTCCCTGACCGAAAATAACCTCGAAATCTAGGGGAATGTCAATGATCGAAAGGGTTTCGGGGTTTGCCAATTTATTGCCTAAGTGTCGGTAGGTATAATCTAATACTGAACGACTACCGATGATGGTAATTTCACATTGGCTGGTAATGGTGGAATCTGCTAAGGCTGTTAAGATGATTTCTGGGCCTATACTGGCAGGATCGCCTAATGTGATTGCTAGACGAGGTTTTTTCATGTTGGGTTTTTCTCGCGCAAAGGCGCAAAGGGGTTGATCGGTTGTTGTCATAATTGATCGCTGTTGGTCTTTTCTCACGCAAAGGCGCAAAGGCGCAAAGGTCGTTTTGGTATTAAGATAAGGGTAAGGGCTGCAAGTCTGTTTTTGATTATAGCTCGATTGGTTGTTATTACGTAAGGAGTTTAAAAATGAGCGCAGAAAGTATGTTGGGTAATGGTATTATTTTGGCTATTACTGTTGTTTTGGTTGGTATGGCTTGGGGCTTTTTATTGCTTAAAATTCAAGGTGGAGAAGAGTAATTTTAAGTAAGTTATCGGGGATGTTTTTTAACATTCCCAAACAATTATTTTCTCACTGATGAGGTGATTTTTATGTTTGGTTTTTTGAAAAGTATTGGTAAAAAACAGGCGGAAGAAATGCCTTCTGAACCATCAGAAGATGTCGATAGACAACCTTCCATTGAATTTTTTGAGGGTATTTCTGAACTGTTATCTGATGTTAGTTTGCGGGTTAATCAAAATACGGGTACTCGCAATGTTTTATTCACTTTTGATAATTTAAAGGCTCTCACTTTATCTAATACTTTTACTAAGCAATATTCCGGCAGTTTGATGTTAATTGATTGTGAGGGTAAAATTGCGGTGCAACCTTCTTCTTGTAAGTTTCTTTTTGGTGGTGAGGAAGGAGACGATTTGAAAAAGGTTGAGTGTAGTTTTGAAATACATGATGATGAACATTGGACGCGATTTATGCGTTTTATGCACCGTTATGCGGAGGCCAATGGTATGGAATATGGGGAAAAATAATTGACAATTTATCCTGGCAAATATAGCGGTTTTTTCAAAGTTTGTAATTGCGCTAAAGTACCGCCATCTGAAAGCGCTTTAGGGCAACTACAAACTTGTTTAATTAAATGTTACAATCTTAAATATAATTGCTTTGATTATTTCAAAATTTGAGTCTTAATTTTTTTTTATTATTGAGGAAAATTTATGAAGGTTGCTGTTTTCGGTGGTACTGGTTTTGTTGGCTCTCGTTTAGTGGAAAAATTGCATTCACAAAATGATCATGTTATCGTTTTTACCCGTAATTCCCAAAAGGCAAATCGACAATTTTCTGGCTTGGAAATTGTTAATTATCATCCTTTAGAATCGGGAAATTGGCAAGATAAAATATCCGGGACTGATGCTGTTATTAATTTGGCAGGCCAACCTATTGCTGATAGTAAATGGACTTCTGAATATAAGCAAAAAATTATCCAAAGTCGCGAAGTCGGTACTCAAAAAATTGTTGAATCCATAAAGCAAGCTAATCAGAAACCTCGGGTTTTAATTAATGCTTCTGCTATTGGTTATTATGGTACAAGTGAATCAGCAACTTTCGATGAAAATAGCCCTTCTGGTAATGATTTTCTCGCTGAAGTTTGTCGAAAATGGGAAACTGAAGCTGAAAAAGTAACATCATTAGGAGTCAGATTAGTTATTTTTAGAACAGGTATTGTTTTAGGTCGGGAAGGAGGAGCTTTGGCGAAAATGTTAACTCCTTTTCAATTCTTTGCTGGTGGTCCTTTAGGAACAGGTAATCAGTGGTTTTCTTGGATTCATCGTGATGATTTGGTTAATCTTTTTATTACTGCTTTGAAACAAGAAAATATGTCGGGAAAATTTAATGCAACTGCTCCTAATCCCGTGAGAATGAAACAGTTTTGTAATACTTTAGGCCAAGTTATGAACCGTCCTTCTTGGATTCCTGTTCCCGCTTTTGCCCTACAATTATTGTTAGGAGAAGGTGCTCAGGTTGTTTTGGAAGGCCAGCAAGTTTTACCTAAACAAACTCAAGCTATTGGTTTTCAATATCAATACCCTGATTTAAAGTCTGCTTTAACTCAAATTCTTAATTAGTTTTCATAGTAACAGTAATACCAGTCAGCAGAAATCCGATTTTTACCAGTTTTTTGGGTTGTGATCATTTATAGTAATTCCAAATAAAAATTAAACAAAAGTTTTTAGTTTGTTGTTGGACTTTAGTCCTAAGAAGCGCTAAAGCGCAACTACGAACCTATTTTTTAACTGTTCTAATCTTAATTGAAATTACTATATTTGTGGTTAAAAATCGGATTTCTTATCCTCAGTAATTTACTGAATCTTGAAAGGATTAAAAATAGCAATATTTTTTGAAACGATATCAGATAATTCTCTCCTTTTTTAAGGAGAATTAGGGAGATAAATTTAATATGACAGCAGTAATTTTAAGTTTAAAAAATGTGGGTTTAACTGATGAACAATTTGATAATTTGTGTCAGGAAAATCGCGATTACCAATTAGAAAGAAGTCGTCACGGAGAATTGATAATTATGCCACCAGTCGGAGGAATTAGTGGATACCGAGAAGCGGATTTGATTACCGATTTAACTAACTGGAATCGTAAAACTAAGTTGGGTAAGGTTTTTAGTTCTTCTACTATTTTTCGTTTACCTAATGGGGGCGATCGCTCTCCTGATGCTGCTTGGGTCAATATTAATAAATGGGAAGCTTTAACCACGAAACAACAGGAATCTTTTCCCCCAATTTGTCCTGATTTTGTAATAGAATTACGCTCAAAAAGTGACTCTTTAAAATTATTACAAAATAAAATGCAGGAATATCTTGATAGTGGTTTATTATTGGGGTGGTTAATTAATCCTCAAAACCAAGAAGTGGAAATTTATCGCACTAATCAAGACGTAGAAATCGTAAAACTTCCCGCTAATTTTTCCGGTGAAAATGTGTTACCAGATTTTGTTTTGGAATTATCTCGTTTTTAGTTGCTGATTTTTTTTATGTAATTTTTAGCTTATTTCCCTAACTAAATTTTCATATTCTGCTCTAGTTTTTTCGGAAATGGGTAACAAAAATTCGCTTTTTTCCAGAATATTTTTATCTGGATATAAGAAGGAATTGTTAACAATATCTTTGGGGATTTCTTCGGGTTTCATTCCTAAAATAATCGGCGAAGATGCGTTACTATATAAACAAATTTCACTGGCAGATTTTGGTTGCCAACAATAATCAATCCAATCGTTAATTATGTTAGGAAAATCTGGATTATTTCTCTTCGGTTTTACCCATAAATCTGCCCATAAAGATGTCCCAGATTTGGGTATAATTGCTTTAATATTTGGGTTATTTTGTTGTAGGGGTAAAATGTCGTTTGACCAACCTACTGTTATCCATGTATCTCCTAATATTAATGGTTGTAAGTAATTACTAGAATCGTAAAATTTAACGTTTTCATTCAGTTTAATTAACTCATTTTTTAGGTTAGGTATCTGATGTAAATTGTCACTATTATAAGAGTAACCTAATTTTTTTAAGGTTAAACCAATTATTTCCCTTGGTTGTTGTAATAATGACAAATATCCTTTGAGTTCAGGTTTCCATAAATCCTCCCAATCTTCGGGAAACCAACCTAATTCTTTGAACTTATCTTCACGGTAAGCGATCAGGACACCCCCCCAACGATAGGGAGCTCCCCAAATTAAGCCATTTTCATCGGGTTCTCCTTGATTATTTCGTGTAACTAATTGTGGCCATGGTGTCGGTAAATTAGACCAATTGGGGAGGTTTTCTAACTGTAATGGTTCAATTAATGATTGGGAAATTGCTAAATTTAACCAAAAATCTCCTAATGTTACTAAATCTGCTTTTTTATTACCTGATGAAAGAGAAAATCTTTTTTCAGTTTGCTGATTTTTATTTTGCCATATTTGTAATAGTTCAAAGATTGTTTTTAACTGAGTTTCTGGTTTAAATACTAGGGTTTTTTCTTTGTCTATTTCTCTCCTAAATTGTCCTAATAATTGAGCAGGAATTGTTCCTTCTAATAATAATATTTCTGATTTATTACTATTATTACACCCTAAAAGTAACTGATTTAAAGTGATTGCGGTTGTACTGATTAAAAATTGGCGACGACTAATCATAATTTAATTATCATTTATATTAGGTTCAGCATTAATATTACAGGTGGTATTTTCTAAGGAATAACTATTAATATTTGCTTGATCAAATTTGTTAATTAGTTCCTGAGTTGAGATAAAATTTGTTTCATTTGGAGATATTTGATTACTATTTTCTGGTACAGTGGGAACACAAAATTCAAATTTGATTAATGATTTATCATCTGTTATTCCCTTAACTTTTAGGAGAGTATCTGTTTTTATTTCAGTTAATTGCTCTTCATTAATGATCATATTTTCAGTGATTTTAATAACATCTCCTAGTTTTAAGTTAATTTTTTCATTACAAAAACTTTGTTCAACATCATCGGCAATAAAATCAGGTTCAATTTTATTACTTATGTCCAGATTTTTAATCCACCCGGATTCTCCTGCTGGAATTTGATTCAAAATTTCACTTTTACTGGTATAACAAATTTTAAATTCTAACCAAGAATTATCATCATTTCTATTAATAACCTGTAACATACTTCCTTGGGTAACTTCACCAATTCCATCATAATTAGGGGATTTTTCTTGTTGTTCAGAGGGATAAGAATAAAGTAAAATATTCTCCTTAATTTTAATAATTTTTCCGTTTTCAAAACTAATTTTAGATTTTAAATTTGGCTTCATTAAAGGTTCAAAAATCCAGGCATAGATTAAGTAAATTGAACCTAATATTATAAATATTGTTAAAATTAAATCGAGACTAACAGCTTGTTTTTTCTTTTTCGGTACTGATAATTGTTTCGTTTTAACTGCTGTTTTAACCGGTTCTACTTTTTCTTGTTCCTGAGATTCGGATTCAAAAATAAAGGGTGCTTGATCTTCTTGAATGGCTAAATTTTTCACGGAAGATATTAACTCTTCATAATTACAAATAATTTTTTCATTAGTAGGTTTGGAAATAACCTGACAATAAACTAAAGCTATGGTAATATTATCGTGCCCATTAGTTTGATTCGCTATTTCTATTAATCTTTTTCCTACTTCTGATAAGTTCTTTGATTCTGTTAGTATTGGCAAGATTTCTTGTTCCCAATACTGTTCTACTCGATCAAAATCACTTAAACCATCAGAACATAATAAAAATACTGAATCTTCGCTGATTAAATAACGTTGTGTCGTCGGATGAAGGGAAATGGAAGGATTCATTCCTAAAGCTTGAATTAATGCGCCAGCACCCGGATATAAAAGTGCATCTCGGTAGATGGTATAACCTAAACGCACTTGTCGTGAGGCTAAGTCGTCATCGACGGTGATTTGTTGACAATTCTGTTTGCTAATTCTATAGATGCGAGAATCACCAACATGACTGAAATAAATTTCATGGTTGCTGGCGAAACTCATGACTAAGGTTGTTCCCATGCGTTGCCGTTGCTGGAAACGTGATTCGCTATTATTGCGGTTGCTAACGATGTCATTAACTGCACAAGTTAATTGTTGCAATATTTCAGAGAAAGTTTCTGGGTTTATTTGTTCTTCTGAGCTGGCAATTTGGGTCAATTCTGCTTGCAGAAAATCAACGGTCATTTGGGAGGCCACTTCTCCCCCTTCATGGCCACCAATTCCATCACAAACTATGGCAAAATTCTTCTCTTTTGGGTCTATTTTTAGATAAGTTCCCGAAGGAGGATAACAATAATCTTCGTTATTATCTCTAGTTTTACCCACATCAGTATAGGTACAAATTTGATAGTGATATTCTTGATTTTTACTGATTTCAGCTATTGCTTGATCGAGAATTTCTAATAATTGTTTACTTTCACTAATTTGACGATTAATAATTGCTTTAGCAATAGTTTCTAATAAATTTTTGATAGTTGAATCGGCTGTTTGTACTAAGGTTGACCAAAAATGTCCTAACAATTTTAAGGGTGTTTTCCCTTTATTAACTAAGTGTAATTCTTTCAAGTAAATTAAATTATCTTTCACTCTGACGAGGGAAGGTTCACACAAACTTGAAGCCACTTTTTCATCATAAAGAGGTTGCCAAAGTGCCGCCATTTGCCATAACCAGTGTAGCTGTTTGATGACTGTTGCTTGTGACCAAACTTCGGTTAATCTTGGCATTTCAGGCAATGGTCGGCTGATGGTGGTGAAATATTCTAAAAGCCAAATTTGTTGTTCCTCAAGATTGATAAATCCATAGACTTGGGGAATATGCAGACGATGGGTGATTAGTTTTAAATAAGGGACAATCTGAGGGGGAATATCTTCGGTTAAGTCGGGGTTTACACCTGGTTTGGTATCAAGAACAAGGCTCGGTTTTTGAATGAGGTAACGTTCAAGAAGCAGCTCTTCTGTCTGATAAGACTTAATTTCTTCACCTAAAACATAGAGATAATGTCTTACAATTGGTGTACCACATTGATGACAAAATTGATTGTCATTAGGGTTAAAAACTAAGCAATTAATATTTGAACATTGAATTGTTTTTGCGATTTCTTCCATGGAAATTATTTATTTACTAGGATTAATCCTACTTTTTTAATCTTGTTTTGATTCTAGTGTTATTTCGGTAAGAATACCACTTTTTTCAATCATTTTTGGGAAAATAATTAAGAAGTATAACCACCAGATTGAAATCAATCCACTGACAGCAATTGTTAACCAAATAATTTTTAATAAAAGCCAACTTAGGCTCATAATAATTATACCGGTAAGTAAGATTGACCAAGGTTGACACCACCAAGGTTTATATTGCCAAATACTGGGAGATTTTGTCATTTCAGTTATCAGTTATCAGTTATCAGTTATCAGTTTTTCTCCGTCTCAGACTTAGAGGAAACCGCAAAAAAACGAATTATTCTCCTTATTTTTTCCTATTTTTTGAGGAGGAAACCGCCAAAACAAATTCCTTGGTCATAATTTTAGCGTTCAAGGGCGAGTAAATTTCGCCCCAAAGGATTAATATTTTCCCACTGATTCCGGACTTTCTAATCTCGGCAATCCCATGCTATAGTTAAGCACACGAGCGTTTAGATTATAGCTAATTTCACCTTTTAATAATAATGACCGAATCAAATGTTCTAAGTCTGAACCAATACGACGTAAGTTATATTCTGTCAAATCTTGGCCGCTATTTTGTTCTACCAAGTTATCAAATTGACGATATACCTGTTGTAAAGCATCTTCAGTCCAGTTAAATTCATTATCAGGATCGATATCTAAAGTTAACACGTTTTCGCTTTCTACTAATTCACTTTTGGTAATTTCGGCGCTATAAATTCGCACATGACGGGTGGTACATTTAACGAGTATCATCTAGTTTTTACCTTTTTTTTCTATTATTATTATCGAGCTATCATCCCAGTTTGACGAGCATATTCAAAAATACCTCCAGCGTCAATAACTGGTTGGATTTCTCCCAACGGTTGCAGTTGGTATGTGTTTCCACTTGTATGATTAATTAACTGGTTATTTTCAAAGTCGATGGTCACTTCTTCGCCAGTTTTCAATTTTTCACACAACCGCTCCCCAGATTCCCAAGGATATAATTCCCCGGTAGCTGAACAATTGCGGAAAAAGATCCGCGCGTAGGATTGAGCGATTACAGCTTCAACGCCGGCCGCTCCCAGGGCGATCGGTGCGTGTTCACGACTTGATCCACAACCAAAGTTCTCTCCCCCAATAATAATCGGATATTCGGTTTTCAAAGCCCCATCTTGAATAAATTTGCCATAGCGATCGGGTAATCCACAGAGGGCATAACTACCTAATTTTTCATATTCATCGGGTTTAGAAGGCACTAAGGTTAAATATTCAGCCGGAATAATTTGATCTGTATCAATATTGTCATCAACTACAAAAACTTGACCACGAATGACTTTACCCATATTTTCACCTATATTTGTTGACAATTTTTAATCTTATCCTATTTTTGCGATCTGGTAGGGGTGAACGGCCCTTCACCCCTACCAAATTTTGATAAACTGTATTTTATATAAAAATTGTCATGCCTTCTTGGGCAATAAAAGCTTGACTGTGAATTGAGGACAATTGCGTTTGTATTTTATCTAAAATTTGATCTTCATAGTCGGGATGATGGGCACTTAGGGCAATTTGTTCCACCTGGGCTATTTTCGCGATTTCCACCATTTCCTGCCAATTTTTGGCAATTAAAGGGAGAATTAATAAATGGGCATTTTTCGCTAATTTAATTAAGTTGTCATGATAGCCATGATCATTATTTTCCCTTTCCGTTGCATAAACTACCGATTTTCCTTGATAGGTGACTCGATAACCAAGGGAATTATAGTTAGAATTGAGGATTAAGGCTTTAATTGTCAGATTTCGATAATTATAATTTCTACCAGGGATAATGTCCGTAAAGTCTAATTTAGCACCCATCACCTCGATGGGAACAGGAAAATTTGGACCCTTCATTTGCTGGTATAAATGTTCTTTCATCGAAATACCGTTTTTAGTTTCTGTGCCGTAAATGTAAAATTTATTACCAGGGATAAATGCTGGTAGAAAAAACGGAAAACCTTGAATGCGATCCCAATCAAAATGACTAAAAAAGATATGCGCTTTAACCGGCATTTCTGTTAACATGGCATTGCCTAACTCTCTTAAACCTGTACCACCGTCAAAAATTAACCTTTTGTCATTGGCTTTGATTTCCAGACAGGAAGTATTACCACCATAATTGATAGTTGCTTCACCAGGAGTAGCAATTTTATCTTTGACTCCCCAAAATTTGATTTCAAAGATTGGATGATCGTTTTTTGCCGTGGTTATGATTTCTTTTGGTGGCATAATTGATAAGGTGTGAGCTAATAATGATTGTTAATGGTGAATAATTATCAGGGCTTTTTTTAAGTAGTAAATAAGCTTAAGATTAAGTTTAATACTTGTTACCATAATTGACAACTTATTTGTGTTAAGATATTTTTTCTCTAGTTATTAATTTTTATTAAGATATTACCATGCAAGTACAGTTTCGCGAATTTGATCCTTTTGATTTATGGATTTGGTTAGATTTTGAAAATTCCCTAGGCGGAGGTGAACTTCAATACATAGAAGAGGTTTTTAATTCTTGGTTTTATTTAGGTAAATTAGGAGCTTTTAATGCGGAAAATATCCAAATACAAGAAACCGGAAGCGAGCTAAGTTATTTTGATTATGATCAGAATCGTTTAGAAGAAGCTATGATGGCACCCATGCACAATATGGGTACTTTTGAAACTCTGGGTAATTGGGGAAGAATTTGGTTTGATTTGGGCACCAGTGATTTAATTTGTCTTGATATTTTGATTAATTCTTTGTTTCAATTAAGTAAGGAATATGTAGAGATTAAATCTTTAATTATTGGAGGCAAAAATGAGGATTGGCCCATTGAAGATTAATTAATAGTTGATAGTTAATAGTGAACATCTTGCTTACATTCCGTAACTAATAGATAATAGATTATGCCTTTTTCTAGTGATACGATTCGTTTTTTGGTGATTGCTGTTATTAAATACGGTGATCAAGTCTTTCTTTCCCAAGGTTTTGATCCCGTTAAACAGGAAACTTTTTATCGCGCAATGGGAGGAGGTGTGGATTTTGGTGAAAGCAGTTTTGACGCTCTCAAAAGAGAATTTCAAGAGGAAATAAACGCTGATGTTACTAATATTAAATACCTAGGTTGTTTGGAAAGTATTTTTCAATTTAAGGGTACAACTGGCCATGAAGTTATCCAAGTTTATCAAGCAGATTTTGCTGATGATAAATTTTACCAGTTAAAGGAGCTTACTTTCTATGAAAAAGATAGGAAAAAAACGGCTCTTTGGGTGAATATTAATGAGTTAAAATCAGGTAATTTAAGATTAGTTCCTGAAAATTTCATTCAGTTTTTGTAGTTAAATAATTTAAGTAGGGTGCGTCAGAGAGAAATTGATTCTATAATTTAATTATAATCATTATCTGACGCACCTTACAATTTTACCTTAAAAAAGGAGGTTAAAAATGTTAGCAATTGACGTAGAAAATGTCCTAGATTTTACTCCCGAAAATCCGAATCCTGAAACCCGTTATCTTACTAATGATGTGAGTTGGTTACAATATGAAACCTTTTTAAATAAGTTGGGAGACAGTTTAAAATTTAGGGTTAAATATTTAGATGGAGTGTTAGAAATTATGTCACCAAGTCGTAATCACGAAAGAATCAAAAAAAGAATTGCTCAATTATTAGAAGTTTATTTTGAAGAGAAGAACATTTTAACTTATCCTACTGGTTCAATGACTTTAAAAAATCAGGTAAAAAGAGGAGGACTTGAACCAGATGAAAGCTATTGTATTCATAGTGATAAGGAATTTCCCGATTTAGCCATTGAAGTGGTTGTCACAAGTGGTGGACTTGACAGGTTAAACATTTACCAAAGATTAGGTGTTAAGGAGGTTTGGTTTTGGGAAAATGAGGCTATTTCTATTTATTATTTAACCGATAATAACGATTATCAATTAGTAAAAGAAAGTGTCTTATTACCTGAGTTAAATTTAGAAATATTTTTAGAGTGTTTGTCTCTAAATAATACTTTAGAATCGGTGAAAAAATTTAGAAAATATTTACAGGAAAATTAACTCTTAAAAAGGAGGTTAAAAATGTTAGCAATTGAAGTAGAAAATTTACTAGATTTTGCTCCCGAAAATCCTGATCGGGAAACCCTTTATCTTACTAATGGTGTGAGTTGGTTACAATATGAAACCTTTTTAAATAAGTTGGGAGACAGCTTAAAATTTAGGGTTAAATATTTAGATGGAGTGTTAGAAATTATGTCACCAAGTCGCAATCACGAAAGAATCAAAAAAAGAATTGCTCAATTATTAGAAGTTTATTTTGAAGAAAATAACATTGTAACTTATCCTACTGGTTCAATGACCTTAAAAAATCAGGTAAAAAGAGGAGGACTTGAACCGGATGAAAGCTATTGTATTCATAGTGATAAGGAATTTCCCGATTTAGTTATTGACGTGATTGTCATAAGTGCTGGACTTGACAGGTTAAACATTTACCAAAGATTAGGTGTTAAGGAGGTTTGGTTTTGGGAAAATGAGGCTATTTCTATTTATTATTTAGTTGAAAATAACGATTATCAATTAGTAAAAGAAAGTGTCTTATTACCTGAGTTAAATTTAGAAATATTTTTAGAGTGTTTGTCTCTAAATAATACTTTAGAATCTGTTAAAAAATTTAGAAAATATTTACAGGAAAATACCCCCAACCCCTCTCTATTGGGGAGAGAAGAGTAAGATGTCATTACAGGAAAGTACCCTCACCCCCAACCCCTCTCCCCAAGGGAGAGGGGAGTAAAATGTTATTACAATTGTTCCAATAATTTGGGAATTTCTGGGTTATAAATCCGCAGATAATTCCAATAATTTCCAAACACAGATTCCACATAATTCTTAGTTTCGGCAAAGGGTATTTTCTCGACAAAAATATCAGGATCTGATAAACTATATTTTTGTGTCCAATTACTTACATTTCCTGGACCTGCATTATAACTTGCGACTGCTAACATGGAGTTATTATTGTATCTTTTGTGGGTATAATCAAAGTACCAAGTGCCAAATTTTACGTTATCTTCGGGGTTAGTTAAAGAGTATTTACTAATCTTGGTTTGCTCGGAAATCCATTGACCAGTAGATGGCATTACTTGCATTAATCCTAATGCTCCTGCTGATGATTTAATTGCCGGTTCAAAACGCGATTCTTGGCGAATTAATGAGGTAACTAACAGGGGATTAAGTTGTCTGTCAAGGGAATATTTACTAATAATTTTTTCAAAGGGAAAAGGAAATAAACTATACCAATATTCGGGAGTTTGACGCAATTTTTGCCATTGGGCAATATCTTCGAGATTGGTTTTATCTTTTAAGTCGAAAATCTGCTTAATTCCTAATAGGTTTTTACCCTGATTTTGTAATAATAATCCCTGGGTAAATTCTTCGGCAACTGTTAACTTTTCTTGACCTGAAATCTCTGCTTGAAATAAACTCCAAGCGTCTTCAAACTGCCCTAAACGATACAATTCTTGGAATAATTCTGAACCAGCAGGAGGTACATTTAAAGTAGTAGGTTTAACTATTTCTGGAGTTAAATTACGCACGGTATTAAAATCCCCTACATTCCACCCTAATTTTACCGCAGAGCGCCACGCATAATAAGACTGTGGCTGGGTTTTTAACACATATTTAAAAGCGGCATTTGCGTCGTCGGGGCGATTTAATTTCTGTGCCCATTTACCCACCCAAAATGCTGCTTTAGGAGCGATACTACTGTCACTATTATTAACAGTAATTGGTTGTGCCCATTGCCATGCTTTTAATAGTTCACCTTTTTCCGCCAATTTTTGCGCTACACTCCAACGATATTCAGCCGCTGCCTTGGATTTTGGGTATTTATCTAATAATAATTGTCTCGTTTTACCCGCCGATGACGCACTTTTCAAACGATCTAAGACGTTAGCTTTTTCTAGCAAGGCATCGGGAGCATCATCAGGAAAATTGGCGATTACAGCGTCAAGGTAATTAATTGCTTCCATACCATTCGAGAGTTTAGCCAAATTTTTCAGCGCCATCACGCTCATTTTATCCTTGGGATAGGCTTTAATTAGGCTTTGATAGGTGGTTTTTGCTTGGGGTTTTTGCCCGCTTAATTCCCCTCCCCTAGCTCGACGATAGAGATTTTCCGGAGTATTATCTGTTTTATTATAGGCGATCGCCGCTTTGCCATATTCCCTCATTTGCCAATATCCGTCAGCAATGATTTCCCAATCTTGGGGGGTTAATTGGCTTGCATAGTCCGTCATTAAACGCTGTCGAATGTCATCCATCCCTGACTCGGTGGGGGAATATTTCGCCAAAATTAACATTAATTGGGGTTGTTTGGGGTTTTTTTTCAATTGTTGACGGATTATTTCTTGGGTGCGGGGATGGTGGGGAAGTAGGTTGATTGCTTGCTCCTGATATTCGGGGTTTAATTTTCCTAGTAAATAAAGACTTTCACCGATTACAGAAGATTCAGGATAGTCTTTTAAAATTTGTTGCCAATTTTCGACAGCTTTTTTCTGATCGTTTTTGAGTTGATAAGCTTGCCCTTTTTTTAGTAAAATATATGGTGCTAATGTCGGTGATTTTTTTTCTAAATTGTCTAACCAGTCTAATGCCTGGTCTGGCTTTGATTTGGCGATCGCTTCGGCGGCCAAAATATATTTGGCGCGGGCTCCTTCTAAGTTAGAATTAGTGGCAATTTCTTGTAATTTACTTTCCCTTTCTTGGTCTGGTAAAGTCGCTAATTGTAAGAGGGCAGAATTATCGGTTTCTTCTTCAGCCGAAGCGGGAAAGGAGGTTTTTAACCAATTATTTACACTAGGAGTTAACATGATTGAGCCAACAATTGCCAGCCCTAAAAGTGTAATGGTATAGGTAAAATTGTTTGCTTTAAAGGGTTTTTTATCCATTTTTTTAAAGTTAATTTAGGTTTTTTTATTTTAATTCTTAGTTTAACAAATAATATTTTTAGAGGTTGTTGGTGAAATTATATCTAATTAAAACATCTTAGCCCATAAATTTATTTAATTCTTGAACTAATAAATGAACGGTTGTTGAAGGATTATCCTGAGCCGGATTTTTAGGATGATATTGTTTGAGTAATATTTCTGCATTTTTAAGGGCGGTAGATTGTTTATCTTGTAATTTATCATACATAAAAGTGCTATTTTTCTGATATTTCATATTTAATAATAATGTTAACTGTTTTTCGCAGTTATTTTTATTTATAGGGGTATTAATAAAGTGAAAGTGTAAAAAATACCATAATTCAAAACATTCATTAGAATAAGCTACTTGAAAATTATTATTTTTAGCTTCTTGAATAGCTGTATTGAAATCATTTACAGTAACAGAACTAGGATCACGATCAAAAACACACCATACTTGATCATAGTCATCTTTTTGGCTCAAATTTAAAGCTTGTTTGACAACCTGACTAGGATTTCTTCCTATTCCTTTAGTTACTATTTTCACATATTTAGAAACACGAAAACTCTCAAAATAATTTCGTTCAGTTTCTGTACCTTCACAAACTATTAAAAATGTTTGTTTAACTTCTCTAAAATTAGATTTTCTAGCTTGATAAATCTGTCTTTTTTGTACCATAAAATGTTAAAAGATTAAATTACCAATGTAAGGAATAGCACCATATTTACCCTTAATATAATCACTTTCAAAAGAAGCATCATTAGCTATTTTATACTCAACTAAAGAATATAAATCAGTGGAACCATATCTATTTTTTTCGGTAAACCAAATTTGATCTCGACGGAATAACTTACTGTCAAGCAAGTTTGTGTCATGGGTAGTAAAAATTAATTGCGCATTTTTAAGATTATTTTCTAGGGAATTAAATAATTGTAAAATTGCACGACTAATTAATGGATGAAGTCTAGCGTCAAACTCATCAAATATTAAGATTTTCCCCTGATTAAGTGTGTCAATAAGTGCTCCAGATATGGCAAAAACTTTTTGTGTTCCTTCGGATTCTTGTTCTTGTAAGTCAAATAATGTTTCTGAGACAAATTCCCCTTTTTCATTATATTTTTTATGAAGAGTTTGAATGGAAGTAGCTTTTCCTTGACTATTTTTTAGAATTAATTTTTTAAGTTCAAGTGGAATTTTTTCAGGTAAAGAATCAAAAGTAATATTAGTTTCCTCTATCTTTAAATCGGTTATTGCTAAATCTAATTTCTTAAATAGTTTGATAATTTCTAATTTATTTATACTTAAAGATTGTAAGGTATAATTAAAAAGATTGGCATCATTTAAACCCGAAACAATGTTTAAATTATGAGTTAACCATTGTAAAATTTTCTCAGCTATTTTGACATTAAATTGCGCAGAAACTGATAAAAATAAGGCATTAGTTCTCGTTATTTTTTCTAATTCGATCTCCGAATAACGTTTATTTGAAGATATTTTTTCTTGTGTTCTTGTAAACAATTTGAATTCTTTTTTTTTAGGAACATAATACAACCATTCTGAAATTATTTTTTCCTTTGTCGCTTTAAAACCATATTTATATTTAACATTTTCTATTAGAAAAACAAGCTCAAAAAAAGAGGGTTTATTCTCTGTTTCTGTACTCAAAGCAAAATTTTCTACCTCAATTTCATCCGTACTTTGAGTTTCTTTAGATGAATTTATCATAAACCATTTCATGAAGGCTAAAGCTTTTATAAAATTACTTTTTCCACTAGAATTAGCTCCATAAATTGCGGCACTTTTAAGCAGTGTTAATTCTTCATCAATGGGAATGGTATTATTTTGATTGAGCTCTTGATTTTCGACAGCAATATCAGCAGTTACCATGCTAAAAGTAACTGTATCTTTAAATGAGCGATAATTGCCAACACTGAACTCAATTAACATAAACTTATTTTTTTTTAATACCTCACTTTAGGTTAACATAAGTGGCAAATTTTCTGAGAAAATATTACTTAATATCGCAATTTTAACCTAAATTATGGAAATTAAAGGTTCTGATACTCTGTTGTTAGATTATTCGGGTGATGCTTTGGCGATCGCCTGTTATGAAGATCAAGTCGAATTAACCGGCGATTTGGCCACTCTCAATGAGCAGTTTTCGGGTGTGATTGCTGATGTCATCGCCGAAGAAGAATTTAAGGGAAAGTCTGAAAGTCTTGTCTTTACTAGGGTTTCCGGTAAAGTGAGCAAAATTATTTTAGTCGGTTTGGGTAAAGAATCTGAGCTAAAATTAGATTCTCTCAGAAATGCCGCCGCAGCGATCGCTCGTTTGGCGAAAAAATACAAAATAAAGGATATTGGTATCGCTCTCCCTGTGGTAGAAGATAATGCCAAAACGGCTGAAGCGCTTACAGAAGGGCTGATTTTAGCCTTACACCACGATACCAGATTTAAGTCTGAATCCGAAGACAAACCCGCAGTTTTAGAAACGGTGTCGTTACTGGGTTTAGGTGATCAAGCTGAGGCTATTGACAAAGCGCACAAAATATGCTCGGGAGTAATTTTGGCGCGGGAATTAGTCACCGCTCCTTCCAATGTTGTTACACCCATCACCTTGGCTGAAACTGCGGTAAATATCGCCCAAGAATACGGTTTGGAAGTGGAAATTTTAGAACAAGAAGACTGCGAAAAGTTAGGAATGGGGTCATTTTTGGGCGTTGCAAAAGCCTCTGATCTTCCCCCCAAGTTTATTCATTTGACCTACAAACCAGCAGGAACTCCTCGCCGCAAATTGGCCATTGTCGGCAAGGGTTTAACCTTTGATTCCGGCGGCTACAACCTCAAACCCACGGGAAGTGGTATCGAAACCATGAAAATGGACATGGGAGGAGCCGGTGCAACTTTGGGAGCGGCAAAAGCGATCGCCCAACTTCAACCTGATGTTGAAGTACATTTTATTAGTGCGGCGACTGAAAACATGATTAGTGGCAAGGGAATGCGCCCTGGTGACATTTTGACGGCCTCAAATGGAAAAACTATCGAAATTAACAATACCGATGCAGAAGGTCGTTTAACGTTGGCTGATGCCTTGGTTTTTGCTGAAAAACTGGACGTGGATGCGATCGTTGATTTGGCCACCTTAACTGGCGCTTGTATTGTAGCTTTAGGCGATGATATTGCAGGTTTATGGAGCAATAATGATAATCTTACCAAGGAGCTAGAAAAGGCAGCTTGTCAAGCTGGCGAAAAAATCTGGCAAATGCCCCTGGAGGAAAAATATTGGCCGATTATGAAATCGGATATTGCCGACATGAAGAACACAGGTTCAAGGTCTGGCGGTTCTATCACTGCTGCATTATTCCTCAAGCAGTTTATCAAACAGACTCCCTGGGCACATTTGGATGTTGCTGGTCCAGTCTGGGCTGACAAAGAAGCCGGTGTTAACAACAAAGGTGCAACGGGTTTTCCGGTTAAAACTTTAGTCAACTGGGTTTTATCTTAATAATTTAGTCAGAAATTCGAGCAAAAATCGGATTTCTGAGGAGTTAATTATGCAGTATAAATTTAGTTATCGTAGTTATAAAAGGGAATTTAAACAACCATTACAAACCAGTCAGGGAAGTTGGCAATTTCGGGAAGGAATTATTATTAAATTAGAAGATAATTTAGGTAAGATTGGGTTAGGCGAAATTGCACCAATTCCTTGGTTTGGTAGCGAAACTTTAGCAGAAGTTCGACAATTTTGCAGTCAATTAAAGGGGCTAATTACTGACAGTTTAATTACCGCAATTCCTGATAATTTACCCACTTGTCAATTCGGTTTTTCCTCAGCATTATCTCATTTTCTCCCTCCCTTACCAAGGGAGAAAGGGAGGAGAAATTATTGTTATTTATTACCCACGGGAAAAAATGCTTTACAAGTTAATTTTGCTCCCTTAAATTATGATACTTTTAAGTGGAAAATTGGAGTTAATTCTGTTACTGAGGAGATTAATTTATTAGAAAAGTTACTTAATTTATTACCAGAAAATTCAAAATTGCGTCTTGATGCTAATGGTGGTTTAAGCATTAAGCAAGCTTGCGAATGGTTAAATTTTACTGATAGTTTAGAGATAATCGAGTTTTTTGAACAACCTTTAAAACCTGAGTATTTTGAGGAAATGTTACGGTTATCTAATCTGTATAAAACCAGTTTAGCTTTGGATGAATCTGTGGCTAATTTATCTCAATTAAAAGACTATTATAGGAGGGGTTGGAAGGAAGTCTTTGTGATTAAAGTGGGAATTATGGGTTCAATTTTTAAACTGCGTGAATTTTTGTTGCAAAATAAGTTAGATGTGGTATTTTCTTCGGTGTTAGAAACTAAAATAGGTGCAGAAATTGCTTTGAATTTTGCGCAAGAATTTTCCGAAAGAGCAGCTGGGTTTGGCGTTGATCATTGGTTTAAAGATGATGTTAATTGCTTAGATAATTTATGGTAAATTTATTAGAATTACTCAAAAAAAGAAGTCAAGAAAATTGGTTAATTGGTTATGATAGTCAGGAATTTTATCATTTAGTTGACAAAATATATACTAATTTACAAACTAATTATTCACAACCTCTTAAAACTCTGATTGTTAATGAAAATCCGATTACTTTTTTAGCTTATTTTTTAGCGGTAAGTGCAGCAAATTTTCCTGTTTTTTTGGGTAATTCTGATTGGAAAGCCTCGGAATGGGAACAAGTTTTCAACCTAATTAAACCTGAACTTATTTTAGGAGATAACCCTCACCCCCCTACCCCCCTCTCCCTAAAGGAGAGGGGGAAAAATGCACCTTTTAATTTTAAAATAGGTGAGATTATTCCCCATAATTATATTATGATTCCCACGGGAGGAACTTCTGGGCAAATAAAATTTGCCATACATTCTTGGAAAACTTTAACCTCCTCTGTCACTGCTTTTCAACAATATTTTGAGCTAAAATATCTTCACTCATTCTGTATTTTACCCCTGTATCATGTTAGTGGTTTAATGCAGTTTTTACGGTGTCTTTTTAGTGGCGGAAAATTCGCACTTTTTGATTATAAGTCCCTGAAAAATGACATTTATCCTACCATTAATCCCGAAAATTATTTTATTTCTTTAGTCCCAACACAACTACAATTTTTCTTAGCAAATAACCCCCAATGGTTAGCTAAATTTAAAACAGTTTTATTAGGAGGAGCTCCTGCTTCATCTTTACTTTTAGATTTTGCTAGACAACACAAAATTAATTTAGCCCCTACTTACGGAATGACGGAAACTGCGTCAGGAATTGCCATCCTTAAACCACAAGATTTTTTAAATGGTAATAATAGCACTGGTCAAATTTTGCCTAAAAACAAACTAGAATTTACTCAAAATAGTGTAATAAAAATTTCAAGCGGTTCTTTATTTATGGGGTATTATCCCATTTTCACTAAAAATAAATATTTCCAAACCGATGATTTAGGCTATTTTGATGAACAAAATTATTTACATATTATTGGTAGAAATAGTCGCAAAATTATTAGTGGTGGTGAAAATATTTCCCCCGAAGAAATCGAAAATGAAATTTTAGCCACTGGTCTAGTTCAAGATGTTTGTGTAATTGGTGTTCAAGATGAAAAATGGGGCGAAATTGTCACGGCAATTTATGTTTCTTTGCTCCCCCCTACCCCCCTTAATAAAGGAGAATTAATTGAGGAGCAAATTAAGGCCAAAATTCAGCAGAAGTTAAGTAAATATAAACTTCCTAAAAAATGGCTTCAAGTAACAGAAATACCCCGCAATCAACAGGGTAAACTTAATTTCAAATTACTCAAAAGTATGTTACTTTAGAGGTAAAATTACTATTTTTAAGCGTCAAAATTGCCCACTTTACCGATCGCTAATCATTGTAGGTAGTCGTGCATTATAATTATAGTAGTATTTATAAACCAAACTACTCAATATAAGAATTAAAAATCATAATTTTTATTCTTCTAAATTTAAACGAGAATTATAATCATGAACAAAATACCAGACAGTGCCAATATGATTTTCTAACTTTTTTGAAAACGATAAAGTTTTGCGGACTAACCGAGATACTCTTTGTCGAAGAGTATTATTAAATCTTTCTATATAACTTGTTTTTCTCGATGATTTATCTACAGCTTTATGTCTTTTTAATGGTAAAATAATAGCATAAGCGTCCCAGAAATCAGTATAACAAACAGCACATTGTCGATATACAGGAGGTAAATTATCCCATAATTTTTGAGCTGTTTCTTTACTTCTATCTCCAAAAGCTAGAGCTACAATTTCTTTTGTTACAGAGTCCAAAGCTACCCAAATCAAAACTTTTAAGTTTTTATTATAAACAAAAGACCATAATTCATCTAGTTGTAAAATTAATTTACCTCTTTTTTTTTCAGAAATATTTGCTTTTTTTCGACTTGATAGTATTTTTGATTTACATAATATTGTAACCATCTTTTTGAAACACCTGTTATTCGAACGATTCCTTGTAAAGATATTCTTTCTAAAAGTAATTTATCAATTAATATTTTTGTTTCATTACTGATAGGCTGATGTCGAGGATTTTCCACAAATTGCCTCTGACAATCTTTACATTTATAACGTTGTTTACCATAATTCGTTTTACCATACTTAACAATTTTATCTGAGTTACATTTTATACATTTCATTAAATAAAAACCTCCTATTTATTATTCTTAAATAATTTTATCATTATTATGCACTACTACCGTTATTTATACTCTCTTAAGACTATTCTCCACACCTGTTTACCTGTTCTCTCCTTTTAAGTATATTCTTTCACAAATTAAGAATTTCTTCACAATTTGTTAAGTTATTAAGAAATTCTTAATATTACAGGAGAAAAAAGAGTTTTTAGCTTCGTATTACTTAATAAAATTTAATAAAAGTATATAATAAGTAGCCCAAAAATCAATCCGATTTTTTCAAAAAATCGGATTTTTAGATTTCCAGGCTAAATTACTTTTGCAAATATTGACTTTCAATTAAAAAAGTCCCTCGACGAAAACGAACAACCCAATAATTTCCAGGCCGACGATCTATAATGACTCCCTCTTCATTGAGTTCGATTAAATCAGGTGGCCGTAACATGGGCATTGGTTCAGCAGTTTTTAAATATTTGGGTAAACTTGCTACTTTGACTTGATCGCCTACGAAAAAAGCTTGACTCATTTTTAACAGTTAACAGTTAACAGTTAACAGTTAACAATTATGATTGATACTTGTCAAGGAAGTAATCTTGAGAAAACCGATTTTTCAAAAAAATCCGATTTCTGAACAAATTTTAATGCCAAATTCTGGGTTTAATTATGTTACGTTGACAATGAAAATAACGCAATAATTCCCATGTTTTTATGAACCAGTTTTTAACTTCCATGGTGGAAAAACCACGATAACGACAAACTAAACCATCTGTTAAAGTTTGAGTAACTCCAAAGTCTGCTAAATCACAATTTAAGCCATTTTTTCCTAATTCCCTTACTTGGTCAATAAGATTTTTCGTAACCGGTTTACCCAGATAAATTAGGCTGCCAACTAAGGGTTTTCCCGCTAAACTATTAGGACTATTAATAATAGTTTCATTCCCCTGTTGAGTTTGTCTATCTACCCAGATTAGTTCACCGTTTTGAGATATTTCTGTGTGCGATCGCCAGTGGCCCATGATAAATTGTTCATTGCTGGCAGTCCGGCCAAAACGATTTATTTCCCAAGCTAAAAAACCAGCCTTTTCTGATAAATTGACTTGTAAATTTTGCTGATAAAAAGCTCCTTTAAAAATGATATTTTCCAAAGGTAAATATTCCAAAAAAGTATCTTCTTCTAAAGTTATCTTAGTCTTATATTCCGCTAATTTTTGGTCACTTTTATATACTTTAGTGGCTGTGGGAGTAGTAATTAAAACCTGAGAATTTGCTTGTAAATGGATATTTTGAGTGAGAATATCTCCACCGACAATTCCGCCAGCAGTATGTATAATCACACTATGACAAATGTCTGTACCTTCGGGATAAAAGGGTCTTTGAAGTTTTAAAGGTGCTTGACAAAACGACTCTTTTATGTTAGTAATGTTGTTATTATAAGAGTAAACCAAGTTAAGTTTTCCCTGCCATCTTGAAGTCATAATTTTGGGATTTAATGAAAATTAAATTAAAACAAATAAAATATTCCTAAAAATATTAAGATCAACTATGGTAGCAAATTCTCCGAGTAACCAGGGGAAAAACCGAGTTTGACTTAGGCTTTCGACTTTCCAAAAACTTCAAAAAAATATTGGTAAAACTGCAAAAAAAAACCTTGACATTTTTTAAGACTCATGATAAATTAAAAAATGTCTGAAATTTGCGGGTGTAGTTTAGTGGTAAAACCTTAGCCTTCCAAGCTAATGATGGGGGTTCGATTCCCCCCACCCGCTTTAATCAACATTTTTTGAGTAAGAAAAAGGCAATAATCATTGCCCTCTTAAGATTTGATGTGTTTTATTTTCCACTAATACGAATTTGTTAGTGAGGAATACTGAGTACGACCCAAAGATCAATTAAGCATAAAAATAGAGTAAAAATCAGTAAAATAAAATACATCCAAGGTTGAGAAAGTGGTTTAATATCAGCAGTATCAAGGGTCGTTTTTTCCTGAATTATTGTTACCATTTTGTTAAAACCTGCTACTCTCATGGGTAATAAATAAGCGCGCTCTTTTGCTTCCGTAATAAAGTAATAAACGAGGCCTCCTTGGCCAGTGGTTCGCATTTTTAACTCGCTTATTTCTGACCAATTGAGAGACCAATTTTTGCGTAAAAAAATGCGAATTACAGGGGGATAAGTGACTTGTATTTTATCAGTATCAAGTCTAACTTCTTCACTTAAAACAGCTAAAAGTGCCATTGCACCTAAACAAATTCCCACCCATAATAACAGAGGAGAAACCGGAGCAGAAGTAGCTTCAGACAAGAAAGGTAAAGGGAGAGTTAAGGAAATATACAGAAAGAAAAGAGTAATTCTAATTAAGGGTGAAATACGAAAAATTGCGATAATTTCAGACATTATTTTAAAAGAAAAAACTTCTTATTTTACTCAATTAATTTTCAATTAAATTGTCACCTTGACCCCAAAAACCGTCATATTTCTTAACCAGAATATCGCCAAAAACTTGAGTTTGACAAGCTAAACGACGATTTTGGGTAAGAGAATGAGGAGGAAGGGAAAGTCGCACTTTTTCTTTCCAATTAGGTTGAGAAACTTCGCCGATAATTTCTACAGCACAAGTGCCACAACTACCAATTCCCATACAATTGATAAAGTTAGCTTTACCATTGTATAATTCAATATTATTAGCTAAGAGAACTCTACGCAAATTTGCGCCCGATTCACAAGTAATAGTTTGATTTTTAACTGTTATTGTTGGCATTTTTTAGCTTTCCTAGTTTAATTTTAAAGTAACAATTATTAACATTTTGCCATGAATAATTCACAAAAAGTTTGGATTTATGATACGACTTTGAGAGATGGTTCGCAAAGGGAAGGAATTTCTTTATCTTTAGAAGATAAGCTGAAAATTGCCCGAAAATTGGATGAAATGGGGATTCCTTTTATTGAAGGAGGTTGGCCAGGAGCAAATCCTAAAGATGTGCAGTTTTTCTGGCAACTGCAAGAACAATCCCTCAAACAAGCTGAGGTTGTGGCTTTTTGTTCCACGAGAAGACCAGGAAAACTTGCTTCGGAAGACCCGCTTTTAAAAGCGATTTTAGCCGCAGGAACTAAGTGGGTGACCATTTTTGGTAAAACTTGGGATTTGCACGTCACAGAGAGCTTAAAAACCACCTTAGAAGAGAATTTAGAGATGATTAGGGATAGCATAGAATACCTAATTAGTCAAGGACGGCGGGTAATCTACGATGCTGAACACTGGTTCGATGGCTATAAAGCTAATCCTGAATATGCTTTAAAAACCCTGAAAACGGCTCTGGAAGCGGGTGCAGAGTGGTTGGTATTTTGTGATACCAATGGTGGAACTTTACCCCATGAAATCACCGAGATTATCGCTGAAGTGGTCAAGGAATTGCCCCAACCTTGGCCTCAATTAGGTATTCATACCCATAACGATGGGGGAACAGCGGTTGCGAATGCGATCGCCTCCGTGTTGCAGGGAGTTACCATGATCCAAGGGACATTTAACGGTTACGGAGAGAGATGTGGTAATGCGAATTTGTGCACATTAATTCCCAATTTACAGTTAAAAATGGGTTATAAATGTTTAGGAAAAAATGAGTTAGAAAAGTTAACTTCCACCAGTCGTTTTATCAGTGAAATTGTTAATTTAGCTCCCGATGATCACGCTCCTTTTATCGGCAAATCAGCCTTTGCTCATAAAGGTGGAATTCATGTTTCTGCGGTACAAAAAAACCCTTTAACCTATGAACATATTCAACCAGAATTAATCGGAAATGAGCGAAGAATTGTGATTTCAGATCAGTCTGGATTGAGCAATGTTTTATCGAAAGCTAATACTTTTGGTATCGATTTAAACAAAGATGATCCCCAATGTCGAGATATTTTAGACCATTTAAAAGTATTAGAAAATGAGGGTTATCAATTTGAAGCTGCTGAAGCAAGTTTTGAGTTATTAATGCGGGAGGCTTTAGGAAAACGTCAAGCAATGTTTGAGTTAAAAGGTTTTCAAGTTCATTGCGATTTATTAGGGGAACTTGATAACAATTATATTAATGCTTTAGCAACTATTAAAGTTAAAGTAAAAGGGGAAGAAATGCTAGAAGTCGCAGAAGGAAATGGTCCAGTTTCTGCCTTGGATGCCGCATTAAGAAAAGCATTAGTTAAATTTTATCCCGAAATTGCTAACTTCCATTTAACCGATTATAAAGTAAGAATTTTAGACGGAGGAGCAGGAACTTCGGCCAAAACTCGGGTGTTAATTGAGTCTAGTAACGGTCAACAAAGATGGACAACATTAGGAGTTTCTACTAATATTATTCAAGCTTCTTATCAAGCAATTGTCGAGGCGATCGAATACGGTTTATTACTTAAAGAAACCTCCTTGACTACAGTTTAAAAGTTGTTGGACGTAGGGGTGAACGGCCGTTCACCCCTACAGAAGATAGCGCTAAAGCGCAACTACAAACCTAATCTAAAAAGGATTAAAAATTATGACAAATATAACACTTAAATTTACCACCAGAGATTTAGAATTATTACCTGATAGTAATAACAAATATGAAATTATTGACGGAGAATTATACATGACTAGAGCACCCCATTGGAAACATCAAGGAGTTATTGGCAAAATTTGTACAGTTTTAAATAGTTGGTCAGAAAGAACAGGATTAGGAGTTACGATTATTAATCCGGGGATTATTTTCGGTGAAAATGACAATGTAATTCCAGATTTAGTCTGGATAAGTAAGGAAAGATTGGCAATTTCTGTAGATAATTCAGGCCATTTAACTAACGCACCTGAATTAATAGTCGAGGTATTATCGGAGTCGAAAAAAGATATTGAAAGAGACAAAGATACCAAGTTAAAATTATATTCTAATCGAGGAGTCCAAGAATATTGGATTGTCGATTGGAGGTTACAAGAAATGGAAATTTATCGTCGAGATGAAGGTAAATTAGTATTAATAGAAACTCGATTAATTAATGATAAAATAACCAGTCGATTATTACCAGAATTTACCTGTATTGTCAAGGATATTTTTACTTAAAAAAGTTGTTGCGCTTTAGGGCTAAAACGCAACAACTTTCTATTTAAAACCTAACATTTTTTTCATACTTTCAAGGTTTTTTTGATAGGGAGGATAACGCCAATTTAAGTCGAAACGAAAACCTTTTTTCAAAACACTTTTATAGTGAGAAAATGTGTCAAAACTTGCTTTTCCGTGGTAAGTTCCGATTCCACTGTCGCCGACACCACCAAATGGCAAGTCAGTTACGCCAACCTGCATAATTGTGTCATTTAAACAAACACCTCCTGATGAAGTATTTTCTAGTACAAAATCCTGTTTAGTTTTGTCCTTAGAAAACAGATATAATGCTAAAGGTTTGGGTTTATTATTAATAATGGCGATCGCCTCATTCAAATTTTGATATTCTAATACCGGTAAAATTGGCCCAAATATTTCGTCTTTCATAATAGACGAATCTAAACCAATTTTATCAATAATTGTGGGGGCAATATAACGAGTTTCATCGTCAGTTTGTCCACCAATAATTATCTCCCCTTCTGTTAAGAAACTGGTTAATCTATTAAACTGTTTTAGGTTAATAATTCTTGCAAAATCTGAACTTTCGGCTGGATTTTCACCGTAATAATCGCGAATACATTGCTTCATTTCTATTAGTAATTCGGATTTTACTGCACTATTTACTAACAAATAATCTGGAGCAATGCAGGTTTGACCAGCATTAATAAACTTACCCCAAGTAATGCGTTTTGCAGTCTCCTTAATATTAATATCAGTATCGACAAGACAGGGACTTTTCCCCCCTAATTCTAAGGTAACAGGAGTTAAATTTTTGGCGGCTTCTTGCATAACAATTTTGCCAATTTGTGTCCCCCCTGTAAAGAAAATGTGATGGAATTTCTGCCCTAATAATTCCTGACTAATTTCTATTCCTCCTTCCACCACTGCAATAAAATTAGGATCAAATGTTTCCCCAATAATTTTTGTTACTAATTGGGAGGTATTTGGTGCTATTTCTGAAGGTTTAATAATGGCACAATTACCGGCCGAAATTGCGCCAATTAAAGGAGAAATTACGAGGGAAAAAGGATAATTCCAAGGTCCAATAATTAACACAATTCCTAATGGTTCGGGATAAATCATTGCGGAAGCTGGCAATTGATTTAAGTCGGTTTTTACTTTCTTTGGTTTAGTCCATTTTTTTAAGTGTTTAATAGTATAATCAATGTCATTGGTAACAGATAATTCAAAAAAAGTTTCAAATTCTGGTTTATGTAAATCTTGTTTTAATGCTAAGGTAATTTCTGAGTAATTTTTGATAATATTTGTTTTTAATTTTGCCAATTGTTCTAAACGAAAATTAACATCTTTGGTTTGACCTGTAGCAAAAAATTCTCTCTGTTTTTTGAGAAGTTCCTTAACTGAAATTGTGGTTAACATTAACAAAAATCCTCATAATTTTGATAAACGGTAAAGGGCCATTATAAATAACTTTAAACCAATAATTAAATTATCAAAAAATGGTGGGTAACGCCACTAATTTGATTATTTAGATTAAAGATAAAATGAATTTTCGCCACCAAACTTATCCTACAGAATTTAATGATAACTTTTTTAATTAGAAATAGTGAATTAATGAAGTTTTTAATCTTCAAAAACTATTTTTGTGTAAATTTTTGCTAAACTCTATACAAAAGTTACCCTCCTTGGTATATTTATTTAAGTTAGTAACGATAATTAAGTAGAGGGAAACTGGTAAGATGACACACTTTGATGAAAACCACGCCGCTCCTTTGAACACTCTCACTGGTGTCTATGTCACGGTACATGGTCATTTTTATCAACCACCGCGAGAAAACCCCTATCTTAATGTTATCGAAAGACAACCCAGTGCAAGTCCTTTCCATGACTGGAATGAAAGAATTTGTCATGAATGCTATCGTCCTAATGCCTTTGCTAGAATCTTCAATGAGTATCAACAAATAGTTGGCATTGTTAACAATTATGAATATTTAAGTTTCAATATTGGTCCAACTCTTATGTCTTGGTTAGAAAGCCATGACCATGAAGTTTATCAACGCATCATTGAAGGTGACCAAAAAAGTGCCGAACGTCTTAACGGTCACGGCAATGCCATCGCCCAAGTGTATAATCACATTATCCTCCCCCTCGCCAACGAAAAAGATAAATATACTCAAATTCGGTGGGGAAAACACGACTTTTACCAGCGTTTTGGCCGTTACCCCGAAGGAATGTGGTTGGCTGAAACAGCGGTGGATAACGCAACCATAGAAGCATTGATAAACGAAGGGATTAAATTTCTGGTTTTATCGCCCTTTCAAGCAGCTAGATGTCGCTATCAACCTAGTTGGGAAAATCACGATCCCGAATGGTACGAGGTGGAAGGTGGGCACATTGACTCAACTCGACCCTATCGCTGTTATATAAATCAAGAAAGAACGAAATTTATTGATATATTTTTCTATGATGGTACAATTTCCAGCGACATGGGATTTAATGATATTCTCATTAATGCGCAACTGTTTGCCAATCGTCTTGCTGAATCAGTCAGAGAAGATGGCCGAGCAGCACAATTGATAAACGTGGCAACTGATGGCGAAACTTTCGGTCATCATAAAAGGGGCACCGAAAAATGTATTGCCTATAGCGTCAGCAAAGAAATGGCGCACAGGGGTTGGACTATCACCAATTATGCCCATTATTTAAGCTTAGAAACGCCGACTTGGGAAGTGGAATTGCTACCAGTTTCGTCGTGGAGTTGTTCCCATGGGGTTGAACGTTGGCAAGCTGATTGTGGTTGTGGTGGCAGTCCACACGACCAGCAAAAATGGCGCAAACCATTACGGGAGGGCTTAAACTGGTTAAGGGATCAATTAGCGGAGATTTACGAAGACACCGGAATTAAATTTTTTATTGATCCTTGGTTCGCAAGAGACGAATATATAGAAGTAATTTTAGATCGCAGTCCGACTAAAATCGAGCAGTTTTTCTCCCGTCACCAGACTCGTCAACTTTCTCCCGCCGAGCAGATTGACGCTTTACGACTACTTGAAATGCAGCGTCATGGTTTATTGATGTTTACTAGCTGTGGTTGGTTTTTTGAGGAGATTTCTCGTCCTGAAGGCACGCAGATTTTGAGGTATGCAGCAAGGGCGATGGAATTAGCTGGGGAGGTTTCAGGGGTACAATTAGAAGGGGAATTTTTAAAATATTTAGAAAAAGCTCCGAGTAATGTGCTAGAAATGTATCAAAATGGGAATGATGTGTATGAGAAATTAGTAACCACAGCGGAAATTGACCTGAAAAAAGTAGCAGCACATTACGCCATAAGTTCCCTCTTTTCTAATTATTTAGAAACGGAAAAACTGTATTGCTATGATGCGCAACAATTAGATTATGAGCAACAGCAATTAGGTAGTTTAACCTTAGCAGTTGGCCAAATACGTTTAACCTCAGAAATAACTTGGGAAAGTGGTCATTTCATTTTTGCGGTGCTACATTTAGGAGGCTGGGATTTCCATTGCACTATTGAATCATTTAATAGCAGAAGTGATTATGCCAAGTTAAAAAATACTCTGTTTAAGACCTTAAATAAAGGTAATTTGGTTGACATTATTTTAGTAATGAGTGAACTCTTCAGGGAAGAAACTTTCGGATTGCAAGATTTATTTGTAGAAGAAAGGGAGAAGATCATGCAACAAATAACAGAGAAAACGAAGCAAAGTTTGGACCAACTTTATACCCAAATTTATCGAGATAATTATAGTATATTAGTGGCATTTCATCGGGATAATTTACCCGTACCACAGGAGTTACAAGTTGCGGCCGAAGTGGCTTTATCTCACCGTTGTTTAAAACTAATTAAGGCTTTAGAAAAGGTTAGCATTAATAACGAAGAAATAACTGGTTATTTACTTGACTTAAAGGCGATCGCCAAGGAAGCAAACAACTTGAAATGTAACTTAAAACTCCCCGAAGGTAAGAAAATCTTAGAGCAATTAATGGTTAAAGACTTAACAAAAATATTGTCAAAAGATGAGTTAAAAATTTCTATTCAAGAGATAGAAACATTACAATTAATCATAGAAATAGGAGAAAAATTAGACCTTAATTTAAGCCGAGATAAAGTGCAAGAAATCTGTTACCATTACATAAAAAGTCACAGAAATATAACAGATTTTGCCAACCAAAAACATCTAATAAAACTAGGAAAAATCTTCGCAATATCTGTTAATATCTAAAAAGAAACCTGATTCTTACCAGATATTTTGATTTTGAGCAATATTTTTAGTAAAAAAATCGGATTTCTGAAAACACTGATAACTGATAACTGATAACTGATAACTGATAACTGATAACTGATAACTGATAACTGATAACTGAAATGACACCAGAACAACATAAAGAAAAGATGCAAAAACGCAAGGAAGTACAAGAAAAACGCCTTGCGGATAAAATAGACAACAAAGGATTAATTATTGTCAATACAGGAAACGGCAAAGGGAAAACCACCGCAGCCTTGGGAATGGTGTTAAGATCATTAGGCCATGGTTATCGGGTTGCCATTGTTCAATTTATCAAAGGAGCATGGGAACCCGCCGAAAAAGCCATTTTGTCTCAGTTTTCTAGTCAGTTAGAATTTCATGCCCTTGGGGAAGGATTCACATGGGAAACCCAAGACAGGGAAAGGGATATTGCTAAAGCTACTGAAGCATGGTTCAAAAGCTTAGAATATATCCGTAATTCTGAATATAAATTAATCTTATTAGATGAGATTAATGTAGCGTTAAAATTAGGGTATTTATCCATCGAAACTGTCTTGGCCGGATTAGCAGAAAAACCGGAAGATTCCCACGTTATTTTAACAGGTAGAGGTGCTCCAAAGGAGTTAATTGAAAGAGCCGATTTAGTAACGGAAATGACTTTAATTAAACATCCTTTTCGGGAACAAGGAATAAAAGCGCAAGCTGGGATTGAGTTTTAATTGTGTGAGGAAAAGTGAACTAAAATGTGTGCGTTGTTTAAATTTTGTCAGCCAATTCTCCTTGACAAATATTTAACATTTGTAAATCAGATTCGTTATAGTTGTCAATGCGGTGATAACCACTTAATCCTAAATTCTTAACCAGATTTTCACCTTGTGAAGCTAAAGGAGATGAATTTTCTAAAGCGATGGAATAGGGGTAAATATTATTATCATAAGGGTCAAGAATTGATAAACTAATGTTATCTTGATTTACCTTACCATAAAAACAATTAAACTCAGAACTTGGCATATAAAAAAGACCAGTTAACTGATTATTTTTCACTTCAAAAATTAGATATTCTGAACCTAATTGATCTCGAGTAGTAGATTTTCCATAGAAATGAATCCCATTATTTAAAAAAGTATTAGTTTGGTCAGCTAAGATTATTTTAGGAGTTAATAAAGATAATCCTAAAGCTAGACTAATGGCTAGATTGCAGTAAATTTTGGTTAATAAATTTTGATTAAGTTTCATGGTAGTTTCGATGTTTTAAAATGTTGGATTATCAATGGTTTTAATAATTAGAAATTGAGCTGGACTAATGTGATTAGTTGTGATATATTTCCCAGTATTCTTTTTATTTAAGATCAAAAATTTAATCAAATAAAAAATAGTCACTTCTGAAATTTTTAGCGCTTAATCCCTTAATTTCAGTGTGACAAATTACCTCCTTATTCGCCAATAAATATTACGATTCTTAACAATCTTATTCAATTGACAATTGACCATGGATAATTGACAATGATGATTGTTAATAACTATCAACTATCAACTATCAACTTACCTCCTAAGATGGTAGGATCAGAGAATTTGTGATTATTGGGAGAGAAAAAATAGGATGGCCGAAACTCTATTATTTAATGCTTTACGTCAAGCGGTTGATGAAGAAATGGGCAGAGATGAGAATGTCTTTGTGTTGGGGGAAGATGTGGGACAGTATGGTGGTTCATATAAAGTTACCAAGGATCTGTATGAGAAATACGGCGAGTGGAGGGTTTTGGATACTCCCATCGCCGAAAATAGCTTTACTGGAATGGCTGTAGGTGCTGCTATGACAGGATTACGACCGATAATTGAAGGTATGAACATGGGTTTTTTGCTGTTGGCATTTAACCAAATCGCCAATAATGCGGGAATGTTGCGCTATACTTCCGGTGGTAATTTCAAAATGCCCATGGTGATTCGTGGTCCTGGTGGAGTAGGTCGCCAACTAGGTGCGGAACATTCCCAACGATTAGAAGCATACTTCCAAGCAGTCCCCGGTTTAAAAATTGTCGCTTGTTCCACTCCTTATAATGCCAAAGGTTTATTAAAATCGGCCATTAGAGATGATAATCCGGTGCTATTTTTTGAGCACGTTTTGTTATATAATTTAAAGGAAAATTTACCTGATTACGAGTATTTATTACCTTTAAATAAAGCGGAAATTGTACGCAAAGGAAAGGATGTTACTTTACTAACTTATTCGCGAATGCGTCACCATTGTTTACAAGCAATTAAACAGTTAGAAAAACTCGGTTTTGACCCCGAATTAATCGATTTAGTTTCCTTAAAACCTTTAGATATGGAAACCATTGGAGAATCGGTCAAGAAAACCCACCGAGTAATTATTGTGGAAGAATGTATGAAAACTGGAGGAATTGCAGCGGAATTAACTGCTTTAATTAATGACCAGTTATTTGATGAATTAGATGGTCCAGTTTTGAGATTATCTTCTCAAGATATTCCTACTCCTTATAATGGAACATTAGAACGCTTGACTATTGTACAACCTCCCCAAATTGTGGAAGCAGTACAAAAAATGATGAATTTACAAGTTTAAATTAGTTGACAATTGATAGTTGATAGTTAGGGAGTGTGATCATCCTGCTCACAATTATTAATTGTCAATTATTAATTGTTATAAAACAACGATAAAAAAATGGAAAAACAACGCTCATTATTAGCTTTTATTGTAGTATTGGTAATTGCAGCAATCACTATTTTAACGACTATTCCTTTACAATTAGGATTAGATTTAAAAGGTGGCGCTCAATTAACAATTCAAGTTAAACCCACTAAAGAAATACAACAGATTAAACCCGAAGATTTACAGGCCGTTAAACGGGTAATTGATAATCGTATTAACGGTTTAGGGGTGTCTGAACCAGTAATTCAAACTGTGGGTGAAGACAAAATTTTAGTGCAGTTACCAGGTGTAACAGACCCTCAACAAGCCGAAAGAATTTTAGGTGGAACGGCTCAACTTGAATTTAAGGAGCAAAAACCCGGTTCAGAAGATCAATTTCGGGTTGAATATCAAATTCAGCGCCAAATAGAAACGGAATTAGCTCTTTTACGACAAATCGGAAAGGGACAAAATACTGAAGATATTACCAAATTGCAGGAATCTTTACAGAAATCCTATGAAAGAATCAATGAGTTATTCCAATCCATTGATTTAGATGGTAAAAAACTCAAGGATGCACGTCCTCAACCCACCCAAACGGGAAATCAATGGGAAGTGGCCATTCGTTTTGATGATGACGGTGGGAAAAAGTTTGCGGAAATGACCAAAAACTTGGCGGGAACAGGCCGCACCATTGGTATTTTCCTCGATAATGCCTTATTGAGTGCTCCCACCGTGGGACCTGAATTTGCCGCCACTGGTATTACGGGTGGAAGTGCAGTGATTACGGGGAATTTTACGGCCGAAACTTCCAATGATTTAGCGGTGCAAATTCGCGGTGGTTCGTTACCTTTCCCAGTGGAAGTGGTGGAAAATCGTACAGTTGGCGCTAGTTTAGGTCAAGATAGCATCAAAAAGAGTATTTATGCTGGTATTGCTGGTTTAATCTTGGTGCTGATTTTCGTTGGTGTTTATTACCGTTTACCCGGTTTGATCGCCGATGTTGCTTTAATCATTTATGCGGTTTTGACTTTAGCCGCTTATGCGTTGATCGGTGTGACCATAACTTTGCCCGGTATTGCTGGCTTCATCCTCAGTATTGGTATGGCTGTTGATGCTAACGTTCTAATTTTTGAACGCACAAGGGAAGAATTACGCGCTGGAAAAACCTTATATCGCTCGGTGGAATCAGGTTTTTATCGCGCTTTTTCCAGTATTTTAGATAGTAATGTCACCACTTTGATCGCTTGTGGAGCGTTATTTTGGTTGGGTTCTGGTTTAGTCAAAGGGTTCGCGTTGACTTTGGCGATCGGGGTTGGCTTAAGTATGTTTAGTGCGGTAACTTGCAGTCGAACTTTACTTCTTTTAACCGTTTTAAGTGTGCCAAGTATTCGTCAAAAACCCGAATTATTCTGTCCCAATTTACCGACACCTGTCAAATCATAATTAACAATAATAGATAATTAAAATATTAATTATCTATTATCTATTATTAATTAAATTGGTTTTTTTTCACGCAAAGACGCAAAGTCGCAAAGGGAGTTTTCTGTTTGTTCCATAGTCTTTGGTTTTTGAGTTCGCAAAGGTTTTTTAGGTTAAATTATTAATAATTTGTTTTCGAGGTTTTATTTTATGAAAAATAAGTTATTTTATGGCGATAATTTAGAGGTTTTACGGCGTTATATTAAGGATGAATCGGTGGATTTATGTTATATTGATCCTCCTTTTAATTCTAAGCGAAATTACAGTCAAATTTATAATAATATTGTTGATAATTGTAGGGGTGAACGGCCGTTCACCCCTACTGCTTTTGTTGATACTTGGACATGGGATGATTACGCCAATCAGGGATTAAAGGAAATTCAGGAAAATTATTTAGGTCATTTTACTTCACAAACAATTGATTTAATAAATGGTTTAATTGCTGTGTTAAAAAAGGGTGAACTACTAGCCTATTTGGTTGCTATGACTTTAAGAATAGCCGAAATTCATCGCGTTTTAAAACCGACGGGGAGTTTTTATTTACATTGTGATCCCAATGCGTCACATTATTTAAAGTTAGTTTTAGATAGCATTTTTTGCTCCCAAGGAGGTGATTATAAAAATGAACTTATTTGGAAAAGACGGACTAATACTGTTAAAGCAATCACTAAATCTTTTTCGAGATTAAATGATGTTATTTATTTTTATGTTAAATCTGCCAAAAATTATTATTTTGAAATTCAATATGAAGATTATCCCACGGAATATATTAAAAGATTTAAGTACCAAGATGAATACGGCCAATATCGTTGGCAGGTAATGGCTACTTATTCCCAAGAAAGGTTAGAACAACTTAAAAAAGAAAATAAGGTTAGATTTTCACCAACTGCTAAATATCCCGAATTTAAGCAGTATTTACACGAATTAAAAGGTATTCCTGTGACAAATCTTTGGACAGATATTGATATGCTTAATTCTCAATCACGAGAAAGATTAGGTTATCCAACCCAAAAACCTGAAGCACTTTTAGAACGAATTATTAAAGCTAGTTCTCAGGAAAATGACGTTATTTTAGATGCTTTTTTGGGTGGAGGAACTACTATTTCTATTGCACAAAGATTGAAAAGACAATGGATAGGAATTGATCTAACTTATCGGAGTATTGGCATAACTTTAAAACGTTTACAAGATAGTTTTGGCCAGGAAATCCTAGATAAAATTCAGTTAAGTGGTATTCCAAAAGATGTGGAATCAGCTAAACTTTTAGCTGAGAAAAAAGACGACAGAACTCGGAAAGAATTTGAAACTTGGGCGATTTTAACCTACTCTAATAACTGCGCTATTATTAATGATAAAAAAGGGAAAACCCCCCTTAATCCTCCCTTAGTAAGTGGGAGAGAGAGGTTCGATGGAATCGCTTATTTTCAAGGGGAAAAATCTCAGGAAAAAATTATTTTACAGGTAAAATCAGGTAAAGTTGGCGCAAAAGATATTCGGGATTTACAAGGAGTTTTAACCTTAGAAAATGCACCTCTTGGTATATTAATCATGCTACAAAATCCCACCAAAGATATGATAAAAACAGCGAAAAGTGCCGGTATTTATCAGAATAAATATATGAGTCAACCCCTTGATAAAATCCAAATTGTCACCATTGAGGAAATCTTAGAACAGCAAAAAAGATTAGATATAAAATTAACTTTTGAAGTGTTAAAATCCGCTCCTCAACAACAGCAAATTAACACCAATCAAATGAAATTAGAATTGTAGGGGTGCAAAGCTTGCACCATAATTGGTCGGGTGAGCAATTAAGAATTAATTAAGAATGATAACTTATAATTAATTGCCCACCTAAGAGAACTAAAAAGATAATTCTCTTTTACTGATAACACAATCTTGAAGGTATAAATTGATTAATTCTTGGTAAGAAATACCTTTTTCTTGGGCTAAAACTTCAAAATATTCAATTATATCAATTCCCAAAGATAAAGTGACTTGTTGCTTTAATTGTTTAGCAAAAGGATTCGGACGACTTTTCATTTTAGCCAAGTCATATTCTGCTTTCATAATGTTATCCTCGATATTGTTTACTTTCATTTTTAGTGGCTTTTCGAGCCGAAATAATTCTAATTACTGATTCAAATTCTCGGTAAGTATGAACAACGAGTAATATCCTCATTTTAGCACTTCTACCAAGTAATAAATAACGCTCTTCCGTTTCTGAATGATCTTCATCCCAAAATTGTATAGCATCTTCATCATAAAATACTGATTCGGCTTCTTCAAAGGAAATACCATGCTTTTTTTTATTAATTTGATTCTTCTTTTGATCCCATGCAAAAGTTAATTTATTCATTGTTTTGAAAGCATTTATTCCTTAAATTTCTTTAATGTTAGCCTAACACAGAGGATCGATGCAGTCTGCACCAACAAGAGTGATTGCCTCCCCAATCTTGAATATTTGGTAGGTGCGTCACCTTTGAAAATCTCTAATTAATAGCTATAAATTATCTGTGTGATGCACCCTACAATTTGATATAATATAATAATTCAAGTGAATTTTTGAGGTGTTTTATGAATAAGTTATTTTATGGCGATAATTTGGAGGTTTTACGTCGTTATGTTAAGGATGAAACTGTGGATTTATGTTATATTGATCCTCCTTTTAATTCTAAGCGTAATTACAACCAAATTTATAATAACATTGGGCAGGAAGATAAGGCCCAAGCGCAAGCATTTATTGATATTTGGACTTGGGATGATCGCGCTAATCAAGGGTTATTAGAAATACAGGAAAATTATTTAGGTCATTTTACTTCTCAATCTATTGATTTAATTAATGGTTTAATTCCTGTGTTAAAAAAAGGTCCTTTGTTAGCTTATTTAGTGGGAATGACTTTAAGAATTGCGGAAATTCATCGCGTTTTAAAACCGACGGGTAGTTTTTATTTACACTGTGATCCCACTGCGTCACATTATTTAAAGTTAGTTTTAGATGCTATTTTTTGCTCTCAAGGAGGTGATTTTATTAATGAAATTTCTTGGTGTTATGGTTCAGGAGGTGCTAGTAAATCTCATTTTTCTAAAAAACATGATGTAATTTTTTTATATAGAAAATCGGTTAAGAATTTTACTTTTAATGTAGATGAAGTTAGAGAAGCTTATTCTTCTCCGGAAAAGGTTGAACATAAAATTATTAATGGTAAAGCATATAAAAGAAAACATGATCTTGGCCGTATTCCTTTTGATTGGTGGCAAATTCCAATTTTAACTAATACTGCTAAGGAAAGATTGGGTTATCCTACTCAAAAACCTGAAGCACTTTTAGAACGTATTATTAAAGCTAGTTCTAATGAAAATGACGTTATTTTAGATGCTTTTTTGGGTGGAGGAACTACTCTTTCTATTGCACAAAGATTGAAAAGACAATGGATAGGAATTGACATAACTTATCGGAGTATTGGCATAACTTTAAAACGTTTACAAGATAGTTTTGGTGAGGAAATCTTAGATACAATTCAGTTAAGTGGTATTCCGAAAGATGTAGAAAGTGCGATCGCCCTTTCTCTGAAAAAAGACGACAGAACTCGCAAAGAATTTGAAACTTGGGCGGTTTTAACCTACTCTAATAATCGCGCTATTATTAATGATAAAAAAGGGAAAGATCAGGGTATAGATGGAATCGCTTATTTTCAAGGAGAAAAAACTCAGGAAAAAATAATATTACAGGTAAAATCAGGTAAAGTTGGCGCTCATGATATTCGCGATTTGCAAGGAGTTTTAACCTTAGAAAATGCCGCCATTGGTATATTCATCACTCTACAAAATCCCACCAAAGATATGATAACTACTGCTAAAAGTGCCGGAATTTATCAGCATAAACTGTATGGTCAACCCCTTGATAAAATCCAAATTGTTACCATTGAGGAAATCTTAGAACAGCAAAAAAGACTCGACATAAAATTTAGTTTTGAAGTCTTAAAATCCGCTGAAAAACAACAACAAATTAAAGCAGATCAAATGAAATTAGAATTGTAAATTAAGAAACTAGGTTTCTTGACCATATTATTAAGTTTTGTAACAAAAGCTTGACAAAATGAAAGTTTCATGTATTTGTTGGCAAGGTTAGCAATTACTAATTAATTAGTCAAGAATTATAACTTATGATTAATTGCCCACCTTAGTTTTTAAAGTGCGTCAAATAGATAAATTATTGTTTTCATACTTAATTAAAAAAGGGGAGCGAAATTCCTTATTTATTACCTTGGAAAATCACTCAAAATTACAGGTTCTTTATGGGGAATTCTAATAATAATTTCTATAGTTCCTTCGAGTGCGTTAACAACATTTCTGAGGGTATTTAATTCCAAATTTTGCACACTTTCAAGTTGGGAAACGGTAGTTTTTTGTTTTTCCAGACATTCTGCTAATTCTGAGGAAGAGAAACCAAGTTTTTCTCCTAAACGTTTGAGAGTTAGTTCTTCTAGTTCAATTTCTGCTGCTCTTATTTTAATTCGTTCTTGTCGTTCGGGATCAAGTTGATTAAATTCTTCGTTAAATGTTGTATATTTTTCCATTACTTTCCTTCCTTAAGTTGATTCAAATGTCGTTGATAGCGTAGATCGGCGATCGCAATATATTCTTGATACTTAATTTAAAAATTTGACGCACTTTACAATTTGCTTGATTAAAAACCTAAATCTAAAGCAATTAATAAAGCTTGATTTATTTTGTTGACAGTTTCAGTTTCAAGAGTTCCCCGTAAAGTTATAGTAATTCCAAATAAAAATCAAACAAAAGTTTTTAGTTTGTTGTTGGACTTTAGTCGTAAGAAGCGCTAAAGCGCAACTACGAACCTATTTTTTAACTGTTCTAATCTTAATTGGAATTACTATAACAGTCGTTGCACCTATGCAAGATGATTTGATATTTATTTTCAATGTAGGGGTAGGGCTTGTCCCTACCCTATCAGCGTTTCGGGGGCAACCACAAGGGATTGCCCCTACAATTTCATCTCAGAGTCATGCAACGCCAATTTAACAGTCGTTGCTTAGATAAAACACGGACCTGATCCGCCATGACAATTGAATTATTAGTTAATCCTCCTTCTGGGGATTGAATTAAAACTTGGGTAGGATAAATTTTTTTTTCCTGCTTGATAGGCGTACAGGGAATGGCTAAAACCACTGGACTATAGGCGTTAATAACATCACGACTAACAATGATAACAGGGCGAGTGCCTCCTTGTTCTGAACCTTCAACTGGATCAAGACGCGCGTCATAAATTTCTCCTCGCTTCATGATTGATTTTCTCCTAATTGTAGAGCTTCCCAACTAGAATCCGCAAATTCCGCTTCCATTTGGAGGATTTCGGCTTTATATTCAGGATTTTGAGCCATTTCAGCCAATTCTGCGTCAATTTCCGATCGCCTGACAATGGCTATTTGAGCGGCGATCGCCTGAGCAACAAACTCGTTTCTACTTTTAGCTTAGCCCTGATTTACTAATAAGTCAGTGGCTTCGAGAAGTTCAGAAGGTAGAGTCAAAGTGGTACGAATTGTTTTAGGTTTCATTGCTTTAATTGATGCTTGTTTTGATGTCAATTATAACATCAATTAAAATATTAAATAATTGTGTCAACTTCTGGTAAATAATTGAGGCCTCGATCAGATTCCCAACCAAAAAAACTCAGATATAATAAAATCTAATAAATTTAGCAAAATTACAATTATGGAAGTCCAAGAAACCAAAGTTAAAGACTTAACAATTGAGCAATTTAAAAATCTAATTCGGGAAACTGTATTGAATACTTTAGAATCCTATCTAGTAGATCAAGATGAAGATTTAACGATTAAAGAAGATGTCAAACAACAATTGTTAGCAATTCAACAACGGAGAAAAACTAGACAAACTTCCCTTTCTGCTACAGAAGTTTATGACAAGTTAGGAATTAAGGATTAATGAATTATTTAGTAAAATACGAATTAGAAGCAATTGATGATTTAAAGAAACTGACTTCATCAATACAAAAACGTATTGTTAATAAAATTAAATGGTTATCTGAAAATTGTGAACAAATTAAACACGAATCTTTAAAAGGTAATCTATCGGTATTTTATAAATTGAGAGTAGGAGATTATCGTATTATTTATGAATTTGATCTCGAAGACCAAGTTATTTTTATAGATAAAATTGGACATAGAAGAGAAATTTATGAATAATAATCCGCAAAATAACCTTATTTCCTAATAGAAACGAAATGAAAAAAATATCAAATATTGTTATTTTGTTAACAAATAATCCTCCTTAATATTCCCTTTTTTTACTTAAAAATAAGGGGAAGTTTTTCCCCTTATTTCCCCTTTATTTAATCTTTTTGACTCATCAAACGATCATACTTTTGACTTTTGACTTTTTACTTGTAAATAACCCTCCTAACCACTTCACAAAACCGTAAATATAGGTAAATAAAACGGGGACAACAATTAAGGTTAATAACGTCGAAGTGCTGAATCCACCAATCACGGCGATCGCCATGGGACTCCTGACTTCTCCATCAGCACCCCAAGCTAAAGCAATGGGGACCATTCCCGCAATGGTAGAAAGGGAAGTCATAACAATCGGACGTAAACGAGACACCCCAGCGTTGATTATCGACGGAAATAATCGATTTCCGGCTTTTATTCCGTCTAAAGTGCAATCGACTAGCAAAATCGCATTTTTCGTGACTAACCCCATTAACAGCACGATTCCGATGAGGGCAAATAACCCCAATTCTTTCTGCATGATTAATAAGCCTAATAATGCTCCACCAATCGACAAGGGTAAAGCGGCTAAAATAGCAAGGGGGTAGAGGAAATTATTGTAAAGTAGGACTAAAATGCCATAGATGCAAAAGACCGCAAACCCCAACGCTGTACCAAAACGACCGAAAATATCCCGCATAATTTTGGCGTTTCCATCAGGTTGTTGGGAAATACCATCTGGCAAGGGATTCATCATCGGTAAAGCGTTGACCTTTGCCAACGCATCCCCCAAGGCAATATCCTCTAAATTCGCATCCACTTTAACTTGACGCGCGCGATTAAAACGCTGAATTTCCGCAGGGCCACTTCCCAAACGAATATTCGCAACGGCCGAAAGTGGCACCAATTCGCCAGTCTGACTGGGAATACGCAAATTTTTGAGGGTATTTATGTCGCTCCTTTGGTCAGGATTAATCTGCACCCGAATGGGAATTTGGCGATCGGGTAGGTTAAACTTAGGTAAATTAGTCTCAATGTCGCCGATTAAACCTAAAGAAGCCGTGCGGGCAATATCCCGCACCGAAACCCCCAAATCCCTAGCACGAGCGGGGTCTGGCACAATCACCAACTCAGGTTTTACCAAACTACTGCTAGACGAAACTTCCACCAAACCCGGTATTTCCCGCATTTGCTTTTCTAATTCCATCGCCGTTTGATTTAACAAGTCGCCATTTTCACTTTTTAAAACCAGAGATAAATCCTTACTTGAACCCCCTGCTCCCCTACTACTAAAGCCAATACGCGCTCCCGCAATTTGTTTAAAAGAGTCGCGCATTTGGTTTTCAAATTCCTGTTGAGACAGTTCGCGCTGATCTTTTGGTACTAAATCAATGAAAGCTGACCCATTATTCACTACCCCGTCACTGCCTAAAACCCCTAAAACACTAGCAACAGCGGGATTTTTCTCTAGGTATTTCTGCACCTGAAAAAAAACTTCTTCGGTATCCGCTAACGTCGAACCCGGTGGCAACTCCACCGTTAAACTACTTAAACCCGTGTCTCCACTGTCAAATAAACCTTTCGGGATAAAAGGAATTAGCTGCAAACTCCCGATAAAAAAAGCAACAGCCACTAATAAAGTCACAATTCGATGTCTTAAAGACCAATTTAACAAACTGCGATAGGGGGTAAATTTTCGCTTTGGTAGGGGTGAACGGCCGTTCACCCTTACTTCATTGTCAATTTCAACTTTCCCTTTCAGCCAATATGCGCTCAACATCGGTGTCATGGTAGTTGCCACCAACGTTGAAAACATAGTCGAAACCGCCACCGTTACCCCGAAAGGTTGGAAAAATTGTCCCGGTACACCGCCCATAAAAGCAACGGGAATGAAAACAGCCACAACCGTAGCCGTAGTTGCGACTACCGCCAAACCAATTTCCTTAGCACCGTCTAAAGCAGCTTGATAGGGTTTTTTACCCATTTGCAAATGCTGATCAATATTCTCAATCATGCAGATTGCATCATCAACCAGATTACCGATCGCTAGGGCCAAAGCTAATAAAGTCATCCCATTGAGGGTATAATTGAGGGTTTTCATCACCAAAAAAGTTGGGATCATCGACAAGGGAAGCGCCAAAGAAGTAATCACCGTGACGCGCCAATCTTTAATGAATACTCCCACCGTTATAACGGTCAAAATACAGCCAATCCATATCCCCTCAATAGTCCCTTTATACGAGCCTCTAATGGCATCCGCACGAGTGAAAATAAGTTTTACCTCAATATCTTCATCAAGGGTTTTTTGAAGGGCTTTAATGGATTTTTGTACTTCTTCTTCCACAGTAACTAAGGTACTACCCGAAGCACGTCTGACGGAAAAGCCGACAACTGGTTGACCATTGAGGTAGGCAGATTGACGAGCTTCGCCAAATCCGTCGCGCACATCCCCTAAACTAGACAATGGTACCGTGTCACCATTATTCAATGTAATGGGGTATTCCTGCAATTGTTGAACATTTTTGGCGCTTCCTAGGGTTCTGACGTTTTGTTCAGTACCGCCAATTTCTGCTCTACCACCGGGTAAATTGAGGTTGAAGTTGGCTATTTGTTGGTTGACTTGGGTTGCAGTAATATTATACGCTTGCAGGCGACTGGGGTCTAAGTCAACTCGAATTTCTCGATCAACTCCACCTAACCTTTCAACAGAAGCGACACCTTGGACATTTAATATTTCCCTCGCGATTTTTCGGTCCACTAAATCGCTTAATTCTTCGGTGGATTTCTTGTTAGATGAAACCGAATAGGTAATAATTGAACCTCCAGCGAATTCTAATTTATTGACAATTGGTTCATTGATGTCTTGGGGGAGTTGATTTCTAATTTGGGAAACCGCATTTTGAACATCATTGGTTGCTTGATCACTATCAGTTCCAATGATAAAATTTATCACAGTGGTGGACCGACTTTCACCGACAGTTGAGACAATTTGATCGATATTTTCTAAACCGGCGATCGCATCTTCAACCTTTTTCGTTACCTGTGTTTCCAACTCCTCTGGACCTGCACCGGGTTGTGTTACAGTAATCATTACAGCCGGAACATCGATATTAGGATTACTGTCAATTCCCAAATTTAAAAAAGAGAAAAAGCCCACTATTCCTAACACTAAAAACATGACAATAGTAGGAACAGGACGTTTAATTGACCATTCGGATATATGAAAAGACATATCAGTTATCAGTTATCAGTTATCAGTTATCAGTTAATAGTTATTAATTAACTATTAAGTTTTTTGTTAATTCGGGTAGATTTCAAAATTGAAAAAAGGATTTTCCCTATTTCATCAGCATCTTGATAAATACTGTGAAATGCTTTTTCCCCAAAATAATCTGTATCTCTAAGGAGAGAAATCCAATATTTAGTTTCTAAACATTCTTTATAAGCAATAGACATTTTAGCAGAAAAATCTGAGTCAGAAATAGCTCCATTTGCTTCTGCTATATTTGCTCCTATAGATGTTCCACTCCTCAGTAATTGTTTTGACAAAATGAATTCCTTTTTTTCCTTGACTAAATATTGATGAGCTTTGATAATCCTAATCGCAAAATTGTAGGATTTTTCATAGACAATACTTTTGTTTAATAGAGTATCCACAATTGTTAATTATTAATTGTTAATTGACCAGAAAAAAAGGTTTTAGGTTTCCTCCCCTCCTCAGTTATCAGTTAACAATTGATAACTGTTAACTGATAACTGTTAACTGAAATGACAACATTAACCTTATCTTTTTCTTTCAGATAAGCTGCTCCTTTTACTACTATTTTATCTCCCACATTTAAACCAGATTTGATCTCAATAATTTCCCCCGAAAGTATCTCTCCTGTTTCCACTTTTACTCCAGTTACAATATTATTTTCGCCCAATTTATAGACAATTGAACTACCATCACTTTGGGGTAAAACTGATTTAATTGGTATAGTTAAACCGTCATTAGTTTGGGTAACAATTGCTCCCCTTAAAAACATACCGGGTTTAATATTAGCAACACTGGGTAAACTAACCTTAATAGTAGCTTGACGGGAATTTTCATTAACTTGGGGAACTATTTCCCTTACTTCCCCAGCCAGTTTTAAGCTAGTATCAGAATCCGATTTTATTTCCACTTTTTGACCGATTTTAATTTGGGTTACTTGGGTTTCTGGTAACTTTAATAATAGCTCTAAATTGCCATTTTCTACAATCTTAAATAGCTCCTCAGAATTGGAAGTAATATCGCCAATTTTTGCCTTCCTTTCGAGAATTTTACCACTGCGAGGCGCTTTAATTACCGTATTTTCAAGCTGTTTTTCGACTAGCTTTACTTGTGCTTTTGCTTGAGCTAATTGTGCTTGAGCTTGGGTAATAATTTCAGTCCGATTTCCTGCTTGTAATTGACTAAGTTTTTCCTCATTTTCCCTGACAGTTGCGCGTAATTGATCTAACTCAGGAGTGTTAGTATTTTTCGCTTGTTGTAACCTATCTTTTGCTTCCATTAAGTTAGCTTCAGCGCTATTATATTGGCTGACAATTTGATTAAATTGATCTTGTGTAATTGCCCCAGTTTCTATTAGTTTTTGGTAACTTTGATAACGACTTTTTGCTAAATTAAATTGCGCTTCTGAAGATTTAACCTGTAAGGAAGATTGTGCGATTTTCCGGGGAATATTAGCTTCTAATTCCCTTAAACTGGCTTGACTCTGGTCTAACCTCGCCCTAGCTTGCGCTACCTCCTCTGATCTCGTTCCTGCTCGCAATTCCGCCAACCGAGCTTCGGCCTGCGCAACGGAGGCCTGTGCCGAATTCAACTGTGCTTGCAACACCCCATTGTCTAACACAGCTAATGTCTGTCCAGCCTTGACAAAATCACTTTCTTGTGCTAATAATTCAGTAATCTGTAACCCTGACGCTTGCGACATGACCGGAATTAACTCCTTGGCGGCTACAGTTCCCGTCGCTTCTAGGGTACGATTAACTTGGGAAGTGCTGACCTTAGCAATGGTGACAGTTTGAGCAGCAGTTTGTTGGGGTTTAGCTTCTATGACGGCGGCCGGTTTAGTTTCCGAGGACGAAGGTGGAAATTTTCCTCCTACCAGTAAAGTTAAGCCAACTCCCATAACGATTCCCACCAATATTCCACCCTTGCCTGATAGCCAGGAGTTAGAGTAAGATTGAGCTTGAGTTGTTTTTTGTACGTTATTCATCTCTAAGAGTTCAACTTTTTCATCGGGAACTTGTTGAATCATAATTTTATTTGTAAAGATATATTAAGTTAATTATATTTTATTTTATAACTCTATGGTGAAAACGACTTATAGCCTTATATTGATTTTTAATAAGATAAGCGACCATAATTGATGGCTGACTGCTAAAATATTCAGAATGATTTAACAAATTTCGTGTTAAGGATCAAAATTGGTTAAATTAAAAGAGAAAGCTTTACTATTGAGGTTGCAGATAAAATGAGTTATTCTTCATCGGTGGCGGTCAGGGAATTGCCGTTATTTCCATTACCAGAAGTGGTGTTATTTCCTGGAAGACCACTACCTCTACATATTTTCGAGTTTCGTTACCGCATTATGATGAATACAATTATGGAATACGATCGCCGTTTTGGGGTATTAATGATCGATCCCATCACCGGCGAAATCGCCAAATATGGTTGTTGTGCAGAAATTGTGCATTTTCAAAGATTACCAGATGATCGCCTGAAAATGCTAACCATTGGTCAACAAAGATTTAAACTGCTGGAATATGTGAGGGAAAAACCCTATCGAGTGGGTTTAGTGGAATGGATTGAAGATCAACCCTCCCGGGAAAATTTACGACCAATTACCAAAGAAGTCGAAACTTTACTGCGAGATGTGGTACATTTATCGGGTAAATTATCAGATCAACCCATCGAATTACCCGAAGATTTGCCGGATTCACCCGTTGAATTATCTTACTGGGTTGCCAGTAATTTTTATGGTGTAGCAAATGAGCAACAATCCCTCTTAGAAATGCAAAATACCGCTAAACGGTTGCAACGGGAAGCCGAAATATTGACGAATGCTCGCAATAATTTAGCCGCTCGAACCGCTCTTAAGGATGTATTTAATTAATTATTCAATGTTCAAAACATTATAATTGCCAAAAATTTTTAATACTTCTGTATGAGTTTCTAACTCCACTAAAGCAGATTGGACTGATTCTTGGTTATCATGCACTTCTAAATCAATAAAAAATAAATATTCCCCGAGGGACCTCTTAGTTGGCCGAGATTCGATGCGACTAAGATTGATTCCTCTACGATAAAAAATGGACAAAGGATTCATTAAAGCGCCCGGAACATTAGCCGGTAAACTAAAAGCTAGGGAAATCTGACTTGCTCCGGTGCCTGATTCTTGTCCCAATACCCAAAAACGGGTTTTATTTTCCGGATAATCGTTAATATTGTCCACCAAAATCGGTAAATTGTATAATTGAGCAGCACGAGGAGAGGCGATCGCCGCTATATTTGCTTCTTTATCCAAACGCTGTAAAGCTTCCGTAGTGGAATTACTCGCCACAAGTTGGGCTTTCGGGAGATGATCTTCTAACCAGTGTTGACATTGAGCTAGGGCTTGGGGATGTGAAAAAACAGTGTTAATCTGGTCAAAAGATGACTGAGGGGAAATCAAAGCATGATGAATCGGTAAAATTAGAGCGTGAGTAATTTTCAAATGGTCCAATTCCCAAATCGTATCCAAAGTAATTGTGACACTTCCTTGGGTCGAATTTTCCACCGGAACGACAGCTAAATCAGCTTGATTTTCGGATACAGCCTTAAGAGTTTGAGTAATACTGGGATAAGGACATAAAACCCCAACTTTCTTTTGTTGTTCCAACCAATTAAGATAAGCTAAACCTGCTGTTTCTGTATTTGTTCCTGTCGGTCCTAAATAGGCAATCTTAAGAGTCATTTTGTTAAATGTTAAATGTTATTTGTTAACGATTAAATGTTAATTATTATTGGGGATTAGTGTATTATAAAGGAAAATTCAGATAATAGCAATCACAAGTTAAATAAAAGATATATGAACATTTGTTTTAAGGCCTCAGAAACAGTAAAATTGCCAGTTAAAGAACAAGAAATTTCCATAAAACATTATTTAAGACAACCACAAAGATTAGTAAAAACCATCGCAGATCCGAAATTAACCAAAGTGTTATCTGATGATTTATATGAGTTAAAAATGAGACCATTAAATTTTCTGGAATTATATCATTTTCAACCGACAGTCATTTTAAAAGTTTGGACAGGAGCTAGTGGAACCGTCTATTTAAAATCAGAAAACTGCGAAATTCAAGGAATAGATTATATCAATGACCGTTTTTCTTTAAACTTAAAAGGGAAATTAACTCCCCATTTAATCGAGGGAAAAACCTATTTAGAAGGACGAGCCGATTTAGAAGTTAAAGTGGAATTACCTCCACCCTTACGATTAACACCCAAACCATTATTAGAACTAACAGGTAATGGATTATTAAAAAGTGTTTTACAGAGAATAAAACAGAGGATTATGACACAATTAATCCAAGATTATTATCATTGGATTGACAATGAAAGAGCTGATATTAGTTTATCTATTCCCGAAAAGAATGGTTTAAAAAATGTAATTTAATCTCGAAAATAGCCCTTCGATTTTGTGATAATCAAGGGGATTGCTTCACCTTAAATAACTTAAATTAAAGCTTGAACAAGTATCCGCATTAAAGGTTCTAAATCGTCAGGGACAACATATATTTGCAAATCTTGTTCAAGCTTTTTTTTACTACGATTTAAACATCCAAATTGCCAAATATTACCCGTAGAAACTGCTCCTAAAATTGTTTCTTGTTCACCCATTTTTTCCCATTGATCTAAAGCAATTAATTCAATGGCCAATTGAGAAAATCCATAATCTAAATCTGTTTTTTTCGCTTCTATAACGACAAAATGATTTTGGGTATAAAGAAGATAATCTAAATAACCTTGTAAATTTTCTGATACTTTTAATGAATATTCTCTGCGAAGTTGTGCATGGGTGTAGTGAACTAATTCTGTTACCACCGGAGAAATCAGAATTTCTCTTCGGGAAAATTCACTACTTAAACTTACATAAGGTAAAATTTCTTCAATGCGATCTTTTAATTGTTGAAGTCGATCTAATTCTCCTTTGTATTGAGATAAATTAAGTTTTTTTCTCGTAAAAGAATAACCAAAATCGGCCACAAGTTCATCTACTTCGGCTTTCAATTCAAAAATTTTACTAAAAGTATAGGATTGATTTGCTTTAATAATAGACATAATTATTACTCAGAGAAACTATTTTTTTAGCTCATTTGTTAAGCTATACATAAAAGAGTAAAAATGTCAAGCCAGCTTTAAACTTCATTCTTGTTGTTGATTCTGCTGGCTGTACGTAGGATTTGGCCGGCCAAAATTGCTGCGCCAAAACCATTGTCGATGTTAACAACGCCAATTCCTGTAGCGCAGGAATTCAGCATAGTTAACAAAGGAGCGATTCCCCCCAAGTTGGCACCGTAACCGACACTGGTGGGAACGGCTACGACTGGGCAGTCAACCATGCCAGCAACCACACTGGGTAACGCTCCTTCCATTCCTGCAACCACAATCAACACGTCAGCATTTTGAATCATCTCTCGATGACTGAATAAACGATGAATGCCGGCTACTCCAACATCCCACAAACGTTGCACTTGAAAACCGCATAATTCCGATGTGACGGCGGCTTCTTCAGCAACGGGTAGATCAGCAGTTCCAGCTGTTAAGATGGAAATTGTCCCCGGATAACTAGGCATTTTTTCGGATTGGATTTTCGCACAAATCTTGGCCACGGGGTAGTATTTTAAATCACGGATTTTCGGCTGGAGTTGGCGATAGACTTCTGGTTCAATGCGGGTCGCCATAATCAAGGAAGTGCGATCGCCCATGGCCTGCATTATTTTGATTATTTGCTCAGGTGTTTTATCTTGACCCCAAATAAATTCAGGAAAACCGGTGCGTAATTGGCGATGGTTATCAATTTTGGCGAAGTTATCGACTTCCTGAAAAGGTAAATTTTTCAATTGTTCAAAAGCAACTTGGGGCGCAAGTTGACCATTTGCAACAGCTAAAAGTAAATTTTGTAATTCTTGGGGGTGTGTCATTTTACGAATTAAGAAGTAAAAAGTAAGAAATTTGATTTCTCGATTTAGCCATTAAAGAACAAACTTAGTGGTTTTTCTCCTTAAAAGGGGGAGGATTGAAAGCTCTTTTTTGTGCCCTTGAGAGTTTAAAATAAGCCTAATTAAGGTAATTATAGGATTTATCGTGAAAAATCGTTCGAGCTATGGGCAATTAATGCCTTATATTCGGTCAGAAATCGCCACTATTAGTTTAGCATTAATTTGCACCATTGGTTTTACCGTATTTTGGCCGATTTTAGCCACGTTGGCCGGAAAAATGGCCGGTTATATTGGTGAGGGGAATGTTGGAGCGATCGCTCAACTTGCGGGCGTAACGGCGATCGTTTTTTTAATCCGAGGTGGGGTACAATATGGACAGGATGCTTTAATGGCCAAAGCTGCTTTAAAAATAGCGTTAGAGTTGAGAAAAGTTGTTTATCGACATTTACAAAGTTTAAGTTTAAAGTATTTTGAAACAGCAAAAACAGGTGATCTTTCCTATCGTTTAACCGAGGATATTGATCGGATTGGGGAAGTAATTAATAAGATATTTCATCAGTTTATTCCCAGTGTTTTGCAGTTAATAGTTGTGTTGGGATATATGTTTTATCTCAATTGGCAATTAACATTAGCTGCGTTAATTATTGCGCCATTAATGGCAGTTTTAATCGGCACATTTGGCGAACAATTATTAAAATTGTCTAAAAAAAGTCAGGCCAAAATTTCCAATTTATCAGCCTTAATTAGTGAAGTATTTAATGGAATCAGATTAATTCAAGCATTTTCCGCAGAAGAATATGAACTTAAACGTTTCTTGGTGGAAGCTGAAGAAAATAGACGGGCAAAATATCAAACAGAAAAGATCAAAGCATTGCAATTTGTGGTAGTCGGATTTTTGGAAGCAATGAGCATAGTTTTCCTATTTTTCTTAGGAGGATGGCAAATTTCTCAGGATAATTTAACTGGAGCAGAATTTATCAGTTATATTGCCGCAGTCGCCTTATTAATTGACCCCATTTCCTTAACAACCAGCAATTTTAATGAATTTAAACAGGGAGAAGCTTCCGTAGAAAGGATATTTGAACTGTTAGAAATTGAGCCAGAAATAAGAGATAAAATTGGAGCAATTGAGTTAGAAAGTAGTACGGGAAAAGTGGAATATTGTCAAGTAAATTTTCAATATGACAAAGAGAAAACAGTCTTAAAAAATATTAACTTAAAAGTAGAACCGGGGGAAACTATAGCATTAGTGGGACTTTCGGGAGCTGGGAAAACAACCTTAGTGAATTTATTACCTCGTTTTTATAATGTAAGTGAAGGTCAAATATTAATAGATGGGGTAAACATCGCAGATGTTACCATTAAAAGTTTGCGGAATCAAATAGCAATAGTACCACAGGAAACCGTGTTATTTTCTGGGACAATTGCTGATAATATAACATTAGGAAAAGAAGGAATTAGCTTAACAGAAATAGAAGCTGCTGCAAAAATAGCAAATGCCCATCAATTTATCAGTAAATTAAGCCAAAATTATTATACTTATATCGGGGAAAGAGGAGTTAATTTATCAGGGGGTCAAAGACAGAGAATTGCCATAGCAAGAGCAGTATTATTAAATCCTAAAATATTAATATTAGATGAAGCCACCTCGGCCTTAGATTCAGAATCAGAATTATTAGTACAAGAAGCCTTAGAAAGGATAATGAAAGATAGAACAGTATTTGTAATAGCTCATCGTTTAGGAACAGTAAGAAAAGCAGATCGAATAATTGTCATGGAGGGAGGAGAAATCATTGAAAGTGGTAATCATCAGGAATTATTAGCAAAAAATGGGCGTTATGCTCGTTTTCATGCCCAACAATTTCTGAACAATTAAATCAGATGGGGAGTGCATTATCCGACAAAAAATGATAAAATCAAAGAGGAATAAAATATAAAAAAATTAAGAAAATGTTTACACAAATATTAATCGCAATTGATAGCTCAAAAATGGGAAAATCTGTTTTCCAAGAAGGGTTAAATATGGCCAAAATTAACCAGGCCAAAGTATTATTACTTCATGTGTTATCAGCAGAAGAAGATAATAGCCCCTTACCCATACCTCCAGATATAACCGAATTTTACCCTGCCGCAGGTAACGAATTAACCTTAGAAACTTGGAGAGAACAATGGGAAACTTACGAAAAAAAAGGTTTAGAAATGTTAACAGAATATGGCCAAAAAGCAGAACAAGAAGGACTTAAACTAGAATATCAGCAAATAAAAGGAAGTCCGGGCAAAACAATCTGTAAAATAGCCCAAGAAAAGAACATAGAATTAATAGTAATTGGACATCGGGGACTAAGAGGAATAAGCGAACTCTTATTAGGAAGTGTCAGTAATTATGTTCTACATCATGGTCATTGTTCAATATTAATGGTACAAAACAAGACATAACAAGCTAGGATTAAGATAACAAAAAAATTTAGCAAAAAACTATGCCACGTACCCAAAGAAACGATAACTTTATCGACAAAAGTTTTACCGTAATGGCTGATATTATCTTAAAAATATTGCCAACCAGTCAAAAAGCCAAAGAAGCATTTGCCTATTACCGAGATGGAATGTCGGCCCAAGGTGATGGCGAATACGCCGAAGCCTTAGATAATTATAACGAAGCCTTAAAATTAGAAGAAGACCCTTACGATCGCAGCTATATTTTATATAACATGGGCTTAATTTACGCCAGTAATGGCGATCAAGACAAGGCTTTAGACCTATACCATCAAGCAATTGAGCTAAATCCTCAAATGCCCCAGGCCTTAAATAATATTGCAGTATTGTATCATTATCAAGGCGAAAAACTGAAAGAAGAAGGCCAAGACGATGACGCCGAATCCTTATACGACAAAGCCGCTGAATACTGGAAACAGGCAATCCGCATCGCTCCCAATAACTACATCGAAGCACAAAACTGGTTAAAAATAACCGGTCGTTCAGAAATGGACGTATTTTTCTAACTCCCCTTAGCGTCTTTGCGTCTTTGCGTGAGACAAAAATCCAGGCCTATAACACCAACCGAAAACTCCCCTTTGCGCCTTTGCGTCTTTGCGTGAGACAAAACCCCAAGACTATAATAACAGCAGAAAAGCCATGATAGACTTAGAAACCGTCAAAAAAGTAGCCAATTTAGCCCGTTTAAAGCTAACCACAGAAGAAGAAGAGAAATTCACAACCCAATTAGGTGATATACTCAATTATGTCGAGCAGTTGAGTGAATTAAACACCGACAACGTTGAGCCGACAACCAGGGCGATCGAGGTGAGCAACATAACCAGAAAGGATATTTTACAACCCTACCCAAACACAGAAGAATTACTCAAGCAAGCTCCAGCTCAACAAGGTGACTTTTTCCGAGTGCCGCAAATTATGGGCTAGACAAAGAACTAATAAGCAATAGATGATTATTTAATACTTATTAGGTAGGGGTAATTCACGAATTACCCCTATTTATTTTTTCTTAATTATTTCCTAATAGTCCCCAAAAAAGCTTAGAATAGTAAATAAAACTAGAAAAAGTCTATGGGGATCAATACCCCTAACTTAAGTATTTAACTAAAAAAATTATCTAGGAAAGCCAAAACTTCAGCCAATTATGTTTATTAAAACTCACCAATGGCTTAAATTAATGGAAAGTCATAAAAAAACTCAACAAGTTTGCGAATTAGAAACCGAAAAACTGGGAAAAATGGTAACAGAAAATGATACTGAAATAGCGCATTTAAGAGCAGAATTAGCAGAAGCAAATGCTAAAAATAAGCGTTTAGAAAAACTGTTGAAAAGCAAAGAAACTCCAGTTCAAGATACGGAAACAGAACTGAGAAATCGATTAGAACAACAGTCGATTATCGCTAAATTAGGGGAAAAAGGTCTTTTAAGCGATGATTTATCATCTTTTATGACCGAAATTGTCCAGATAATTGGACAAACTTTAAACGTAAAATTAGTGAAAATATTAGAACTTTTATCTAATGAAAGTTCTCTATTATTAAAAGCAGGAATAGGTTGGCAAACAGGATTAATAGGTTTTGCTAAAGTTAGTGCGGGAATTAAGTCCCACGCTGGCTATACTTTAGCATCAAAACATCCTGTAATTGTTAAAGATTTAAGAATTGAAACTAGATTTAGTGGTACGACTTTATTACATAATCATAGAGTTGTATCGGGAATAAATGTAATCATTCCGGGGAAAAATAAACCCTATGGAATATTAGGAATACACAGCACAAAAGAGCGCAATTTTACGGAAAATGATGTTAACTTTTTGCAAGCAGTTAGTCATATTTTAGCCGCTGCAATCGAGGGAAATAAACAAAAAGAAGAATTACATTTATTTAAAAGAGCCCTTGATGCTAGTAGTAATGGTATCGTAATTACGGATGCTTTAGAATCTGATCATCCCACTGTATATATTAATCCTGCATTTGAAAAAATTACTGGTTATAGCAAGGAAGAAATATTAGGCACAAATTGTCGCTTTTTACAGGAAAAAGACAAAAATCAACAAACTTTAAAAGATTTAAGAGAAGCATTACAAACCGGTCAAGAATATCGGGGAATTGTGAGAAATTATCGTAAAAATGGCTCTCTGTTTTGGAATGAATTACACATAGCTCCTGTACAGAATTCGGAAAATCATTTAACCCATTTTATTGGTATTCAAACTGATATTAGTGAACGCAAAAAATTAGAAGAAGAACGCGATCGCTTTTTTACTATTAGTTTAGATTTGTTATGTATAGCGGATTTTAAAGGTTATTTTAAACGCTTAAATCCTGCTTTTCAAAAAACCCTTGGTTATACAGATCAAGAATTAATGAGTCGGCCTTTTATTTGTTTTATTCATCCGGATGATCGCCAAAAAACTTTGTCAGAATTTAATAAATTAAAAGAGGGAAATGTTACTTTATATTTGGAAAATCGTTTTCTGACTAAAAAAGGTACTTATCACTGGTTATCTTGGACTGCTGCACCTTTTACTCAAGAACAATCAATTTACGCTGTCGCCCATGATATCACAGAACAGAAAAGAGCGTCTGAGGCATTGAAACAAACTTCAGAAGCACTCTTAGAAAGTCAGGAAAGATTAAATAGTATTTTGACTTCCTTGGATGATATAGTCTGGTCAGCCACCGTCGATACTTTGCAACTTTTATACATCAATAGTGCGGCTGAAAAAATCTATGGAAGGTCGATGACTGAGTTTTATCAAAAAACGACTTTATGGTCAGAGATAGTTCATCCGGATGACCGTACTTTAGTTCAAGTCGGAGAGCAAAAATTAAGAGAAACTGGATTATCTGATTTAGAATACCGCATTCTCAGACCCGATGGCGAAATTCGCTGGGTGCGATCGCGTTGTCGTTTAATCTATGATTATCATCAGCACCCCCTGAGAATGGATGGTATTGTTACTGATATTACCGCCAAAAAACAGGCCGAACAAGCCTTAAAACAAAGTGAAACACTGTTTCGGCTAATCTTTGAACTAGCTCCCATTGGCATGGCGATTACTGATTTGCAGGGCAATTTTGAACAGGTAAACGAGTCCCTGTGTGAAAATTTAGATTACACGGAAACGCAATTGAAACAACTTAGCTTTGTTGATGTAACCCATCAAGATGATATAAGCGAAGATTTAGCCTTACATCATAAGCTAATCAGTGGAGAAATCAGCGAATTTAAAACCGAAAAGCGTTATTTAGCCAAAAACGGAGCAGTGCGTTATGGTATTTTGCAAGTGGTAGCATTGTTAGATCAAAATAAAAAAACCTCCAGGCTTTTGCGTCAATTAGTCGATATTACAGACCGCAAACAAATTGAAGAAAAGTTATTACATGATGCCCTTCATGACAGTTTAACCGGATTACCCAATCGTCAGCTATTTTTGGATCGCTTAGATCAAGCCATTAAACGGCAAAAACGCCATCAGGAATACTTATTTGCCGTGCTGTTTTTAGATTTAGATCGGTTTAAAGTTATTAATGATAGTGCAGGTCATATTATTGGCGATAAGTTATTGGTGGCGATCGCCCGTCAATTAGAAGACTGTTTGCGGCCTACCGACACCGTAGCACGTTTAGGGGGCGATGAATTTACCATTTTGCTGGATGATTTACAATCCATAGAATACGCAACCAATATTGCCGAGAGAATACATCAGCAATTTAAACATCCTCTGAAAATCGAAGGGCAGGAATTACTAATTAGTGTCAGTATTGGTATTACCATCGGTCGAGAAGACTATCAACAACCAGAAGAACTACTGCGCGATGCTGATATAGCCATGTATCAAGCGAAAGAAAGCGGGCGCTCTCGCCATGAACTTTTTAACAAGATAATGCACAGGAACATTTTAGAAAAGTTGCAACTGGAAAAAGACCTGTGGAAGGCGATCGAAAAAAGGGAGTTTATTTTGCATTACCAACCGATAATCTGCCTAAAAACAGGGAAAATCAAGGGATTTGAAGCCTTAATTCGGTGGATACACCCCGAACACGGTTTTGTTTCTCCAGTCAAATTTATTCCCATTGCCGAAGAAACCGGATTAATCGTTCCCATTGGCGAATTAGTATTAAAAACAGCTTGTCAACAGATGCAAACTTGGCAGAATTTGTTTCCCCATTTAAGACATCTAACCATGTCAGTGAATCTTTCTGGCCGACAGTTAAGAGTGGTAAACTTACTAGAAAGAATCACCGCAATTGTGAGCGAAACTAAAATTAATCCCGAAAACCTAAAATTAGAAATTACCGAAAGTATGCTGATGGAAAACGTCGAAGAAGTAATAAAAATCCTCAATCAAATCAAAACCTGCGGAATTAAACTAGCAATAGATGATTTTGGCACCGGTTATTCATCCCTAAGTTACTTACAACGTTTTCCCGTCGACACCTTAAAAGTAGATCGTTCCTTCGTCAAAGATATGGGTGAAAAAGGCGAAAACAGTGAGATAATCAAAGCGATTATCAGTTTAGCTCACTCATTAGGAATGAGTGTCACGGCTGAAGGAATAGAAACACCCACCCAACTAGAACAAATTAAAGCACTTCACTGCGAAGAAGCGCAAGGTTACTTATTTTATAAACCACTAGAGGCAAAATCCATCGAAAAGTTATTAACAGAGATGAAATTATGAACAGCATTTTGACTCAAACAAACAATCTACAAAAAACTTTTGCGTCTTTGCGTCTTTGCGTGAGAAAAAACACCCCATAATTAAGTATAAAATGAACTATCAACAAGGCGACATATTAGAATTAGAAATCACTGATTTAAGTAATAACGGTGATGGAATCGGTAAACACGAAGGAATCGTAATTTTTGTACCGGATACAGTAACAGGAGACCAGGTTAAAATCAGGTTAGTGAGACTGAAATCTAATCATGGTTATGGACAATTATTAGAAATAATTGAACCTTCTCCCCATCGGATTCGGCCTCGCTGTATTGTGGCAGATAAATGCGGAGGTTGTCAATGGCAACATATTGAGTATAAATACCAGTTAAGTTCCAAGCAACAACAGCTAACGGAAACTTTACAACGTATTGGCGGATTTGACCAAGTTGTTGTGGCGGACATGATTTTCCCCAGATTGGATCTAGGTTATCGCAATAAAGCGACTTATCCCCTCGGTTTCTCGAAAACGACGGGAAAAGTTAAAACTGGTTATTATCGTCGGGGTAGTCACAATATTATTAATCTTAACCAGTGTCCGGTACAGGATGAGCGTTTAAATCCCCTTTTGGAAGAGATTAAGTGGGATATTCAGTCCCAAAATTGGAGTATTTACGACGAAAAGTTACATAAAGGTGCTTTACGTCATCTATCTTTGCGCATTGGCCGTCGCACCGGCGAAATTTTGTTAACTTTGGTCATGAAAAATTTGGATTTACCAAATCTTGAAACACAGGCCCAATATTGGTTACAAAAATATCCGGATTTAATGGGAGTTTGTATTAATCATAATCCCCATCGAGGTAATGCAATTTTTGGTCAAGAAACAAAATGTATTGTTGGTAAAGGTTATATTCGGGAAATATTCGCTGATTTGGAATTTCAATTACTGCCAGAAACTTTCTTTCAAGTTAATACAGAAACTGCGGAAACTTTGTTAAATATTATCCTCGCCGAATTGAATTTAAGGGGAAATGAAATATTAGTTGATGCGTATTGCGGTATAGGAACTTTTACTTTACCTTTAGCTAAACAGGTACAAAAAGCGATCGGAATTGAAATTGAACCTTCTTCTGTTTCCCAAGCTAAACTTAATGCAGAGATTAACTATATAGATAATGTTAGTTTTGAAGTTGGCGAAGTTGAAACTGTTTTACCTCAGTTAAATATTCATCCTAATATTGTGATTCTTGATCCCCCCCGCAAAGGCTGCAAACCAGAAGTAATTAACAGTTTGTTAGCAATTAAACCGGAAAAAATTGTCTATGTTAGTTGTAATCCTGCTACTTTGGCCCGGGATTTAAAATTACTTTGTCAAGATGGGGATTATTCTTTACAGAAAGTACAACCTGCTGATTTCTTCCCCCAAACTGCTCACGTGGAAGCTGTTGCCTTTTTAATTTGCAATAAGTTTGACTATTGAGACAAGTGCTGTAGAGACGTTGCATGCAACGTCTCTACAGTAAGGGTTTGGTGAAAATAATTTTTACAACTAATTTAGGATTGCTATATCATTAATTAATACAAGTTTGATGTCAAGTATAATATAATATTATAGCACTTTCCGATTAAATGTTATATACCCCTCACCCCCTACCCCCTCATCCCAAAGGGAGAGGGGGAAAGAGAGGTAAAATGTCAAATGAAAATGCTATATTGCTTTACAAATATGGTGTAAAAAGAGCAAAAAAATGACAGATAAAATTATTAGCCTCAGTGACAGAAGTAGTGGTCAACCTAATACTCGGGTAACAGTTCCTGTTATTATTAATGATGCTATTAATATTATCGGAATAGATTTAGAAGTTCAGTTTAATAATCAGATTCTTGACTTAATTTCTGTTAAAAATGGAAATCTTACTTCGGGGTGGAGTATAAATAAGGTTGAAACTGCAAATAGTAATGTTAGCACTGTAAAAATAGGAGCTTTTAATACCATATCTCCTCCGTCGGGAGTAGGTAGTATTTTTCTTTTGGAATTTAAGATTAATAATAGCGCTTCTTTGGATTCAAGTTCCATTCTTAAATTAGAAAAGGCTAAATTATCGACTATTTCAAGTTCTAATTTTGATATTGCTCTTGATTCTGGTAAAATTACTGTTAGTAATGAGATTTTTGGTAATTCTGGCCCCATTGATTCTAGTCCCATTTCAACTCAGGATATTGAGGAAGATATGGGGTTTAATTTCCAGATTCCCAGTAATACTTTTGCTGACCTAAATGAGAATGAAACCTTAGTTTATTCCGCTAATTTACTTGATGGTAATACTTTAACAAAATTGCCTTCCTGGTTAAGTTTTGATCCCCAAACTAGAACTTTAACTGGTACTCCTAAAAACGAGGATGTGGGCAGTTTTCAAGTTAGGCTAAAAGTAGCTGATGGTGAAGCTGAAACTGCTCAAACTGACTTTACTATTAAGGTAATCAATGTTAATGATCTTCCTGAAGTAATTAACCCCATTTCTGATACCAGTATTCTCATAAATAAACCATTAAATTTAACTATTTCTCGTGATACTTTTCGCGATATTGATGGCGATGATTTAACTTATTCTGCCACTTTAGATGATGATAATAGTCTCCCGGATTGGCTAACATTTGACCCGAATACTTTAAGTTTTTCTGGTACTCCAACTACTGAAAATGTGGGGGAATTAAAGATTAAGGTAGAAGCGACAGATGCAAGTGAGGGTAAGGTTAGTGACACGTTTAATTTAAAGGTTATTTCCTCTAATTCTGCGCCAATTATAGCTAATTCTCTTGCGGATGTTTCCACTGATGAAGATGAATTTTTTTCCTGGCAAATTGCTCCCAATGCTTTTAGTGATCCTGATTATGATAGTTTAAGTTATTCTGCTAGTTTAGAAAATGGTAATCTTCTCCCTAGTTGGTTACAATTTAATCCAACTACACTCCTGTTTTTTGGTACTCCTAGAAATGCCAATGTTGGTCCAGAATCTATTAAGATTACTGTTAATGATGGCAATGGTGGTAACGTTAGTGATCTTTTTCAGTTAACGGTGAATAATGTTAATGATGCTCCTCAATTAACTAATCCCATATCTAATCAAATTAGTTCCGAAAATAGTCTTTTAAATTTCTCAATTCCCACTAATACTTTTACGGATCAAGATGGAGATAATTTAATTTATTCCGCTATTTTGTCTAATAATGATTTCCTACCTGATTGGTTAACTTTTAATCCCCAAACTTTAACTTTTAGTGGTACTCCTTCAAATCAAGATGTGGGAACAATTAGCCTTAAAATAGTAGCAGATGATGGTAATGGTGGCCAAGTTAATGACATTTTTAGCTTAACTATTACTGAGGTTATTAATCCTTTTCCTTGGGATATTAATGCTGATGAAATTGTTACACCCACTGATGTAATTTTTATTATTAATCGTCTTGGTCAAGCTGTTAATAATAATAATCAATTAGCCGATGTCAATGGCGATCAAATCATTAATCAAGCGGATGCGATCGCAAATAGTGAGCATTTAGGGGAAACCATGGCCATAGTTTAAGTCCCGAAAATAGGGTGGGCAAAAAGCAAATTTACTGCTAATTTTGCCCGTCTAAAAAAAAAGATGACTAACCAATAACTATTAACGAAAACTAGAATTATTGGGATTATCGCTCTGACGAAATTGGGATTCTTCCTCGCTATTTAAGTATCCTTCAAATCCCCGACGAGAAGCGCGATAAAATGCTCCCTTAACCGTAGTAAGTAAATTTTCCCAGTCTATCTGTCGTACCGTCAATAAACCTAGTTTTTTAAGCCAATCTTCCAATTCCTTTAAGGATTTCATCGCCTTGAGATAATCGCCATCAAACACTTCCACTAAGGGATTAGAAATTCTCAACGGGTCTCGTTGTACAGCGGCGATCGCCAAACGGACCGTCGTTTGGATTTGCTCCTTATATTCGGTTTGCGCGTGTTTTTCCTGTTGTTCGCGACCCCTTTGACTAGCTGCATAAAGGGGAGGGAGACGATTTAAGGAATAGGTAGCAACATCAACTGGATCGACATACTGAGCAACCTTAGTAGACAAAAGTTTCATTTGTCGTTTAATTTCCTTAGCAACCAGTGATTCCATCACATTTTCGTAAGTTCTTTCGTGATATTCTGAAGTGTCTTTCATAATTAATCCTGTAAGATAATAAGTAACAGCAAAAAAAGCAAAAAGTATGAAGGTTATATAGAATTGATTTCAACTAATTTATTTTTAGAAGATAATCCCGACTTGATTTGTATGTAAGATTTTGGCACTTTGAACTTTTTAGCAAGAAGAGCGATCAATTCTTGATTCGCTTTTCCTTCAACAGGTGGAGATTGTAAACGAATCGTAAAACTACCATCCACAGCTTGTTCAATTTTTTGCTGTTTTGAGTTCGGTTTAACCTTAACTTGAATTTTCATGATGGAATATCAGCCATTGTTTGTTTAGGGTTACTATCAATTATATTTTGATTAGGTGTGATTTTTTTATAAGTTTAGAGTGAGGAGAGCAGAAAATGAGTGAAGACATCAATAACGGTGAGTTGTCACCGGATGAAGAAAATCTTACCGAGAAGGTTAACCCCGAAGAAATTGAGCAAAAAACGGTAGACAGGGACGAAGATCAACCTTTGCGCTGGGGAAGAACGGTTTGGGTTTGGGTTAGTACCATCTTAATCCTTACTGTGGGTAGTGGTTTGGGGTATGGTTGGTTTTTTATCCAGAAAAAATTAGCACCACAAGTTGAAACCAGTCTCACGGACGCATTTGCTCGCCCCATCAAATTAGGTCAAGTCGAAAAATTCACCTTAACGGGATTGAGTTTTGGAGCGACAGAAGTCCCTCCCACAGTCACAGATACTGACAAAGTAACCATACAGGAAATTAAGGTTAATTTTGATCCCCTGTTATTAGTTACCAATCGCACCTTAAAGCTTGATTTAACTTTCATTAAGCCCAAAGTATATGTAGAACAGAATGAGAAAAAAGAGTGGATTTCCACAAAAATTAGTCAAAAAGAAGGACCAATAAAAACTGATTTACAAAGAATAAAAGTAGAGAATGCTGAAGTAATTTTAGTACCGCGAGGAAAGGATGGTAAATTAGGGAAACAAGTGCCCTTATTACTGAAATCTGGTAATGTTGCTTTATCGAATCAAAATCAGCAAATTTTATTAAACTTAAATGGCGGATTTTCAACACAAGATGAATTTAAAATTACGGTTAAAAGTAATTTAACCGCCAAAGAATATCAAATTAGTCTTAATACTAAAAATACGGATTTACCCACCTTAACTAAATTTGTTTCCTTACCGGTTAAAATTGACAACGGAAAATTAAATAGTAGCTTAGAAATTGAGGGCAAAAATACCGAGATTTCCGCTATTACTGGTATCGCACAAATACAAAATTTAAACACAGTTATTCCCTCACTTCCTCAACCATTAAGGGAAACCAATTTAGAGTTAAAATTTAGAGGAAAAGAAGCTCGCATCGTTAGATTTACTACTTTATTTGGACAAATTCCCGCCATTGCTTCGGGCATAATTGACTTAGAAAAAGGTTGGAATGTTACCGCAGCCACTGATTTTTCTTTTAAGGATTTATTTAATACTTTAAAAGTGAAAAAATTGCCCGCTAATTTCACCGGCGGAATGAATCTGGTTGCCCAAATAACTGGCCCTTTAGATAAACCAGTTATAAAAGCAGACGTTAAAAATAATCAACCATTACAGATTGATAAAGTCAATGTCAAAGAATTTAAGAGTAATCTAACCATAACCACCGAAAAAATTAACATTAATGATATTAATATCATTCCCATTTTAGGCGGTAATATTAGAGGAAAAGGACAGGTTAATTTAACCGGTAAAAAAGAAGTCAAAATTGATTTAACTGCGGGAAAAATACCCGCCGGGGCGATCGCCTTATTATATCAACCTAAATTGGCCATTCCCATCGGATTATTTGATGGAAAAGCCACCATAACTGGAACATTAGATAAATGGCAAGATTTAGCACTATCCGGAAATGGTCAGGCTAAAATAGCCAATGGTACAATTTTCTTAAATAACTTAAAAGTAAATAAAGGAAAATGGGAGACAGAAATAGAAGCCAACGGGCTACAAGCAGAGCAATTACTATCAAAAATAGAGCAGAAAATACCTCAAGGATTAATTAATGGTAAGTTTAAATTAGGGGGAGATTTAAAAGATTTAGGTATCAAAGGAATAACCCTAAATGGTAAAGGAAACTTAACCACCAACTCAGGAACAATTGACTTATCTAATTTAAGTTTAAATAATGGAGAAATAATCGCAAATCTTAGTGCCATTAATGTTAATCTTGATAGTTTATTGAGTTTATCCAGACCTTTGGGTTATCAAGAACCAATTAACGGTCAATTTAATTTGAGAACAAATGTGGATAATCCGCAAAATATTGGCTTTAATGGTATAGCGAATATTGCCGGAGGTTCAGTAAAAATTGAAGGAAAATTAGCAGACCAACAATTAACGGGTACAATCTACACAGCTAACCTAAAAACTAATAATGTATCACCAAGATTACCCGATGCTTTATTAACCAGTAATTTTAATTTCACAGGTAGTTTAAATAACCTGAATATCGCCGGAATAAGTGGTAATGGTGAAGGTAATTTAAAAGTAGCCGGAGGCTCAATTTTAATTGATGGAATTGTTAAATCAGGAGAATTTATTGGCACAATTAACACCACAGGAGTACAATTAAATAAACTATTACCACAAATTCCCGCCGGTGTATTTAATAGTAAATTTAAACTGCAAAGTAATTTAACTAATCTTACCCCAGAAAAATTCATCGCCAAAGCAGAAGGAGAAATCCAATTAGGTGGAGGCCAAGTAACAGTTAATGGCAATATTCAAGAGGGCAAACTTGTCGCCAGCGTTAACACAAATCAAGTGCAAGTTAACAGTATCTTACCCAAACTTCCCGCCGGCAAATTAAATAGCCAAGTTGATTTGGACACGATGATTACTGACTTTAAAATGGCCAATATTAATGCTAATGGTCAAGGTAGTTTAGTAAGTTTAGAAGGAGGGGGAAACGTAACAGTTAATGGCAATATTCAAGAAGGCAAACTTGTCGCCAACGTTAACACAAATCAAGTACAAGTTAACAGTATCTTACCCAAACTTCCCGCCGGCAAATTAAATAGCCAAGTTAACATTAACACTAATATTACGGACTTTAATCTGGCGAATATTAATGCTAATGGTCAAGGGAGTTTAGAGAGTTTAGGTGGTCAAATAAATCTTAATAATTTGTCCTTAAATGATGGTAAATGGCAAGGAAATGTAGTCGCCTCCGGAGTCGAATTAGACCAAGTACCTAAAATGCCATCCCAAATCAGCAAATTAGGCGGACAAATAGGCGGAGATTTCTTATTAGCTGGTGATTTGGCTAAGCTTAATCTTAATGGTATTTTAGCGAATGGTGAGGGGCAAATTAATATTGCTGGGGGCGAAATTTCCGCTCAAAATATGGAGTTAAATGAGGGAAAATTTAAGGCAATTATTACTTCTGAAGGTGTACAATTAACCCGAATTAATCCGGAATTAGAAGGCAATTTAAACGGCGAAATTGCTGTAACAGGTGATGTTAATAAACTGAAACCTGCTGATATTATGGCCCGTGGCAATGTAAATTTAACTCAAGGAATTCCGATTATTCCCGAAGCAATTACTGCTAGTTTTAATTGGGATGGTAAAACTTTAACAACCAAAACCGACGCCGGAGAAACGTTACAATTAGAGGGTTTTGCTAATCTTAATTTAGAGAAAAAAGGTTTAAATGCCATTGAACAAGTTAATTTTGATGTGGTAGCTAATCAGATTGACTTAGAAAAAGTACCTTTACCTCTTTCTGAAAAAGTGTCAGAAACCTTAAAGAAAAATCAGCAAGAAATTGTCACAGGAAATGTCTCTTTTGAAGGAAAAATTGCCGGTAATCCACAAAAACCTGACATTCAAGGTAATGTTTCTTTAGCTAATTTTACCCTACCTGCTCTGGAGTTTGAACCCCAGTTAAATGGTGCTGTTGCCATGAATCCTGAAGGTGCAATCAAGGTAGATTTAAGCGGAGTTAATGACACAATTCAGTTAAGTTTAGCTAGTGATTATAAACCAGAAAGCTTTTTTTTCAAAGTTAAGGAAATGGAAGTTAGGGGAAATATGGAAGAAGATACTTTAAAGGTAGTAACTAATGAGATTCCTTTAGAATTTTTAAAAACCGCCGCTTTAGCCTATTCTTTACCTATTAATCCGACTCTTTTTCAACAATCAGAAACGGGATTTGTCGCTGAAGAATTTCGGGGAAGTTTGTCAGGAAATTTAGCGGTTAATTGGCCTTCTTTAAGGGAAAAAAAGTCCTTACCTCTGTTTAATGCAGAGGCAAATATTACGGATTTAGATGTGCAGCAATTACTGGTTGCTTTAGAAATTTTTGAATTTTCCGATTTAAGTCGGGGTTTGGCTAAACCGACTTATAATAATTCACAATCTCTTTATCCCACAGACAAAAATTCTCCCCCTTTGTTATCTATTAATTCTGAAAAAACTGTTTATAATCAGTTAAATCGCCTCTCAGAAATTGCGGAATTTTTACAGAGAGAAGAAAAGAAAAATCGCGACAATTCCACTATTCCTGAATTGAAGGATTTAGAAGGTAAGGTAAATCTTACTTTAGCCGCTAGTAATAGCTCAGAATTTGGGATTTTAGCTCAGTTAAATCTAGCCGGCGGGACGGATACCGATCCTTGGCGTTGGGGACCTTATACAGCGCAAAAAGTCGCCTTAGACACCACGTTTAAGCAGGGGGTGCTATCTATTAATCCCCTCCGAATTGAATTGGGCGATAGTGTCATTGAAATTTCATCGAACTTGGGCGAAACGAGAATTGCACAAGTGAAATTGGAAAATATTTCCCTTGATTTGGTGGATAAATTTGTGAAAATACCGCCTTTTGTGGATTTTGGCGGCGGAATTGATGTAAATGTTCAGCTAATGGATTTCCCCAACAATTTGCAGGCCATCGGTGCGATTAATATTAAAGACGCTACCATCAATGAAACTCCCATTCAATCCGCTAATGGTAGTTTTACTTATCAAGATTCGCGTCTTGATTTTTTGCTAAGTAGTCTGCTCAGTCAAGAAGGCGATCCCCTCACCATGACTGGCACTTTTCCTCTACAATTACCCCAGGGAAAAAAACCAGCCAGTAATGATCTGTTACTGAATGTTTCCATAAAAGATCAAGGCATCGCCATCTTGAATTTACTTACTCGTAACCAAGTAAATTGGATTGATGGCCAAGGCGATGTTCAACTTGAAGTTACGGGGCAATATGCTCAAGGTGCAGGAGGTTTTAGTCAATTAAGAGCCGAAGGAGGGGCTGTTGTTGATAATGCCACTATTACCGCCAGTGCTTTACCTGAAGAAAATATCACTAATGTTACTGGTAAAATTTTATTTGACTTTGATAACATTCAAGTGGAAGAATTAACGGGAAAAATGCGCGAAGGAGAAATTTTGGCCCGTGGCAATTTGCCTCTTTATAAACCGAATATTCAAGAAAATCCCCTCAGTGTTACTTTAGATAAACTTGCTATCAATTTGAAAACCCTTTATCAAGGAGGAGTAAAAGGCAATATTTTTGTTACAGGTACGGCTTTAGAACCGAAAATTAGCGGTGATTTGGAGTTATTTAATGGTCAAGTTTTCTTGCCGGAATCTGAAGTTGCTGCCTTAACAAATGATCCTAATACTAATGGTTTTGAGTTTATTTTTGATGATCTACATCTTAATTTAACCAATAATATTCAGATTACTCAACAACCTTTACTCAATTTTGTTGCCAAAGGTGATCTTATTTTGACTGGAACTCAAATCAAACCAATTCTTGAGGGAGAAATTGATTTACGCCGTGGTCAAGTCAACCTATTTACCACTCAATTTTTATTACAAAGTGGCCACGAAAATAAGGCTTCTTTTGTTCCTAGTAAGGGCTTAGATCCGGTTTTAGATGTCTTGTTAAAAGCTTCAGTTCCCGAAACAATACGTCAATCAATGCCCGCAGATCCCTTATCGGCGGAGATTGCTGATTTACCTCAAGCTGAGGTGGGAGCTTTACAAACTGTGCGTATTGAAGCTCAAGTTAATGGACCAGCTAGTAAACTTACGGAAAATATTAAATTAACAAGTAGTCCCAGTCGTTCTGAATCAGAAATTGTCGGTTTATTAGGTGGTCGTTTTACTAATACTTTTGAAAGAGGTAATACCACTTTAGGATTAGCAAATTTAGCTGGTTCGGCTCTTTTAGGAAATATTCAAAATATAATTGGTAATGCTTTGGGATTAAGTGAATTTAGTCTTTTTCCTACTAATGTTAATGAAGAATTTAATACCGAATCAGGCAATAGTAGCACTTCTAATTTTGGTTTAGGAGCAGAAGTTGGTTTCGATATTGGCCGTCAATTTTCTTTCTCGGTTTTAAAGGTTATTAATACTCCACAACCTTTCCAATATGGTGTTCGTTATCGTATTAATGACCAGATTTTATTCCGTGGTTCAACGGATTTGTCCGGTGATAGTAAAGGTACTTTTGAATATGGAATTAGATTTTAATTAATCATTAATAATTATTCTCCTTACACAAGGTAGGGCGCAAACCTTGCGCCCCTACAAACGACTAGGGAATTTTGTTAACTGATTTTTATCTGATAGCAGTACAAAAAGATGTTAGGACAGTCGAATATTCCTTGCTGTTGGTAGGGGCACGAGGCGCGCTTGCCCCCTTTAGTCCTAAAATCAATGCGTACTGCTATATATTTAATTCGGTCGATGTCTATTTGAAAACTGCATTAAATCACTACTAAATCAGCCGCAGTTATAGTCGGTTTGTTAGCTAGAATCGCAATATTTACCTGTCCAGCAACACCACTGCCATCTGGATCGAAAAACAAAGAACCTGTATTCTTGTCATAAATAGGGCTTGCTGAATAAGTGAACGAAAAAACAAACAGTTTTGATAAATTAATAAATAAAAAATAAGTATAATTTTTATTTATCAGATTTTATCTTTTATATAAGTATTGATAATCTAAATTGGCAAAAAAGCTTTGATGTTGAAAAAAAACATAAAAGAGAAGATAATAACCCCTTTTTAACAGGGTATTAAGATTCATTACTAAAAAAGCAATAGCAATTTCAGTTTCAGCGGTTTCTGATAATTTGGACATGATTTGGTTTAAACCAAATCTACGTTTTCCTTGTCCAAATTTTCCTTCAATTTCATTTCTAATTCTTTCATCTCTTTGAGATTGTTGTTTCATTTCTTTGGTAATATTTTTAGGTGGTCTTCCTAGGGGAGGGCCACTCATTCTGATACCTTTATCTTTACAGAATTTTCGATTGTTTCTATTGCGATAAATTTTGTCCACATGGACGGATTCTGGATCGAATCCTGTTAAGTCTTTATAATTTTCTATTTGGGTTTCTAACCACAAAGCTTCATTAAAATTATCCCAACTTAAATGAGATAATAAAATATAGCCATC
>JAABRE010000090.1 GCA_011391125.1 Synechococcales cyanobacterium S06
ATATGTTAATTTAATTACTCGTTTTAACTGTTTTTTTGATGTAATTCACTTATTTTAATAGGAAATAAGGGCCAAAAATAAGTTTTCACTACATAAAATACACTACCTAAAATGCGACGGGAAAAGTCATGATCTTCCTCTAAAATACCATCAAAAGTATCCACGGCGATCGCCAAAATTTTGGTTGGGGTAGTTTTCGCAACGATTTTTCCTGCTTGTTTTCCGTGGGATAACACCTCCAATTCATCCAGAATTTCTCCTGGTAATAAACTAGAAATAATTGCGGGTTGATGATCACGAGGTGAAATAATCTCGACGTTACCTTCAATCAATAACAATAATTCGCGACAAGTATCACCTTCATCGGAAATAATATCATCTATTTCATAATATTTGAAATAGGATAATTCCGCTAAATCAATTAAAGTTTTGCTATGAATTCCGTCAAAAAACTTAGCATTTCCGAGATAAATTACCTTTTCTAAAGTGATAAATTGCTCCAGATTTAACTGATCAAAATTAAGGATATTTTTTGCTGTTTCTTTGACTAAGAAATGATGGTTAGTAATTATAGTAATTCCAAATAAAAATTAAACAAAAGTTTTTAATTTGTTGTTGGACTTTAGTCCTAAGAAGCGCTAAAGCGCAACTACGAACCGATTTTTCAACTGTTTTAATCTTAATTGGAATCACTATAACAATTTATTGGCTTCTTCTTTAGCGATATTTAAGTCAATTTGTGCCAAAATATAGAGACTAATTGACTGGGTAATCGGATTAGATTCGGTCAGCAAAGCTTGTAAATGACCAATAATGGTAATTTGGTCAATTAAGAGGGAACAACTTGGTTGATTATCACAAGGTTGCCGTAAAAAGGTGACAAGTTGGGGAGATAAACGGGAATACCAACTAGAAGTAGGGTTTTCGAGGACATCCTGTAAGACTCCGGGGGAAAGATTGCCTAATTTCCGAGCAATTTCCTCAGAAACGGTTAAATCTTGGCTATTTTCAATGATTTCTAACAAACCTCTCACTAAGAGACGTTTTTTCTGTTTGACAGTTTCCCTTAATAAATTAAGAGTCTGGCCTTGAGGAATAAAACGAGGTTGATTAAGAGCATGGAATTGCCCGATTAATTGTCCAAGTTGACTAAAAATATGTTCTGAACGGGCGATGATTCCCGATTCAGGAGCTAAACCGTGTAAAATTTCCTCTTCTTCTTGGTAGGTAATAGCATATTCTTGACGAAGCTTTCTTATATCTTTAGAATTAGTAAGCAAAATGTCATCAATAGAGGCCATTTGTTGGAGAGACAAAAGTCTTTCTAAGGCCTTACGATAACCATTTAAACGGACAGAATTTTCCCAAGAATGTAACTTAGAAGGGTCAAGTAAAGAGGGGTCTTCTACACCCAATTCTGTTAAAATAGTACGATGTTCATCGTCAGAAATATCCAATTCTGAACGCAATTGAGCGAGGACTTCAAGACTACTAACAGTATTGACATAACCTTCTTCTAAAGAGTCTTTTAAAACACCCTTATAAACCTCATGACGTTTATCCTTAGTAAAACCCGGAAGGACTTTTGCTAATACATAAACTTCATCAGTATTCAGATTTTCGATAGATTTTCCATCGAGAAAACGACCGATATTTAAACCTAGTTTAACCAATTGTTTGCGTAAACGGGTTGCTAAACTTTCCTTAGAATAAAGTTCGGGACTTCTCTCCCAAGTTTGGTATAACCAAATGGAACTAGCAAAGACTAAAAATACTTCCCAGAGATACTGAATTTTAACAGGTAATAAAACTAACCAAGATCGACCTGCAAAAATAAAGAAAAAATTAAAAATAAAGAAAGTACAAAAGGTAAAAATTCGATGTTTAATTAACTCAGAAGAAAGGCGATTTTTATACTTATTTTTAAAGTAGTTTTCTAGGGTTTTTCCTAAGTAAATACTAGCGAAAGTAAATAATCCTAAAGTAAGAGGAACAGCAATTAATTTAGGAATCGGAATCGGAGTATTAAAGAGATAGAAACCAGGAGAAAAAAGAGTGCTTAATTGTGACTTTTCATAGGCCCAAATACCTGATAAATAGTAGTTCCAGTTACCTGCATAGAGATAGTAATACAGAAAATAGCCCACAACTAATCCCACATAACCATAATAAAGTAATTGACGATCGCCCTGATTAATTCCGTCCCAATAACTTCTTTCGGAGTCGATATCAATACAAGGACTTTGACAAGCAACACAAGCACTTTTTTCCTGAGTATTTTCAATAACACGACACATAGACTGAGTAATTTTCTGCTCGCCAATATGAGCTTGACTTGCTAATAATCCCTTCGGTTCAGCATAAATTTTTTGGACAGGAGACATGGGACAAAAATAATTACACCACGACTTACCTCCGTATAAATAACCGACAGTAATAGCCGCAAAAATAGTAAAAAGTAACCAAATTGCTAAAGCCAATCTATCAGCATTAATAAACAAAATTCTGCTACATAAACCGATAAAAAACCAGCCCATTTGTAGATAGAGATAATTGCGTCCTAACCAAGAATCTTTATTAACCCTAGGAATTTCAAAACGGACAGAACCATTAGCAGCAACCCGTTTTATTTTACGCTGTATTCCTAATGATCTAGGAATCTGAGATAAAAAAGACAAAGGACAAATTCTCCGCCATAATTCATGGCCAAAAACTAACAGAATAAAAATCGCACTAGGAACAATAATTCCCCAAAAAATAGGAGCACCTAAATAATAAGAACCTTTTTCCAAACAACTACCTTGAACTTCCACACAAGAAGCCAAATTAACCCGAAGAGGACTACTAATATTATTCGGGTCAGTTAACCAAGGAGAAATAGGGTCATAAAATAAAGATAAAATGAGAAAACCCCACCCAATTGTTAATACCCAACGAACAGAATGCATCGTTTTTTCTGCCGTTTGATTAAACATTATATTCCTCCTTTTTAATAATATTTATAATATTTATAATCTCTCCTTAATCCCCCCTTAATAAAGCAGGGCTGTTTCAAAGTCGAGAGCAAAATTTGAAGACCCTCACCCCCAACCCCTCTCCCACAGGGTGAGGGGAGCATATTTGATGATATTTAAAACCTGTTTTTTTACTATTCTGAAAAAGGTATTTAAACTTATATTAGGCAAGGATTTCAAAAATAGCAAAATTTACTTTGAAACGGTTTTCCTGCCCTTATTAAGGGTCTTTAAAAATTTTAAGCAACATCGTCGTGAGCGAAACGATTGTAGAGGAAATCGAGTGCCTCATTGCGAAGGTCATAATAACGAGGATCTTCCATAATCCGCTCCCGATCGCGTGGCCGAGGGAAAGGAATCCGCAAAACCTCACCAATGGTAGCTTCCGGTCCGTTGGTCATCATGACAAGGCGATCGGCAAGAAAGAGAGCTTCATCAATATCGTGGGTAATCATCAAGACATTGCATTGGTATTCACTCCAAATATTGAGCAATTCCTCCTGCAATTCCTCCTTGGTAATGGGGTCAAGAGCGCCGAAAGGTTCATCTAAAATCAGCACTTCGGGACGGATTGCCAAAGCGCGGGCGATGGAGGTACGCTGTTTCATACCCCCAGAAATCTGAGTCGGTTTTTTCTCCGCAGCTTCGGTTAAACCAACTAGGGCCAAATGATCACGAACGATCGCCCTTTTTTCAGCCTCCTTTTTGTCTGGAAAAACCGAGTCGATCGCCAAATAAACATTCTCAAACACAGTTAACCACGGTAACAGAGCGTAATTCTGAAATACTACCATGCGATCGGGACCTGGTTTCGTAATCGGTTTACCCTTCAATTTGACTGAACCACCACTGGGTTGATTGAAACCAGAAACCATGTTTAAAAGAGTGGATTTTCCGCAACCAGAGTGACCAATAACACAAATAAATTCGCCCTGATTAATGGTCAAATTAACATCTTTTAACACGGTATAAGGACCGTTGGGGGTGGGATAAACTTTGGACACGTTTTCAATGCTTAAAAAGGTGTCGAGGTGCAGTTGTTTTTCCATTTGTTGTACGATTTGACGTGTTTGCATGGTTTTTTCCTCTTAGGTTTGTAGTTGCGCTTTATATCTATAATGATGAGCCCCCCTAAAAAAAGCAGGGCTGTTTCAAAGTCGAGAGCAAAATTTGAAGACCCTCACCCCCAACCCCTCATCCCAAAGGGAGAGGGGAGCATATTTCCTAATATTTAAAACCTGTTTTTTAAGTATTAGGAAAAAGGTATTTAAACTCATATTTGGCAAGGGGTTCAAAAATAGCAAATTTTACTTTGAAACAGCCCTGCTAAAAAAAGGGGGAATTAGGCTAAAAAGTTAACCGCTCCAGTCTTCAATGATTAAATTAGGCACTTCATAGCGAGCTAATTTGCCGTATTCTAAAGCTTCAAGAAAAGCCCCTTCATCAGATATTGAACCAATTACCTGCTCTAACCAATGATCAGGTTGGCTATTTTGGTTAATTTGATTTGGCAATTTAATGACAGTTTGTTCCAAAAGGCTCAAACTTCAATGGTTGTTTGATTTGACATAATTTTTCTCCCTTAATAATCACCTCTCATTTTCAAAAGTTAAAAGTCAAAAGTCAAAAGTGTTACCTTTCCTTTAATAAGGATGATCCCCCCTAATCCCCTAACCCCCCAATACCCTAATTCCCCACCGTTTTTAACGAACTTAAGCTGCGACCAAAGGACGATTATTTAAGGCTACTTCGGCCATGGTGACGTTGCGCTTAATTTCTAGGTGGTTGAGATAACCGATGGGGTCTTCGGCATCGAAGGGGATTCCGTCAAATAATTTGATGGCTTCCCGACGGTATTTCAAGTCGCTGAGGCCTAATTCCCTTGCAGCAGTGCTAAAGACGCTGACTCGGCAAACTCGTTCGAGAATTTCTACCCAATTGCGGGGGAAGGGAATCTCTCCCCAACGTGCCATTTGGGTTATCATCCACAAATGTTCGGTGCGACTTGGCCGGTTCATTCCATCACCAAAAAAGCGATGGTGCGCATATTCGACGGATTTTTCCAGGCTGCAACTGTAGGCTTCGGGTTCACCAAGTTGGATATATTCAATGTTGGTGCTTAAATACTTGCGACTTGCTAAAATAGTCCTGATTTCTTCTTGGTTGGCCGGATTAGCGCAATATTGGCAGGCCTCCAAAAGTGCTTTAACTAGCGCTATATGGGTGTTAGGATAAGCGTTGGCCCAGTCTTCTCGCACTCCTAAAACTTTGCCGGGATGACCATTCCACACTTCTAAATCGGTGGCGACGGTAAAACCAACTCCTTCCATGGCTGCCCGTAAGTTCCATGGTTCGCCAACGCAATAACCGTCGATGGTGCCGGCTTTTAGGTCAGCTACCATTTGCGCGGGGGGAATTGTTTGTAGGTGTACGTCATGGTCGGGGTCGATTCCCTCGGCTGCTAACCAATACCGCAATAAAATATTGTGCATTGATGAAGAATGTACCATGCCGAAGGTGTGTCGTTCATCTATGGATTCTAAAAGCATCCTTTTTAGTTGGTGGCCATCGTGGACTCCCTGTTCATAAAACTTTTTCGCCAAGGTGACTCCGTTGCCATTGCGGGTCATGGTCAACGCGCTGACGATGGGAAGGGGTTGTTCTTGGTAGCCTCCCACGGTCAACCATGTTGGCATTCCCGCCGGCATTTGCGCTGCGTCGATGTAACCACCTGCAATTCCATCCACGATTCCCCGCCAACTGGTTTCCCTGACTAAATTTACCTCGTCTAATCCGTGTTTGGTGAAAAATCCCTTTTCTTGGGCGATCGCCAATGGTGCGCAGGCCGTCAAGGGTACATAACCGATTTCCAAATTGACTTTTTCGAGTCCATGACGGGAGACTATTCCCTGTTTTTGGGCGCGTAATTTTTTGATCCGCTTTTGTTGGTTTAAAAAATAAATGACTTCGCTGCGCAAACTGTAATAACTGGGGTGGTTGACAACTTCCATGCGTTGACGAGGACGGGGGATATCGACTTCCAAAATACCGCCAATTTTCGATCCTGGCCCGTTGGTTAACATGACTATTTTGTCGGAAAGTAGCACCGCTTCATCCACGTCGTGCGTTACCATGATTCCTGTTATTTGATAGCGATCGCAAATTTGCATTAATTGTTCTTGCAAATTACCTCTGGTTAATGCGTCTAGTGCGCCGAAAGGTTCATCTAACAGCAGGAGTTTGGGGCGAATCGACAATGCGCGGGCGATCGCCACTCGTTGACGCATACCTCCTGATAATTGGTTAGGGAATTTATCAACAGCATGACGTAGGCTAACTAAATCAATGTGTTCTTCTACTATTTGATTACGTTCTTCAGGAGAAAAACTAGCCATCACTTCATCCACTGCTAAAGCAATATTTTGGCGTACAGTTAACCAGGGTAAAAGACAGTAACTTTGGAAAATAACCATCCTTTCCGGACCAGGTTTTTGTATTCTTTGACCTTCTAAGGTGACTACTCCTTCGCTGGGTAAATCTAAACCAGCAATCATATTTAAAAGGGTGGACTTTCCACAACCTGAGTGACCAACTAAGGAGACAAATTCACCTTTTTTGATCTCTAAATTTATCCCTTTTAAAGCTAAATATTCGCCTCCTCCTGTGAGGGTAAAAACCTTTTCAATGTTATCAATGGAAACAAATAAACTCATGATTTTACTCCTTAATTTAATGTATGTTGGGGGATTAGGGGATTAGGGGATTAGGGGATTGGGGGATTGGGGGATTAGGGGATTGGGGGATTAGGGGATTAGGGGATTAGGGGATTGGGGGATTGGGCGGTAAAATAAATTAGGTTAATTATGGAGGTATAAAGATGGGTGGTTTCATTGCTAATCATGAAGATTTAGAGGTTTATAAAATTGCGTTTGACTCAGCTGTGAAAATTTTTGAAATCAGTAAAACTTTTCCCAAAGAAGAAAAATACTCTTTAACCGATCAAATTAGACGTTCTTATCGTTCTGTTTGCGCTAATCTAGCAGAAGCATGGAGAAGAAGACGTTATAAAGGTTCATTTTTAATGAGATTGAATGACGCTGAAGCAGAAGCCGCAGAAACCCAAGTTTGGTTACAATTCGCTGTGAAATCTGAATATTTAGATGTAGAAATGGGGAGACAACTTTATACTCAGTACAATCAAATTTTAAAAATGATAGTAACAATGACTAATAATGCTGATAGTTGGTTATTGAAAAAGAAATAACTGATTCTTGACACAGAATAAATAACCATTTCCCCCCAAAACCCTAACACCCTAATACCCGATTATTGGCGGACAATTTTTGATTGAATCCAAGCCATTAATTTATCCAAAATTAAACCAATTGATCCGATATAAACCAGTGCTAAAATAATGTCACTGATGTAATTATTTTGATAGGAATCCCAGATAAAAAAGCCGATTCCTACGATACCTGACATTACGATTTCTGCCGCAATAATTGCTAACCAAGCTAAACCGATGGCAATTCTTAAACCAGTGAAAATGTAAGGCAATGCAGAAGGTATGAGGATTTTAAAGAAGAATTTTTTATTGGAAAGTTGTAATACTTGCTGAACATTGATGTAATCCTGTGGTATTTGTTGAACGCCTACTGTGGTATTAAGCAAAATCGGCCAAACTGAGGTAATAAAGATTACAAATAACGCCGCAGGTTGGTTTTGTTGTAACGCTGCTAAGGCAATGGGAACCCAAGCTAAAGGAGGAACAGTTCTTAGGAATTGAAATAAGGGGTCTAAAGCTTTATTTAAAAATGGATTTAAACCGATTAAAATCCCTGTACTAATACCCACAATGGCCGCTAAAGAATAGCCAATTAAAACCCTTTGTAAACTTGCCATTGCTTGCCAGAATAAACCCACATCTGTCCCACCGCGATCGAAAAAGGGATACATCAAATAAATTCGGGTTCTTTCGTTAGTAATTAGGGAAATTGGACCAGGCAATTTTATTAATCCGATCGCCGTTAATAGCTGCCAAACTATCAAAAATCCTATTATTCCTACAATGGGAGGGAGAATATTTTTCCCATTCTTTTTCCAAAATTTAGCGAAAGGATTAGCATTATTTTTGTTTGTTCTTAAAGTAGTAGCCATGGTTTTTATGATCTCCTTATTATTACAAAAAATTGTTATTTAATTATTAAAAAGCTCTTATCAAAGGGAGTGTTTTCATTCTAACTTTTTTATTTTGAACAAAGACCACTAAACAGTGAAGAAGCAATCTTTTTTGAGAATTTATAGTCACAAATTGATAATTTTATGACTTTTAATTATTATTGAAAATGAGAAAGTGAAAAATCCCCCTAATCCCCCAATACCCTAATTCCCCAACTTTTTTACTTCCGAGAATGAAAAGGCCCTGTATCAAAGGGGGGAATTAAACTTTCTTGATTGCTAAACTAGCCAAATAAGCCTTGGGGTTTTCGGGATCAAAGACTTTTCCATCAAAAAATTTCTCAACTCCCCGGGAAGTATTGCTAGGAATGTCAGCTTCGGGAATTCCGGCTTCCTTCGCTGCCTGTTTCCAAATATCTTCGCGGTTGACCTTATCTATCAAAGCCTTGGCATTATCCAAATAGGTTGCTGGTAAAAATCCCCAACGTACACTTTCGGTAATGAACCACAAATCTAAGCTCTTGTAAGGGTAGGAAACGCTCCCTCGGTCGGTTTTCCAATACTGCACCGCTTTGGTATAGTCATCAATGTCGGCTTGACCGTCACCCATTTTGTATTTGCCCATTAAAGCAGGTTCAAGTACGGTAGCAGGTACATTAAAGTAACTCGCTCCTGACAAAATTTGCGCTAATTCAGCACGATTGGCTTGATTGTCACACCATTGTTGAGCTTCCATTAAACCCTTTAAAATTGCTTTCGTCGCTTTCGGATTTTTGTCTACCCAATCAGCACGCATGGCGAAATATTCTTCGGGATGGGAAGGCCACATTTGCGCTGTTAAAGCGGGCATAAAACCAATGTCATCAGCTACAATCCTTGTTGGCCAAGGATCACCGGTACTAAAACCATCCATTGAACCTGTTTTCATGTTGGCCACAGTTTGGGCCGCTGGTACAGTCATTAAGTTGACATCTGTATCAGGATTGATTCCTCCCGCCGCTAACCAGTACCTGATCCAAAAATCTTGGTTGACCTTGGGGAAGGTAAAAGCTGCTCGAAAAGGTTTGCCAGATTGTTTTAAACCGACAACATAATCCTTAGCTTTGCTCATATCTAGGGTAATCCCTTTTCCCATCTGTGTTTTGGCAACTGCGATGCCATTCCCCTGAGTATTCAACATGGCGAGAACGTACATTGGCACTTTGACATTATTTTTGGTGATTAATCCTTCAGAAATTAAATAAGGCATCGGCATTTGCCATTGACCACCATCTATACCACCACCAGCAGAGCCAATTTCCACGTTATCTCTGGCCGATCCCCAGTTTGCTTGTTTAGCGATTTCGACTTGATTCATGCCATATTTAGCGAAAAATCCCTTTTCCTGAGCGATAATCAACGGCGCAGCTTCAAATATCGGCGCAAAACCTAATTTTACGGTCGGAGTTTCAGGAGTCGTTTCAGGTGTCAAGGCGATCGGTGTAACAGCTGCCGTTGAACTGCCAGTCGAACTGGTCGGTTCAGGTGGATTGCCTAAGCATCCTTTGAGGAAAACAGCGCTTAATGCTGATGTCCCAGCAGTAATTAAAAATCGACGACGGGAAAAATTCGACATTCAACCAACCTCCTTGCAGCAATTCGCCATAGTTGCCTTGCGATTTTGGATAGAGTTAAGTCTATCCAAAACAAATAAGCATTTATAAAACTCTATATCTGTAATCTTACACTGAATTTTGAAAATTGCAATAGGGTAAAATTGATCTTTTTTCATTAAATTGATAAGTTTTATTTATATTTTTAGCTTTAATATATTAGTTATGGTTAAGTATTGTGGCTTAAAGAATCATCAAAAATCCTGGTTTTTTATTGCTATTTTTTTGCGACTTTAGCAAATTTTTATTGTTATCCTCAACAAATTAGGCGATCGACTCCTTTTTTTCTGTTATTTATAGTAATTTCAATTAAGATTAGAACAGTAGAAAAATAGGTTCGTTGTTGCGCTTTAGCGCTTCTTAGGACTAAAGTCCAACAACAAACTTAAAACTTTTGTTTAATTTTTATTTGGAATTACTATAAAACTATTTTTAAACCCATTAAATGTCCGTGAATATGAGAAATAAAAGCAGTTTTCCTAGTAATATTAGTTTCCTAATTTTAACCAATTAAAAAGATCATTAACGGTTATTTGCCAATTTTCTAAGACATTTAACACCGTTAAATTATCGTTATTATACTTGATTTCTGGCAATTTATTCGGTTGAAAAACCATAACAGATTTATCATTAGTATCAATAAACCAGCCTAATTTTGTACCATTATTTAAACAAAAAATAATTTTATTAATCACACTATTAGGAGCTTGATCAGGGGATAATATTTCGATAATCCAATCTGGAGGAATTTGAAAACGATCAATTATCTCTCCTTCCTCATCTAAAGGAATATTTTTCCAGAGAAAAACACTAATATCAGGAACAATTGAACGATTAGCGAAAGTACATCTCAATTCCGTAAAAGCTAACAGTAATTTTTGTGATTCTCCCGCTTGATTTATCGCAGTAGATAAACGAGTTTGTAAACGACTATGTTTCCCTTGGGGCATAATTTTTTGATAAATATTACCGTCAATATATTCTTTTGCTGGTTTAGTTTCTGGTAAGTTTAAAAAGTCCTTCAAAGACATTTTTTCTAAAGCAATTACCATGATAAATTAGACTCCTTTTTCTCTATTTGAGTAATTTTTTCTGGTGGATTCGGTGATAATTTATTGTCAATTAGCTTATTTAATTTATCACCGTCTTACCCACTACATTAACTTTCTAAAATTTTTTTAAATATTTTCAGCATCGCAGTTTCACCTCCCCAAGCTCGTCTAATATTATTAGGATCGATAATACGACAGTTTTTAAAAATAGTATTTTGCTGAATTCTCCACCCATTAACATTAGCTAAGTCAGTCCAAAATACTTTTCCTCCCATAGTAGGTGTAGGAATATTTGGCATTGCTCCCAATGACTCTACTATTTCACCGATAATTTCCGGTTTTTCAACGATTTTAGTTAACACTTTAGTTGCTATTAATGTTGTTATCATATTGGTAAAGACCTATTTTTGATATTGCTTTTATTATAATACAAAATTTATACAAATCAACCTTGATTACTAACTATATTTATATAAACCATAAGGTAAAAGTACCCTACATTAACTCCTTTTTCTCTATTTGAGTAATTTTTTCTGGTGGGCAAGACGGATAAGTCATTGTCAATTTGGTTATTTAATTGATTACCGTCTTACCCACCCTACATTAACTACATTAACTCAGTTTGAATCTCTTTTATAATATCAGCAATTTCCGTTTCCGAGTTAAAATATCGAGCTAAAACTTGTGCTGTAGAAGCTAATATTTTTTCGGAAAATCTTTTTTGTAAATCTTGACGTAGCCCTTGACCAATATAAAATTTAATTAGACTTTCCTTTGAAATATCTCTATTTTTTGCAATTTCTTCAAGCGATTTTAAGGTATCTTTAGGAATAGAAATTGTTACCATTTCTTGATGACGATGTTTTATTTTTAAGGTCATTGTTTCTTCATGATTGTTCATATAATTGTGACTCATATTTGGTGACATTGCGTGCAGAAATTATGCGAATACGTTGATTACGTTCTAAAAATACAACAAACAAAAGACGATAATTTAATGAATAGCCAATAATAAATTCCCTAGTTTCATTATTAGTAAAAGCATCACCCATTTGATAAAAAGGATCGAAAAATACTTCGATCGCTTCTTCAAAAGTAATACCATGTTGCTCAATATTTATCTTTGCTTTGTTAATATCCCATTCAAATTCAAGTCCTTGATATTTATAAATGAAATCCATATTTTCATTTTAGTGAAAATTTAAAAATAAAGCAAGAATAATTATAAACTTTTTAGACAGTAATTCCCTCCAATTCTTCCTCGGTTAATTCATACAACTCCCGCAATTTTTGCAATTTTTCCTCGTTAACATCCCAGAATCCTCGGCCGTGTGCTTCTAACATTCGGCCGACGATATTGCGGAATGCTTCGGGATTGGCTTGACGCAACTTCAGTGCCATGTCTGCATCAAGGGCGTAGGTTTCTGATGCCTGATCATAAACCCAATCATCGGTAAAGTTTGCAGTACCGCCCCAACCAACGAGGGCTGTCATGCGTTGGGAGATTTCGTAAGCTCCACCAGAACCCTGATTGGCCATGCTTTCTGCCCATTTGGGGTTAAGTAGTTTGCTGCGATATTCTAGGCGTAAGACCTCCTCTAATTTACGCGGAGTTGCATCCTTGGAAAAGCTTTCAACGAAACTGGCAGTAACTTTTTTGCCGCTTTGCTTTTCTGCTGCTAATTTTAAGCCCCCGGTATTACCATAATATTCTTGAATATCTGTTAAACCATACTCCACAGAGTCAATTTCTTGGACAATGCGATCGCATTTGCTGAGTAGTTGCTGTAATACTTCAGGGCGCGCTTGACCTTTATCTTTTCTACCATAACTAAAGACATTACGTTTTGACCAAGTATTAGCCAACTCATCACTATTTTCCCAATTACCATCAACAACCTGGTCATTAACAAGAGACCCAAAATCACCCGCAGGATTAGAAAATAACCTAGCATAACCATTAGCTACTCCCTGTTTTTCTAACTCTAAATAATGCTTTCTAATGTAATTATTTTCTGGTGATTCATCGGCCGTTGCTGCGCGATAAAATAGGTCATCTAACAGGTCAATAATATTAACAAAACTATCGCGAAAAATACCTGATAAATTCGCCAGAATATCAATCCGAGGATGATCCAATTTTTCCAGAGGAATTAATTCATAACGGACAATTCTTCCTGTACCTTCTTTAACAGCTTCCGCTCCCACTAATTCTAATAAAATACCCAAGGATTCTCCCTTAGTTTTGATCACATCTAAACCCCATAACATCACCGCAATTGTTTCGGGATAATTGCCATTTTCCGATAAATTCTGCTCAATAATTTTCTTAGCAATTTGTTTACCCCTTTCATAAGCAGCAGGAGATGGCATTCTGTAAGGATCAAGGGCATGAATATTACGACCAGTCGGCAAAACTCCTGCTCCATCTCTGAGTAAATCACCTCCGGGAGCAGCGGGAATATATTCACCATTTAAACCCCGTATAAGATTAGTAATTTCATCCGTATTTTGTGACAGTAATTGTGTAATTTTATCAGCTTCTATTGCTTGAGTTTCTGTCAGTTTAGAACCCCCAAAATAAGCATCTAAATAGGACTGCATTTCCTCATCATTAGGAGCATTTCCTAAAGTATGAAGTCCAGAAGAAAATAACCTTTGTTCTACGACTTGTAAATATTCATAAACTTGGACAAAATACTCATTAATTACCCGTTTACTAAACAATTTTGCATTTTCCAGATTAAAAGCAATACCCAGTTTTTCTCCCTCAGTGAACTTGCAATCAGCATCTAAACCAGTATCAACAATTTTTGTAGTGATAATGTCCTTGAGAGAATAATTTTTCTCCATATCTTCGCGATATTCTGCTATTAATTCCCGTAAAGTAACCAACTCCTTATATAAACCTGCTCTACCATAAGGGGGAACATTGTGGGAAATTAACACCCCATAACCTCGTCGTTTCGCTAACATTGATTCAGAAGGATTATTAGCAGCATAAAGGTAAATATTCGGCATATTTCCTAACAAAATATCTGACCAAGAATAGGCAGTATTTCCTAATGGTGAACCGGGTAGCCATTCCACAGTTCCATGCATCCCAAAATGAATAATAGCATCAGCTTGAAACTCATTTTCTAACCACTTATAAAAAGCAGTATATTGGGGGTGTGGAGTCAAGTCCTTTTCAAACATCAACCGCATGGGATCGCCTGATATACCAAGGGGAGGCTGAACTCCGATCCAAATATTACCAAGATTAATTCCTCCCAAAATAAACTTATCTTTAATCGTTTTTACCCCTGTACCAGTCAAAGATTTCCAATGTTTTTCAATCCGTGAAACTAATAAATATCCTAACCATTTATCTAATTTTTGAGCTTCAACTGTATTAATTGTGTCTAATTTTCTTTCATCAGTAATTTCATCAGCTTCTTTAACTTGTTTAATAATTATTTCGCCATTTTCGGGAATATCACCGATATGATAGCCCTCATTTTTCATAGTAGTTAAAAGCTTAACTAAACTACGAGGAACATTTAATAAAGCTGCTGTACCCGTTGCACCATATCCGGGAGGAAAACCGTATAAAATAATGGCAATCTTCTTATCTTTATTCTGAGTTTTATTTAGTTTTACCCAATTTTTAAGGCGACTGGTTAATCTTTTTACCCGCTCAGGAATCAAATAAATATCTTCACCAACTAACCCACCTAAAGGAATAGTATCAATTGCTCCATCTAACTCCGGTAAAGCATATAAAACTACACTTTGTAACCCCCCAATTCCCTGTCTTGTCCATGAATAAATGTCTTGAATTAATAAGGGTGCTGCAATTAAATAGGGAATATTTTTTGCGGTTAATATTTTTTGTGCAACTTCCACCTGTCTTCCTGCTTCCATTGAACCAGCCGGACCTCCTACTAAGGGAAAGCCAATTGTCGAAACAATTGTATCAACTTTTACGGCATCTTTTGACAAAGATAATATTTCTTTTATCCCCTTTTCACGCTGTTTTTGTTCATAGTCAGTGGTCATTAAATCTCTAACGGCAACATGACCTTCTACACCGTTAATAAAAATCGGTACAGGGGTTAATTTTTCCGTTTCAAAATATTTAATTAATTGGGGAATATAAGCTAGTTTTGTAATTACGTGTTTTCTATACAATAAAATCCCAATTACTGGTTGAGTAATTTTGTCAGGATAGCTCTTATAATACCATTCTAAATAAGCTTTAGGAGAAGTAAAATAACCGTTATATTCGGGGTGTAATAAACCGATATTTGGGGTTTCGATCGCCTCGGGAATTTCCCCAATTGTTAAACCCAAATATTTATCAGCAATGGTCCAACACATGGAGGCAAAATTCTCAATACCTCCGGCATTCCAATAACCATAAATAATTAACCAATTGCGTAAATCTTGGACTTTTTTAGCGGGGATAAATTTAAGTAATTTAGGACCAGTTTTTAGGAAACTAATATAACCAGCTAATTTGTCTTCCTCCTTACCATTACTGAATTTATCGAGGATAAATTTAATTGGTTTAGGCATTCCTTTGGGCTTATCCCCAATGATGAATTTACCCAATTGAGTTAAACTCATTAACTCCAAAGCCGACTCAAAAACTAATCTAATGGGGATATTTTTAACCCTTTCTCTTAACCATAAAACCTGATCATAATCAAACACCAAACTAGCAAAAAATACATCCGCATTTTGCAGCGCATTTTCTACCTTTTCGGGAGAATCTGTTATATTGCGATCGCTAAAAACCTCAATTTCCAAATGGGGACAACGACTTTTTGCTAATTGCGCACCTTTGCGATATAAATCAGCGTTAAAAGATTCAAAACCGGCGATTAAAACAATTTTCGGCATATTTAACCTCTGTAATATTTCTTAATACAATTGTAACTTAGACAAATTAGATGCAAAAAGCGTTAACAAATATTAATCATTAACTTTGCGCCTTTGGGTGAGATTTAATACAATTAAGAAAAACTAAAAGGTAGTGTCGAAAACACTACCCAAAAAACGAATCTAATCAGGATCATAACATGAGTAAAGTAACACAAAATGACAAGAAATTAAGGATTTAATCGAAGGATTCCACCAAAAAGATTGAGCAGAAAATTAATCTAAATCACTAGCCATCACATTCGCGATCGCCTCCTTGGTGTTGTCCTGAAATTCCTGCACATTGACCTGATTTAAAACAGCAATAGCCGCCATCATCCCCACAGCTTGCAGACTAAAAACTAAACCATAAGCAAACACTGGCGAATTAAACAAGCTTTTACCAATATCTAACACTATACCACCGCTCACCGTGGCGATCGCCCTGGCCATAGCTTGAGCTAACCCCCAAGCACCAATAAAAGTACCAGCAGTTTCAGCGGCCGTTAAATCCAACATCAAACTAATTGCTCCGGTAGTCGTCAACCCAGCGGCCAAACCAAAGAAAAATACTGCAACTTGGAGCAACTTGGCCTGACCAGTAAACCCCGACAAAATAATTAGCATAAAAGAACAAGCAACCAAAAAACAACCCAGTTTAGTCGTATTCGTTTTACCCAAACGAGGTACAACCAAAAAACCGGTACTACTAACCCCAATCAACGTACCCAAGCCCCAAAAAGCATTAAGTTTAGTAGTATCAGGAATCGACATATCAAAAACCTCGCCCCCATAAGGTTCTAACACCGCTTCCTGCATAAATAAACTAATGGTCATCAACAAGAGAAAACCGAAAAAAATCCCCGTTTGACGACTCGCAGTCAACACCCGAATGGCTCGGCCTAAAGTAATTCCATCCTCGCGATTGACATAATACTTCCCCCCTTGAAAGCAGGGTGTTTTCATTCTCGGGGGTAAAAAAAAATATAATAGTGATCTTTTCTTGATAAAATCAAAAAGATAACACTATTTTTTTGATTTCCAAAAATATGTTAAACAGTTTAATTGAAAAGTTTAAATTAGTCAAGGACTTTCGTCGAAATCAGGGTAAAAGACATCAA
>JAABRE010000091.1 GCA_011391125.1 Synechococcales cyanobacterium S06
ATATGTTAATTTAATTACTCGTTTTAACTGTTTTTTTGATGTAATTCACTTATTTTAATAGGAAATAAGGGCCAAAAATAAGTTTTCACTACATAAAATACACTACCCTATAATTTAGCAGAGTTTAATCGCTGCTCATTAGGAGATTTTAGTTATGTTAAAAGTGTTTATCGGTCTTAGTTCTACTCTTATGTTTTTAGGCAGCTTTGTTAAAATGACGTATGATTGTCGTCATAACTTGTTAGTTAATCTTGATTTATTTTTAGGTAAAGTTAGTTATTTAGAATCGTTTAAACTATACGAGTATCACTGGTATATGTTTTGGGATACGTTGTTACTTTTGTTTTGCTTTTTTATCTTTATCGCTGGTACTATGTACGCTTTTGATGCTCTTGATAATTAAAGTTTGTTACTTTATACTTAACTATTTACTTACTAAAAATTAAAATCAACTACCTTATTATTTTATTAGTAAGTAAAGTATCACGTAAAGTAGTTCATTAGTTTACTACTGTTATTTTCGATAGTTCTTTACTTTAATGTTTGAAGAAGAAAATATAAGTAGTAAAGCGCACCCTTCTTTATGTTACTTACTTTCCTTAAAGTATTAATAATAGATAGCGCGCTTAAGATGTACTTTATTTTTACTAACTTTTTACAAGTACAAGTAACAGATAGTGCGATTTAGTTGTAAGTTATTTTGTTAAAACTTTACTACTTTAACTTTTAATAGTTTAATTGTTTTAAGTAAAGTAACACAATAATAAAGCGCACTTTAATTCTTACTTTAGTTAAAACTAAGTGTTTCTTATACACTTCCTTTAGTTTTTACTTTAGTAAATTAAAGTATGAATACTAAGAACGATTTTAGATAGCGTATCTAGGATTGCATTTAGGTATTGCATTTAAGAATGAATTTAACAATGAATTTAGATAGTGATTTAGATACGTCTTCTATTTCTGTCTTCTAGTATTGCATCTAAGAGTGAATTTAAGAATGCTCTACTTTAGTAAAATAAAGAACAAATTTAGATACGCTTATCTAAGTTAACTCTAAGTGTGATGTACTTTTATTTGTTCTTAAACAAAGTATAGTAACTAAGACTTTCATTAGATAACCCTTTCATAATACTTCTATAGCCCTTTCATTTTTAGGAAACTACTCTTTAGGAATGAATAGTTAAAGTTAAAAGTTGTTTATGATGTGTTCTCACGAGGTGCGCACGATGTTTAGTACCTGTTTCTACTGAGGTTAACTGTAATTTACTTTGTAACAGCGTTAATCTTAGTTTTCTAAAATGGGTACTGTCAATAAGTTGTAACCTATATCTGGTAAAGTCTTAACCCAGTTGATTTTACTTATTTTTGGCTCTTTTTAGGGACGTGAGAGCTAATTGAGAATAAGTTTAGTATCTTGTTAGTTTAACCAAAGCCCGCACCAGTAACCCTAAGATGCCCTACCCTATATCTATTTTCTTCAAACTCCCATAAAAGAACAACCTACCTAACCATAATGGTGTCAGATAGATTGCTCTTTTGTTATTCAGTTGTCACTCCCTATAAACTAATAAAAAACATCCTTATGAGGTTTATTCTAATGTCTCTTAATTTTGGTGTCAAGATGGTTATCAATACTCAACACCTAGTTTTCAATAAAGTTTATGGTTGTATTTACTTTCTAAGAGATAATAAAAGAGTTATGTCCCCGTGTCATTTAGTTATATCTAGGTTTCATTTAGGTGTTGCTAATTTGATATAGTTATCTTATAACTTGAGTCAATTATAGTTAGGTAATCTTATCTAAAATGATTTTAGATATTGTAACCATAGTACACTCTCACGATTAGCGCAGGTAGTAAATGACCTGTGAAGTAAAGAAAGTGCATTAAAAGACTCAGATATATCTTACTATTTTACTAAGGTTGTATAATTAAATCTGATTTAGTTTTGTTTTAAATAAATAATAAGTAGATTTTATTGGTTTTCTGGCAAGTATATTAGCTATTAAATTATCAAATTTTAGCTAAAAAAGATTTAAAAAACCTATACACAAAAAAAGATTTTAATGTTACGATTAAAAATGAACATAAAAAGAACCCATTACGAGACAATTCTGTCGTATGGGTGGCACACCAACTCTGTGGTGTATGTTCAAACAAAGATTATCTTTATTTTAGCATGAATTATCCTGAGTTTCCTAAGAATTTACTGACTATTTCCACTGACAATAGTAAATCTGACAAGTTGTCTGATCAAGTTAATATACTTGATGTGTGTGACCAAGAAGGTATTGATTTAAAACAGAGTGGAATAAATTTAAAAGGTTTATGTCCATTGCATAAAGAGACCACACCAAGCTTTACTGTTTATCCTGAGACCAATAGTTTCTGTTGCCACGGTTGTCAAGAAGGTGGTGATCCCATTAGTTTCATTGAGAAATTGTTAGGTTACGATTTTAGATCAGCTTGTAAGCATTTAGGTATTGATTTAACATCTAGTAAGAAAAATACAAGTAATACAAATAATACCAGATCAGCTTTACCTAAGAGTACAGTTAAGGATACAGAAAATAGCCTTAAATCTGAATTAGATTCGGTACATAAAACTAATTTAAAAAGCTTACTTGAGTTAGAATTTACTGACATAAAATTTGATAAACATTATCAAGACTTGCACCAAGAAAACTTTAGTAAATCTATCAAAGATAATTACGATAGTGTAGTTAGTAACCTAACTTATAGTTATCCTATTTATGATAAACCAATAGGTAAGTCTCAAGTAAGATTAGTAGCTAATAAGGTTAAAAACCCTAATAAGGAAGGTAGCGCTAGGTTTAGATGGAGTTATACCGAAAATAAAAAACCTAAGGATAAACTGTCTTATAAAGGGAATGATTCTGTCTATTATTCTTTAGAGAAAGCAGGTATTAAATCTCAAGATATACCTTTTTATCTACAAGATAAATTACCTAAAAACTTCGATCATCTTTTATTAAGTGAGGGCGAGAAGGATACCGAAGTTTTAACTCAAGTATTAGGTTTACCAGCTATTACTTCACATACAGGATTAAGTGTAAATTCACTAACAAGTAAAATAAAGTCGTTAAATGAAAACCACCCTAGTTTAAAACTTGTTACAGTCTTTTGTGATAACGATGTCGCAGGTATAAACCAAGCTAGGAATAAATTTGAGGCTTGTGTTAATGTGGGGATTGCTTGTTTGGTAATTAATCCCGCTACTAAGAAATTAATTACTAATTTTGATAGCGATGATATTGACAAAAGTAAATCAGGGTATGATGTAGCTGATCTTATTGAGGAGCTACGTGGAACGTTTATGGACAGAGAATCATTAGTAACAGAAATTAATCAAATTATCAAAGGATGTTATGACATGGCTATTCAATTTAAACAAGTTACTGACGCAGGAACTAACAATAAATCTCCAGAAAAATCAGAGAAAAAACAAGGTAGCAACTCTAATGAACCATGGTTAGAAACCGCTATTAATGATTTATTTGATGGTGATTGGATTAGTCTTAATCGTAGTCTTTACCAGTACAATGGCAAGTATTATGAGCTAATTGAGGACGGTATTATTCAGAGAAATATTACGACATGGTGTATGAATTACATTGATAAAAATGGTAATAAATCTAAGGTTAATCCTACAGCAGTTGATAATGTTTTTAAATGGGCAAACAAAGTATTTTATGTGTCTCCTAATCGAGTTAATCAAGATGGTCTTCCCTTAAATAATGGCATTTTAACAGTAGGTTTAAAAGGTAAAGAAATTGAGGTTAAATTAGAAAAATTTAGCCCGAATAAATACTTCACTTATTGTTCTGAAGTTAACTACGATCCCCAAGCTGATTCCTCCTTGGGTGATGAACTTTTAAAATGTTTAGATGAACCTTACAAAACAGTATTTATTCAGTCATTATCTACTATTCTCAACTTTCCTTTAATCAGAAAAAAACGAGACCGAATTAAGGCATTAATGATAGTAGGTAATGGTAGTAATGGTAAGGATACCTTGAGAAATGTGATTAGTTTAATCCTAGGAAATATGGGCTTAACAGGTTGTAATTTAAACGACTTTAGACAAGCTGATATAGGCAGAGGCTTTAACCTTAAACGATTAGAAACTAATCCTAAAATTAACTGGTCTTCTGAAAATTCTAGCTTTCAAATAGACAAGATGCAGACTTTGAAAAATGCCATTAGTGGCGATCCTATTTTCATTGAGGGTAAAGGTAAAGATGGTACAGAAATTAACTTAAATACTCTATTTATCTTTAATAGTAATGATAAACCCTCATTAAAAAACAATCAATATGCCATTGATTCTAGGTTTACAATTATCCCTTTTGACAAGGTTTATGCCAGTAATCCTGAGCATAGCCAATTAAAATCTGATCCACGATACAAACACGATCCAGAATTTTTAATAGGTCAAGTATGTCCCGCTATTTTAAACCTTTTAATAGCCTCTTTTAAAGATGTTTATAACCACGGAATCAACTATGATGCTGCTAGAGAATATGTCAACCAAGTCATATTAGAAGGTAATCATTTAAGACAATTTTGTGCTGATATTGGTTTAGTATTCACTGGTAATGATGATGACGTAATTTTCTGCGGTACTCTGTATGATGATTTAGTGAATTGGTATATTGACACCGAACGACTACAAATCGATGACTCAGGTAAAAAGGAAAAATATATCTGGTTAGGAGATCAAAAATCTGATCCAGTTGTCAAAGCGAGTCATCAGATCAAAGCGAGATTTAAGGAGTTATTCCCCGAAACCAAAGACGTAAAAACTAAAAATAAAAGTGGATTAAGTGGATTATCTCTAAATAAAGTTAATAGCCTAACCGCCCTTGAAACACAAGGGTTACAGCCTACCCCGTACCCTAACCCTAGCCTAACCGAAGCCTATCACAAGCCTAACTCAGTCAACAATATCCCTACCGATAATGGTAAAAATTCAGAAAATGAATCTGATAATCCGATTAAAACAACTAAAGATCAGGATAAATCAGGGTTAGGGTACGGAGAGGCTACAGATAGGCTAAAGTTAGGCTACGGAGAGGCTACCAAAACTAGCCTAAACCCTTATACAGCAAGAGATTCAGGAACTGAGGTTAGGCTACCCTCTCAAAACCCTGATCCTTTACCAGAAGATATTTTTCCCTTTACCGATAACCAGATTATTGACGCATTGAAACAAGCACATGACGATGGTTCTGAGTTCATTAGTTACACTGAATTGTCAATGCTTTATCTTGATAGTTGTGATCAAGTTAAGCTTTACAGTCAACTTATCAATTTAGTTGCTGAGGGTATCTGTGTTACTGACGATATTGACACTGATAAGTTTAAGTTAGCCAACCTATCAGATTAACTAATAAAAGGTTGGTACATTAACCCTACCAACCTTTTATTAATCAGACAAAATAGGGTATTTGAGTAGAATCTGAGTAAATATAGAGTAAAAACTGACCAACGTAAAATCAATAAACTCTGAACCCTAGACTGTAAAAAGACAGCAAAAATGGACGTAACAGGATTCGAACCAGTGACCCCATCGATGTCAACGATGTACTCTAACCAACTGAGCTATACGTCCTTATAAGCAAAATTAATCCTAACATAAACAATAAATTTACGCAAGGGGCGAGCGAAAAAAAAATAACGCAAAAAATGTCAGCAATTAACTCTCACGAGTCACAGTATTTGTTAGAATAACAGCAATTAAGCAATATATGTAATTTCATCTAAGTTAAAATCTTTGAGTCAAGCCCTAAACATACCCAGATTAGATACGTTAGCCCAAGAACTGGCCGCCATTCAGCAAACCAGTTCTAAACGCATTGCTTTGTTAGGTTCGCGTCATGTTCCAATTACTCATCAACATTTAATTGAGATGATGAGTTATGCTCTCGTCCTCGGTGGTAATCAAATTATCACGAGCGGTGCAACAGGTACAAATTCGGCGGCCATTCGAGGAGCAATGCGTGCAGATCCGAGTCTCTTAACTGTGATACTGCCCCAAAGTCTGTCCCGTCAACCACGAGAATCCCTGGAGCAGTTAGAACACGTCATCCATTTAGTCGAAAATACCGAAAACGACAGTTTATCTTTAGGGGAGGCCAGTGCTATTTGTAACCGGGAAATTATTTCTCGCTGTCAACAATTGATCTGTTTTGCTTTCCATGATAGTCATACTCTGCTCCAAACTTGTCAGGAAGCGGAAGAACAACGAAAAGTAGTCACTTTGTTTTATTTCGATTAACTAATGAATTTTTCTGTAAGTTCCATTTTACTCTATTCAGTTGTTGGTGCTGTCATCTTAATCTATCTCCCTTTTTTGGTCGTCGGTTATGGCCGAGCTAAGGTGGGTTATGATGTTTCTGCTCCCCGAGGTATGTTTGATCAATTGCCCGATTATGCTAAAAGAGCAACTTGGGCTCATCAAAATTCCTTTGAAGCTTTCATGATTTATAGTGCCGCCGCTTTGATGGCCTATACTACGGGTGTGGAATCGGATTTGGCCATTAAGGTGGCGATCGCCTTTTTGATTGCGAGAACCTTATATTCTGTGTTTTATATCCTCAATATTCCCATTGGGCGATCGCTCATGTTTGCGATCGGTTCATTAAGCACTTATACCCTGTTTGGTTTAAGCTTAATGCAATTAAATCAGAATTTATAAGTTAAAAAAACCTTAAATTCACCATCTAAAAAATCCGCCCAAGGCGGATTTTTTATTAAACAAAAATTTTTTGGCAAATATCAAGTCATTTCAGTTATCAGTTATAGTGATTCCAATTAAGATTAAAACAGTTGAAAAATAGGTTCGTAGTTGCGCTTTAGCGCTTCTTAGGACTAAAGTCCAACAACAAACTAAAAACTTTTGTTTAATTTTTATTTGGAATTACTATAACAATTGATAACTGAGGGAAGGGAAACTTTACCTCGCTTTTCTGGTCAATAAAAATATTTTAGCCCCGGACAACAGGAAGAATGGAGAGCAAATTTTAAAGATGTGGAAAATATTGCCGGATTTATTTTACGTCAATCATAGCATATTGCAACATAACTTCAAGTATTATTAAATATGTTAGGTTGTTTATCTCAATGTATAGTGATTCCCAATAAGAAGCGAACACTAAGAAATACAATAATCAGAAATAATTTTATCTAAAGAAGTACCGACAGGAGCATACATTCTCGCTCTTTTTAAAGCACTAAAATCATGTTCAATATCATTCAAATCAGGGGAATAAGAAGGTTTTAATATAACTTCATGTTCTGTAGTTTCCACTAATTGTTTAATCTTATTTTTTCTATGAATGGGTGCATTGTCCATAATTAAAATGGAGGGTATCTCTAAGCTTGGTAATAAATAAAGTTTTAACCACCTTTCAAAAGTTTCAGCATTAAGAGTTCCTTGAAAAATCATTGGTGCAAGAAAATCTTTTTTTCCTTTTCTTCTACCCGCCACTAGATTTTCTCTTTTTTGTCGTTTCCCCTGTCTATTTGCGTGAATTTTTTTACCTTTTTTTGACCAACCATATCCACAACTAGCAACAGCATCAAAGCCTGATTCATCAATAAAGACAAGACTTTCACTACCGAATATCTTAATCAATTCTCGGAGTCTTTGACAATATTTAATTCTTTCTTCGGCCTTTCTTTCTTGGTAACGAAATTCTTTTTTTTTCTGGTAATATTCATCTTTTTGAGAGCGTAAAAAATCGTATTTATTCCCACATTAAATTTTTTAGCTCTGTCCAGCGCGCGAGCATCCGGATTTTCTTGCACATCTCTTTCTAAAGCTTTCCAATCTAGTTTTCTTTGACGATGTTCAACTTTGATTGGAGACAGATTTTTTCTTTTTAACCATTCATAGATTGTTGTTCTTCCTATTTGATAAATTCGGGCCGCCGAGGTAACGCTACCACCATTTCTTACATAAGTTACTACTTTTTTTCGATCATCAATACTATAAGACATAAGTTGACTAATGAAGGGTTTTTCGTTTCTAATTTTACCATATTCTGTTCTCTTTTAAATGGGAATTACTATAACTAAAGATTAACGATGCCTCAACGATACTTTGTTTGTTCTCCTCATAGACAACTGGCTGGCGGATTGTCACCTTTTCAGCAATTATGGTATTTCCGCTTTCATTCGGTGCTTTACAGATTTGATGTTCATTCTCCTCTATAGGGAGGGCTTGTCTAGTTTCCTAGTCAAGTCTTTTATGTGCCGTCACATATACACCGTATGGTTAGGAATTGTGAGATTATAAAGTTAGTTTTTATTGAACTGTTCTTTCCTTTTTGGGTTAGAACTCCTTTTCTATGTTTCATTGAGACTTAATTGTCAATTCTAAAGAAATTGTTAAGATTTAACTTTTCTCTAGTCTAGTTTAATCAATGTGTCTTATTTAGACTCATTTAGTATCGTATGATACCAAATCTCTCCGATAGATTCACTCACCTACACAGAAATAAAGTTATTACTTAAAGGGTCTTTAAGTGCTTCTTAAGGCTAAATCGCCTTACCCTGTAAGCATCTTAGCTTATAGTTTTGGTTTTATCCTCTCACTTCACTAAGAACGAATCGCACACATTTTACTCTTTTTAACTCAAGAGGTCTAATGATTCTTTGGAGCAAAAAAAAAAGCTTGACAAATTGACAGATTTATGTTAACATGACCGCATGGTTAAGCTGTAAAACAGTTAAACCCTAGCAATTATACATAAAAACCGTTTAGGGAAAACAGGAGGTGATGCCCATGATAGAAAGTAGTAAAATTATGGGTCTCTTAGTTGATCATAGCCGGCGGTGTGCCGAAGCAGCTCTCTAAAATTTAATTGTTTAAAAAAGTTAAAAATTAGAGTTCCTTTCGGCCGTCAGGTTTCGACTAGCAGACCCCAACCGATAATATAGCCTTCAGAGAAAATGTTATTCTATTGACATTAGTATCTGAGGGTGTGAAACTGCTACCTAAAAATCTTAATAAATCTGTAAAAATTCAGATAATCAACAAAAAACTCACAATATTTCTACAGCTTTTTTCAAGTCCAAAAACTCTTGACAAAAGACAAATTTTCAAGTAAATTAGAAAATTGAGTCTATTTAAGACACACTCAATTAAAAAACTAATTTAATCATAAAGGAAAATGTTACTTGGTTTTAAAACAGAATTAAAAGCCAATCAGAAGCAAAAAACTCTTTTAGCTAAACATTGCGGAGTAGCTAGACACGCTTGGAATATTGGTTTATCTGCTCTTAAATTTGTTCTTGACCATAATAAAAATAATCCTGAACAAAAGCTAAAAATACCGACAGCAATTGATTTACATAAGTGGTTAGTGGCGGTGATAAAACCAGATTATCCTTGGTATTATGAAGTGTCAAAATGCCCACCACAACAAGCTTTAAGAAATTTGTGTTCATCTTTAAAAGATTTTTTTAATAAGAAAAAAGTTAGCGGAAAAGTTGTTAGTTTTCCCAACTATAAAAAGAAAGGAAAACATGACAGTTTTTATCTTGATGGTAGTATTAAAACCGACCATTTTGCTATTAAATTACCTCGTATTGGTTGGGTTAAAACTTATGAGAGATTGCCCCAAGGTTTAAGACCTAAAAATGTTACTATTTCTCGAAAAGCTGATAAATGGTTTGTGAGTTTTAAAGTCGAAGTGACAGAAGAAAATACACCTAAACTTAAAGAAGTTATTGGCGTAGATTTAGGAGTTAAGAATTTAGCCACATTATCAACAGGGGAGGTCATAGAGGGAGCTAAAAGCTATAAAAGATTAGAGAAAAAAATAAGTAGATTACAATATTTACTTAGGAAAAAACAGAAGTTTAGTAATAATTGGAAAAAAGCGCAATTACAAATAGCTAAACTTCATTTAAAGATTGCTAACATTAGAAAAGATACCTTACATAAGTTAACTACTTATTTAGCCAAAAACCACGGGACAGTAGTAATTGAAGACTTAAATGTATCAGGAATGATGGCAAATCATAAATTGGCAAAAGCGATTGCTGACATGGGGTTTTACGAGTTTAGAAGACAGTTAGAATATAAAACTAAGTTATATGGGAGTAAATTGGTAATCGTTGACCGATTTTTCCCTAGTTCAAAAACCTGTTCTAATTGTGGTTGCAAAAAAACTGATTTAACCTTATCAGATCGTATTTTTAAATGTGATGATTGCAGTTTTGAACTCGATAGAGACCTTAACGCTGCAATTAATTTATCAAAGGTGACAAGCTTTGTCATCTAAAGCCTTTGGAGCTAGTAAGAGCCGACTCTCTAGCTATGAATGAGGAAGAAAACAGTAAATTTATCTTAAGTATAGATTTATATAGGTTTTTTAGAGCGGCTGTTGGTTTTGGCTCTCAGTAAAGGTAATTCACGAATTACCTAGTTAGTAAAAAATTTTAGGAAGGAAAATAATGGCTCAATTACTCAGTCAAACCGAAATTAGCGAAAATCTTAAGGATTTATCTAACTGGACTTTAACAGGTAACACCATCACTATTAAGCGCACTTTTGCCAATTTTATCGCAGCCATTGACTTTGTTAATAGATTAGTAGAACCGGCCGAGGCCGCCGGACATCATCCTGATTTAGAAATATCCTATAATAAAGTTACCATCACCTTGACTACCCATGATGCCGGTGGGTTGACAAAAAAAGATTTTGACTTGGCTAAAAATCTCGATCAGTTAGGTTAAGAAATCTTAAAAATTATTTATTAAAGCAATTCCTTTTTGGAAAAAAATAAGGCATAATAATTATTGAGGATCAAAAATTAGGTGTGAGGACAAGAAAATGTCTAAATTGTTTTGGAAATCTTTGCTGGTAAGTCCAGTAATTCTCTCAGGTTTAATCGTTTCCGCTAATGTTCAGGCTCAAGAAGCCACTGACAATACTCAAATAATCGACCAACTTAATAATTATAGCGAAGAAGGTCAAACCAATAGCGTTGAGCAAGTAACCAGTGTTTCTCAACTTCGTGACGTTTCCCCCGGAGACTGGGCATTTGAGGCGTTACGCAATTTGGTTGAACGTTATGGCTGTATTTCTGGTTATCCCGATCGCACCTTCCGAGGTAATCAACCATTGACCCGTTACGAGTTTGCCGCTGGTTTAAACTCTTGTATGCAGCAAATTGAGCGCTTAATTGGTACAGGTGGCGATCGTGGGCTCACAGATGCCGATTTGGATACTGTTCAAAGGTTAACCGCTGAGTTTCAAGCTGAATTAGCAGCTTTGGGAGCAAGAGTAGATAACCTGGAAGCGAGAGTTGGTGTTGTAGAAAAACAACAGTTTTCCACAACTACTAAATTATCCGGTGAAGCGATTTTTGCTTTAACTGATAGTTTTGGCGGTGATCCAGATGACACCAATACCGTTTTTGGCGATCGGATTCGTTTAGCATTAAATACCAGCTTTACAGGTAAAGATAAATTAATCACTCGTTTAGCAGCCGGTAATCTAGGTGCTATCGAAGGTACAGCCAGCACTCAGACCTTTAACTTAGGTAACACTGGTTCTAATAATGTGGTTATTGACTGGATTGCCTACTATCTCCCCCTTGGCCAATCTCAAGTTTACGTTGGAGCAACCGGTGGTATTCATAGTGACTACGCTCCCACCAATAACCCCTATTTTGAAGATTATGACGGTGGTAATGGTGCATTATCTGCATTTGCTTCTGAAAGTCCCATCTATCGCATCGGTGGCGGTGCTGGTACTGGTTTTACATTCAATTTTGGTAAAGAAGGTACTACCTTTGCTAACAGTGGAGTTACCATCGGTTATTTAGCTGAAAATCCCAGTGATCCCAGCAATGGTAATGGTTTATTTGATGGTGGCTATGCCGCTTTAGGACAAGTTAACTTAAATATGAATGAACGCTTTGGCTTAGGTTTAACTTATGTTCATGGCTATCATAACGGTGGTGATATTTTTGACCTCGGTGGTGGTGCAGGTGTAGTTGGTACAAATCGAGCTAACAATCCCTTTGACGGTGATTATAACATGGTCAGTAACTCCTATGGTGCTCAAGCTTCCTTTAAACTGAGTGACAAGTTCTCCCTCAGTGGTTATGGTGCTTACACCAATGTTATTGGACTTAGTAGTGGCGAAAGCAGTAAAGACGTTTGGACCTATGGTTTAGGTGTTGCTTTACCGGACTTGGGTAAAGAAGGTAATCTCTTGGGTATCTTCGGTGGTGTTCAACCTTACTTAAGCGATGATAATGGTAGCGAACAAAATCCCATCCACGTGGAAGCTTTCTATAAATATAAATTGAGTGACAACATTTCCATTACCCCTGGTGTCATTTGGTTAAATAATCCAAATGGAGAAAAAGACAGTAATGGCGATAATGTTGATACCTTTATTGGTACTTTGAGAACAACTTTCACTTTCTAATTTAGTGAACAGGTAGGGTAGTTGAGTTCTCCTCGCTTTCAAAAGCGGGGAGAACTCAACTCTGTTTCTACAGTTTGATAAGCTGTTTCTGAAGTTAAAGGATTAGCTTCTTGATTCGCTTTATCCAATTTTATCTTACCTGCCGAGAATACCCCTCCCTCGGACAGCTAAACTCGGTAGGGGCAATCCCTTGTGGTGGCCCCTAGGTAGGACAGGGAGGGGATGAAAGGCAGACGCTAGTCCGCCAGAGGAATAGCTCAACTATTGACAGATCACCTAAAAACAATTAAAATAAATTTTGTCTTAAGTTTTTGCAACGCTAGCTAAAATTGCTGCAATCAAACAAAAACTGAAAGATTAAACAAAATTAAATGCGGTCGGACAGCCCGTATCTGAAAAGGCGACTCTGATTTTAATGATTAAATGATTACTATGATTAAATCTCTAATCTAATCATATTAATCAAAATAATCAAAATATAATCATAGTCAAAAATGCTTGTGGAGACGGTCTGACGGGGGCGCGGGGAACTTTTGTTTCCTAACCTAGTTAAGAGTCGATGAAACAAGAATCTCCTCCCTCGGCCAAATTCACTCAAAGAGTGAATTTGAGACAGGGAGGGGAGTGTCAAATCAATATGAATGAGACAATAATGGACATATTTTGTACCTTCCCAACCAAAGGAAACTACTTGATAATGGTCTCTTTTAGTATCAAAAATAGTCTCAATTTCCATCTCATGTGAAGCTGGTTGATATTGACTATATTCTAAGAGAATATCTTGGGTTATTTGGCGATATTTTGTTAATTTATCCATTGTAAAATTACCTCCTCGTCATTTCCGTTACCAGTTATCAGTTAACAGTAGGGGTTAACGGCCGTTAACCCCTACACCACCTAAAAATGGTATTTACCCCACCAAAACTAATACCAATTTTATTTAACATGGCAACAGTTACAACTTAATCAGAAATCCGATTTTTAAGCAATCTTTCAGTTTTTTACTGGTTTTTTCGCAAAAATCTGATTTCTTTTCTGTAACAATATTTTCTCAAAATGGTATAAGGATCATGGGTAATTAATCAATTATTTTTAATTAAAGCCCTTTTTACGGCTTCATGAACCAAATCTTTAGCCAATTTTTACTCCTTTTTTTATTAACAATTATTTTAATTGTCAATTGTTGAATTATTTTTTAAATTAAGTGATTAGATATAGCATTTTCAGATTAAATGAGATACAACCCCTCACCCCCCTACCCCCCTCATCCCAAAGGGAGAGGGGGAAAAGAGTCCTCATAAATTTGGCAAGTGCTATAATATTTGCGTTCAAAATCAGGTACAATGTCCCCATCTGTTAAGCTAATACTATTTTGCCAAAGTTCATATTCACTAAGATCAATATCCTCATTCCAAATTAACCCATAACCATGAGGATCAATAGTAAAATTTCTGAAAAATACGGGATTTTTTAACAAAGAAAACATCTGTTTTTCCCATAATTTAGAAATATCATATTTCCTTAATTCATTATTAGTAAACTTAATAATTAAGGTCTGATCATCCATCGCTTGAGCCGCCATAATACGATTAGGTTTCATCACAAATTCTCCCTAATTATTTTAAAGGTGGAAGTTTTCTAAATTCTTGGCTAGTCCAAATTTGTTGTAATTCTTTTTGAGATAAAGTAGCCCATTCTATTACTAAATTTTCCGCACGACTGGGTAAATCTCCTTCCCTAATTTTTTCTGATAATAGCCAATTTTTACTCCTTTTTTATTAACAATTAACAATTATTAATTGTTAATTGTTAATTGTTATGATCGCATATCGGCGATCGCACTCTTGGCCATACCAGCAATAGCTTGATCAGTGGCCTTGGGTAATTGGTAATATTTACCACCTGCTACTTTAGCCAACTCCTTCCCGAAACCTGTAGAAACAAACTTCTTCTCGGTATCAATGACCAGCAATTTCATGCCAACTCCGCGAATTTTAGCCGCAATTTCCAGCAATTCCGCCTTAATATCGGGTTTTTCGCCCTCGGGAATGGTTTCCCCCAGAGACTTGGCCAAGGGAATATTGCCTCGGCCGTCAGTAATCGCCACAATGACAACCTCCCCAATATCGCCGGACATTTTGGCATTCATACCAACATGAACCGCTTGAGTCAACCCGTGAGACAAAGGTGAACCACCTCCACAGGGTAAGGTTTCCAAGCGTTTTTTCGCTAAGGTAATCGACTTTGTTGGTGGTAACAACACATCAGCCTGTTCACCCCGGAAGGGAATCAAGGCCACTTGATCGCGATTTTCGTAAGCTTCCGTCAACAAACGCATCACTGCACCCTTGGCAGCCTGCATTCTATTCAACGCCATCGATCCCGAAGCATCGACCACAAAGACAATTAACGCTCCAGCCTTGCGTGCGAGTCTTTTTGAACGAATATCACTCTGTTCGACCACTACAACGCGTTCTGGGTAGCGTAAACGGCGACTTTTTTGGTAGGGTGCAGCCGCCCTCAAAGTCGCATCAACAGCGATGCGGCGGACTTTCCCTTTCGGTAACATCGGTTTAATATAACGGCCTCTGTCGTCAGAAAAAATCATGCTGCGACTGCCCGTTTTCCCTTGACGTTGCGCCATTTGGGCAAAATACAGCACCGTCGGATCTAAAATCACACCCTCAATATCAAAGACGAATTCTTCAGGAATGCCGGGGGGTTCTTGTTGCTTTTCTTCTTCTTCCTCTTGGTCGTCTTCCTCTTCATCCTCCTGATCCTGATCATCTTGGTCCTGGGGTTGTTCAGGTGGAGGGGGGGGAGGAGGAGGTTGCATTTGATCTTCGGGGGGAACTTCCACCGTGGTGGCGCGGGGAATAATGACCAACTCTACAGCACGTCGCAGATCATCGGCCGTGACTACGTTTCGGCCTTCTAACGCTGCTGCTGCTTTCGCCACTCTCACGGCGAATAATTCAGCACGCTGTCCCTCGACAACACCCCTGATCGCTTCTTGTACTAAGTATCGAATCTGATCCTGACTGATTTTTACTTCCTTGAGCCATTCCCGCGCCAAAATAATGTCGGTTTTCAGACCATCAATGTCGTCGGAATACTGACTGATAAACGCTTGGGGAGAACTGCTATAGGCGATCGCCTGCTCAACTGCCGACACTCGTTGATCCAAAGCTAAAACTCCATCGGCCGATAAAGTAATGGCGATTCTGTCCAACAAATGTTCCCGTAACGGACCTTCATCAGGGTTATAAGTCGCAATTAGTAAGGGTTTGCAAGGATGTTGAAAACTAATGCCTTCCCGTTCAATTTGGTTGCGTCCGTCGCTTAAAGCAGTCAATAATTGATTGGAAATCTGGTCATCCAGCAGATTTAACTCATCAATATACAATACACCGCGATGAGCTTGAGCTAATAGGCCAGGTTGAAATACGGGTTCACCTTTTTTGACCGATTCCTCCACGTCCACCGACCCCAATAAACGGTCTTCGGTGACACCCAAAGGTATTTGAACAAAAGGCGCAGGTATTACCTCCGTGGGGATGTTGTCGGTGTTTTCGTACAACGCTTGGGTGAGGTCATCCCATTCTCCCGGATTGCTGGGATCACAGTTGAATATATTACCTTTAATAATTTCGATGGGGGGTAACAAGTTGTGGATACCCCTGGCCATGACTGACTTTGCAGTACCTCGCCTACCGGCGATCGCCACTCCCCCTAATCCGGGATCAACTGCAGCCAATAATAAAGCCAATTTGATGGCTTCTTGACCTACAACTGCGGTGAGGGGAAATGAGATATTTCTTATATTTTGTGCTATTGTGTTCACTCTATTTATTTGCTTTTTTCAATATTTGTTATCTTAACATTTCTGGTCCTTTATATTTGAGTTATTGGTTGTTTTTATCACGCAAAGACGCAAAGGCGCAAAGGAGGTTAAAGTTTATTTACTAGGTTAATTATCTTTTTCTTTAGTTAAGTTGATTTTTGTAAATTAAGTGAAAATAGTTCCTTTGTTTATCTCGGCACACAAAGCCGAATTTTAATAATTGATGATACTATTGACCCAGAAAATTTGACAGTAAATTTGCTTGATAATCCACTTTTCGTAGCAGGGAAATGCACGGTCTACTAACTTTGATTATTATGTTATCGTAATTTCTGATTAAGTATTATATACCCTCATCCCTAGCAGGGAAACCGTTTCAAAGTCGAGATCAAAATTTAAAGACCCTCACCCCCAACCCCTCATCCCAAAGGGAGAGGGGAGCATATTTCCTAATATTTAAAACCTGTTTTTTAAGTATTAGGAAAAAGGGTAGTGTATTTTATGTAGTGAAACTAAAATTAAGTCGATAGTAATTCCTCATTATAATGAAGGATAAAATAGATAATTGCTGCTTCATGATTAAAGAA
>JAABRE010000092.1 GCA_011391125.1 Synechococcales cyanobacterium S06
TTCTTTTTCCTTTTTAAAATGAAATAAACCCGAATTATAACGATTATCTGCATTGACAAATATTTTAGCTAATTCCTGATAGATATTATCATATTTTATTAGGTTAAATAACTGCTCATAATTTTCGATCGCCCTATCTTCACAAATTCTCAGGAAAATTAACCGATTAATGGTCATTTGGACGGCAAAATTTAACTGTCTTTGACTAATTTTAGGGTTAAGAAATGCTATATTTGTGGCTAGGTGCGATCGCCAATCTTCAATTTCCTGTAAAAAAGCTTGATCCACGGTAACACTAGCTTTAATTTTCTGATTTTCAAACTTGTCTAAAGACCCATTTAAAACAGCTTCCTTGGAAAAAAGAGCGTAAATTTCTGGCCATTTTTCGATGTATTGTGAAAACTTAAAATAGAAAAGTCTCCCCTTAGAAGCAGGATCATTTTTATTAGGAATTATCCGACAATCATAAACAACAAACTCCTCAAAATCCGTTAAAATACTCACAGGTAATTTAGCAGACCAACCATATCTTTTAACTTGAAAAGCAGCACTAATATTATTACCAATATTAACAGCAGGTTTTTTCGCTTCCACAAAAAACTTTCTCACCCCAGCAATCCTAAAACAATAATCAGGAGCTTTCGCTTTTTTACTATTAGCAATTCTTAAAATATCTTCATGAATAATGTCTTGATATAAGGGAGAAATCCCCTGTTTATTATTAACATCCCAACCTAAACATTCAAAAAAAGGATCAATAAATTGCACCCTAGTTTGAGTTTCATTTAAACCACCACTGCGATATAATTCTAAAGAAGAATTAAAATTTTCTACTAATTTAATAATATTATCTGGAGTTTTCATAAATATTTATTGAGATTTTTTTAAGCAATAAAAATAAAAAGTAATTTGGGCAAAGAAATAAACGCTTTCTTTACTGATCATCTATTAGTTATTACTTAATAATACAGGATTGGCGCGACTTGAACGCGCGGCCTGTCGCTTAGGAGGCGACCGCTCTATCCAACTGAGCTACAACCCCAATACATTTACCTATTATAACAATTTAAGGGGAAAAAAAATCAGATTAATTAAGAAATTTAGCTGTTTTTTTAGTTTATGAATTAAAATTCTGTATAAAAAAATACAGAATTTTGGTTAATCATCTGTATTGTAGGGGAGCAAACCGTTCGCCCCTACGCGCAACAACGAGGGGTTTTTAATTGGCCATGGCTTGACCGGCAATCCAACCTGTGGTCCAAGCGTTTTGAAAGTTAAAACCGCCGGTTATTCCATCAATATCCAAAATTTCGCCAGCAAAATATAAATTAGGGCAAATTTTGCTCTCCATAGTTTTAAAATTAATCTCTTTTAAATTAACTCCTCCACAGGTAACAAATTCATCTTTAAAAACTCCTTTTCCTTTAATTAAATATTTTCCTTGGATTAATTCTTGGACTAATTTATTTAACTGTTTTTTAGATAAATTTGCCCAAATTATTTCTGAGTTAATTTCGGAGGCAATTACTAAACTTTGCCATAATCTTTTAGATAATTTGACGGGGGAATAACTAGCAATTTGTTTCTTAGGATTTTCGCTTTTTATTGTTAATAAATACTCGGTTAAATTCCCTTGATTATATTCAGGAAGCCAATTAATTATTAACTGCATTTGATAATTATTTTCGGCTAATATTCTTGCTCCCCAAGCGGACAATTTTAACACTCCTGGGCCACTTATTCCCCAATGAGTTATTAATAATGGTCCTGTTTGTTCTAATTTTTGCTTTCCTTGGGTGAGAATTTTTAAATGGACATTTTCAGCGGTAACTCCGGCTAAGTCTTGAAAACGCTGATCTTTTATGTTAAATGTAAATAAAGAAGGCACAGGTTCTTCTATTTTATGCCCCAATTTTTCCGCCCATTGATAACCAATTTTACTGCTTCCTGTGGCGATTAAAATTATATCTGCTCTGAGAATTTCTCCGGTTTTTAAGGTTACTTGAAAACCCGTTTCAATATTTGTAACTGCGACTCCTTTAATTAATTTTACTCCTAGCTTTTTAGCTGTTTCTAATAAACAATTAACGATGGTTTCTGAGTTATCAGTAATAGGAAACATTCGGCCATCGCTTTCTGTTTTCAATTTTACGCCATGGCGATTAAACCAAGTGAGAGTATCTTGGGGTTGAAAACGGGAAAAAGCCCCCCGTAAAGCTTTTCCACCGCGAGGATAATTGGTTATCAATTGTTCAACATCAAAACAGTGATGAGTAACATTACATCTACCTCCGCCAGATATTCTGACTTTGCCCAATGGTTGCTGTGCAGCTTCAATTAAGATGATCTGGGAATTCGGGTTAGTTTCAGCGCAATTAATGGCTGCAAAAAAACCCGCAGCTCCCCCTCCAATTACGATAATTGTCATGATTTTAAACTTAAATAAGCTAGGTGACTTTTATACTTTTGATAGATCTTAAATCCGGGTAATTCTTCTTTAAATTCCGGTGGTAATGTATAGCCTTTATTTAGACATTCTTTACGAATTTTTAGTACAATTGAATAACGTTTTTGCCATTCTTGTAAAATTGAGATTAATCTTTTAAAAGTCGCAAAAGTTCCTTGATATCGGTCGGTTAAAGCAATGTATTGCAAAATACGAGCATAAGTGGTGGGAGTATTTAGATAATCAGGAACTTCAATGATTTGAGCTAATTTACTAAACTTTTCGGTATTATTATTAACAATTTGAAAAAAGTACGCAAAGTTAGTTAAATTTTGTGTGGCAAAATCTGTCTTTAATTCGGCTATATAACTGAGCAATGAGTAATCAGCTAAGTTATATTTTTTAAATAAAGAAAGTAATTTTAAGGCTAATTCTTGGTGAGCTAAACTTTCTAAAGCTTTCGCATATCTTTTTAATGATAATGATCCTTCTTCTGACTTAATTTGCGGTAAAATTTCGTTTAATTTTAGATAAATACTCTTAACAAATTGCTTGTTATTTAAGTTTTGAGATAACAAAAATTTGAGTAATTTTAAACCGATTTCACTATCAGCTAAATTAATTAAACTTTTTTTATAAGATAATAAAAGTTCTTTTCTATTTTTAGATGATTTGGTTAAATAAAGAGTATCAGCAATATTTTTATGAATTTTGTTTAAATATTGCGTTTTGGTTAAATTTTTTGCCAATAAATTAGAGACAAAATTATATAATTCCTGTTGCTTTTTACCTCGGTAATGCAATTCAATATCTTCAAGAATTTCAAAAAATGCCTTAGTATTTAAACCAACTGTTAACAATTTAGAACTATAACTTATTTTTTGATATTCATCTATTCCTTTTAACTCAAAACTTTTGATTTTGATTAGAAAAATAAACTCTTGACTGGTAAATTTCTCATCTTCTAGTTTAACTAGAAAAATATTAAGTTCTTTTAATCTTTGTAATTCTTGATTATGAATTGAAATGATCTTTTCAGGAATTTCTAACTCATTATTTCCATTGGTCTTAGCATTTGCATCAGGATGGGAAAATAGTTTTTCTAACATGGTTTTATCGCCCCAAAGAGGACGATTCCACCAATCATGTTCATGGTCTAAGTCTGAATGAGAAAATTTACCGAATTTCATAATTAATAATTTTTACCTATAGGTATCAATTTCTATTATACTCAATTTACTTAATTTTGAGAAACAACTATTTGTTAAGTTTAATTAAGACCTTTTTAATATTTATTAATCTTTAAATGTGATTCCCAAAATGGACAAAATTTCTAACCCAAAATTTGGGATTAAGTTAATTTTGTCCATCTAATAGTAAGGGTTAAATTTTGCTACGATCTGTTAATATTTCGTGACCAGTTTCTGTTACTAATACCGTATGTTCAAACTGTGCTGAAAGTTTTTGATCCACAGTAACAACGGTCCAACGATCGCTCAAAACTTTGGTCTGTTTTGAACCTTGATTAACAATTGGTTCGATCGCCAAAGTCATTCCTGGTTTAAATTTTACATTGGGTAACTGATTAGTTTTAAAGCTAAAAACGCAGGGTTCTTCGTGCAGATTCCTACCCACTCCATGACCGGTATAATCTTCTACCACCGTGTAACCATTGGCCTTAACAAATGCTTCAATTTCTATGGCCATATCTAACATAAAATTACCAGGTTTTACGAGGGAAATTCCCTTATATAAAGCTTCCTCGGCCACCTTAATTAAGCGAGCAGCATCCGGTTTAATTTCACCTACCCCAATGGTAATACAAGAATCACCATGATAACCTTGAAAATATGCCCCTGTATCTACTTTGAAAACGTCTCCTTCCCGAATCACTTTTTTCTTACTAGGAATACCATGCACTACCTCATTATTAATAGCAACACAAATACTAGCAGGAAAGCCATGATAACCTTTAAAACTAGGAGTTGCACCCATTTCTCTAATGCGATTTTCAGCGTAAAAATCCACTTCCCATGTGGTCATTCCGGGCTTAACTATTTCGCTAATTTCCTTTAGTACGGTAGCGACAATTTTACTTGACTGACGCATGATTGCGATCGCCTCCGGTGACTTTAATTCTATTCCTTGGCGAGTCTTTTTTAAGGGAGGTAATGCTTCTTTTGATTTCAGGATATTTTCGGGAAAAAGTAGTTTTAATAGTTTCATTTTTTTAGTTATTTTGACAATTTTCTGGGTTATTTTTTACCAGAGATAAAAGACAGATTGTAACTGATTATTGAGCGCTTAAGATGGCAATTTTTCCGATCATTCCTGCTTCTTTATGACCCGGAATTGAACAAGATAAATCATAATTACCCGGTTTCATTGGTGTAAATACCCATTGGGCGATCGCACCTGGTCTGATTTCTAATTCACGGATTGCCCCTTTAATCTCAACATTGCCAGCGTCAACTTTTCTGGTCCAAATTGCGTCAGCAAAATCCTTCGCAGTGAAATAATGTTTCTGATTGCTGGGATTATCTAAGATTAATTTATAGGATTTTCCCGTGACAAATTCTAACTTATCAGGGAAAAATTTTAACTCCCCAGCAGTATTTCCTAAGCTAATTTTCACCTCAGTTGGTATCTCCTTAGCTAAAACTGGTGTTGTTAAAATTAAGCTCAAAAATAGGGTAATTAAGATTAATTTAAGTTGTTTGATAAGTTTCATTTTGTTTACTCCTTCTTGGTTTATTGTTGCATTTTAGCGCTAAATAGTCAAGCGCTAAAACGCAAGAAATTACAGATATTTACCTAATAATAAGGCCAATTTTTCTTTAGTGGCAGTTGGCACTTTATCTAAAGGGGTAAGAATGGCATTTTTTAAAGCCGAATGTGCCGCAGATTCCGGGGGATTTTCTGCTAAACGACGCACAGTTTCTTTAATTACTTTTTGCGCATTACTAGCGTTTTTATGTAAGTTAGCAACCACCATTTCAACTGTTACATTATCGTGGTCTTCATGCCAACAATCATAATCAGTGGAAAGGGCTAAAGTTGTGTAGGCGATTTCAGCTTCACGTGCCAATTTTGCCTCAGTTAAGTTAGTCATTCCGATGACACTTGCTCCCCAACTGCGATATAAATTAGACTCGCTTCTGGTGGAAAATGCTGGTCCTTCCATGCACAAATATGTGCCGCCAAAATGTAATTTTACTTCGGGTAATTCTAAACTTTTGATGGAATCAGCTAATACTTTGGCTAAATGAGGACAAATGGGATCACCAAAAGTAATATGAGCGACAATTCCTTCACCAAAAAAGGTCGCAATGCGCCCGTTTGTTCGGTCAATAAATTGATCAGGAATAACCATATCTAAGGGTTTTATTTTCTTTTTAAGTGAGCCAACTGCCGAGGCAGAAATTATATATTCTACCCCTAATTTTTTTAGGGCATAAATGTTAGCTCTAAAGGGTAATTCTGAGGGTGATAAATGGTGATTTCTCCCGTGTCTAGCGAGAAAGACGACGGGAATATTATCTAATTTTCCGGTAATTAAAGCATCAGAAGGATCACCAAAAGGAGTCTCTATTTTAATTTCTTCAATCTCCTGTAATTCTTCCATTTTATACAATCCACTTCCGCCAATAAGGCCAATTTTTATGTCTGTCATTTTTTTACCTTGTGATTCAGTGTTTTTATTATAATATATCTGGTTTTTTTTCTCACGCAAAGACGCAAAGACGCAAAGGGGATTTTCGCGATGATTAAGGGATTAAAAGTGAAGGCGTTTTTTGTTGTTATTCGCTTTTTAATAACCAAATTCCTGTGTATGTTAGACCGGTGTTGTCTGGTTGTACTAGGATAAAATGCAGTCCTTTGCTATCTTGTTGACGTTGTTGATATTGTTGGGCTGCTTGAGAAAATTCTTGGTCTTCAAATGTTAATAAGACATATCTTTCTATTAATCCTGCTTCTAAGATTAAACCCCCAGAAATACCAATTTCTGTTACCAGATAATTAAGGGAATATGGTTTGACTTCTTCTAACCATTGTGCTAGTTGCAATGATTTTCTACCTCCGGTGATTACTACTCCTGGAATGGGAATATTTGAGGAGATACCAAGGTTTATAGGGTGTAATTTTTCGGGTAGGTTTCTGATGGGAATTGGGCGATTTATAAACATATCGACTAAATCACCTGCATTAATACTCGCGAATCCCCAATCTTCTCCCCAAAGTTGTTCTGGTAATGGTAAAGGTGCTGGTTTTTCTAGTTTGGTGGGGTCATATTTTTCCCCGGTTATGGTATATTGTGAGGCTCTTTTTTTAAGGACATTTTTTAAAGCTTTTGTTTCTCTAGTTGTTTCAATTTGTATCCCTAATTTTTTGCCAATTTCTGTTAGTAAACTGACACTTTGTGGACGAAATACTTGGATTATTTCTGGTAATTTTTCTAGGGATTTTATATTATTTTCTAGCCAGGTTAAAGTAGCTTCTGATTGTTTACATTTTGCTTCATAAATTATATTTTCTTGTTCGTCACAAATTAGTAATTCCCAAATTAAGTTACCGTTTTCGTCTTTTAAGGGACGTTTATAAAAATCAACTTGCCAAATTTTCATTTTAGTTTTTTTGTGCTTGGTTGTGAATTAAATATAAATCCGATTTTTTTCACAAAAATCGGATTTATTATCCCGATTACAGGAGGTTAAATTGGGGGTTTTGCTTTTGATCTTCCCTAGTTATTTCTAACATTATTTCTGCTGCTTCTATTAAATCTGGGACTATTTCTCGTAAGTCTTCCCTGTTATCTAAGTAGGTTTTCAAGGCTTCTAAGGGATTTAAACTAGTTCCTACTCCTAATTCTGGTAAACGTGGACGCGCTAATTGACTGACTAATTCTGGTTTAATTGTATAACTATGACTTGGTTGTAAAGCTTCATGTAAGACTGATAAGTTAATTAATTCTATTTGTTCTGATCTCAACTGATAAATTAACCTTACAACTGCTTTTTCAATTTTACCTTTCTTGATCGCTTTTACGATCGCCTTTTCTGGTTCTTTTTCTTCACAAACATTAATTTCAACTGTCACAAATTTCCGGGCTGGTAAAGGGCAAAATTCCCAATTTACTTTCCCTTTTTCGAGTTCCAGAAATACATAACCTTTAGCTTCTTTTTCCTCAGAAAAATCGACTCTTTCGATACTTCCGGGATAAATTATGGGGGGATTATTATCCTTATTTAGATTTTGGTGTTTATGGACATGACCTAAAGCAACATAATCCAATTCTGGCCTAGTTAATAGGGAGATGGGAATGGTAAAACCTTTACCGACAGCTAGGAATTTTTCCGCTCCTAAATTAGCTTTATCGGCCATCAAATGACCCAATAAAATAGTAGGAATATTCGGATCAAGTCTCCTTATTTCTCCTTCTAAAGCTGGTTTTAATTTATCAATAATTAACTCATTAATTTGTGCTAATGATAATCCGTCGGTTTCGGGACGAGTTAGCAATGTTGAACGAGTTAACCAAGGCAAAGTAATTACTTGAATTGCGCCATTTTTGGTGTTAATTAGCTGGGTCTTGATAGTATCCCCAACAAGAAAGCCCATGACTCCCAATGTCCGATAAATGGACAAACTCACTCCTCCCTTGGAGTGTTGATCGTGGTTGCCAACTAATAAAACAGTGGGAATATCAGCATCGGCCAAACGGCGAAATTGTGACGCAAATGCTTCCTGAATATAGGGAGCGGGGGTTGCGTCGGGGAATGCGTCACCAGCGAAGAGGACTAAATCCACCGGTTCGTTGATAGCTCTATCAATACAGAGGGTGAGTGTATTTACGAAATCTTCAAGTCGAGTATTAACCCCGGTGTGGGGATTAACATTACCATGAGAGAAACTACTGCCCATGTGGACATCCGCTAGGTGTAGAATTTTCAGCATTACCAAAGTCGAGTAAGTGGGTGAAGGGTATCTGAAGTTTTATGTGTCAAGGGGCGATCGCCTATTTGGGTGTAACCTTGATCATGGAGGGGATGATAGACTAAATCACGTTCAAAGGAATAAGCCCAACTTTCTGTCCTTGTCCAATAGACCAAGGGATTAATGATCAAGCGACCTTGATTATCTTTTTCAAAAATAGGAAGATCACCCTGATCTGATGATTGATGGCTGCGACGACTGGTAATCCAAGCCTTAGTTTTTAAATCATTTAAACCTCGTTCTAATGGTTCAATTTGTGTTAGATATTGATACTTTTTCAAGTCTTGATTCCAGAGATTTGTTCCGTATTTAGTAGCAAAATTTTCCTCAGAATCTGCTCCCAAAACTCGATAAACTTTTAAGTTTAAATTATAATGTGCTTGAATATAAGCGACTAATTGTAGAGTTTCGGGAAAATGGTGCAGGGTATTGATAAACAAAACGGGTAGGGGATCAACTGTTTTCAAACGACGATAGAGGATATCCGTAATCACTAGATCATCAATATTAAAGTTGCTCACTTGCACCAAAGGACTAGGTATATTTGCTACACACCAGGCCAAAATCTTCTTCGGATCAGACTTTTCAAATTTACAATTAAGATAGTTTAAATCTAATTTAGCAATTTCAAGGGGCGCTAGTGTGGATTCGCTCATAATTAATCTTGACACTGTGGGTTAACATTCTTGATCTTATCTCATCAAAGGCCGTTAATTACGAAGAAAAGTTGCGGATTTTAGGAAAAATATTCGAAAATATTAATAATTTTTGTGATAATCAGGGTTTTCTGACAAAATTGTTTCTCCACAAGTCGCAAAAAAATGACTAAAATTAAGCTCCATCCAGTGAGTCAAATCAATTGACCAGAAAAAAAGGTTTCAGGTTTCCTCACCTCAGTGAACAGTGAACAGATAATTAATAACTGATAACTGGTAACTCCTACTGATAACTGATAACTGATAACTGGTAACTGAAATGACAATTTCTTTTATTTGCCATCGCCCAGAAAATGCTAAATTAAAGTAATAAATTAAACTGAAAAATGTAACTCAATATGTATTTAATTATGTATAGCAAACCGGGTTGTCATTTATGTGAAGGGTTAGAAGAAAAGTTAGCACAAATTAGTAATTTGGAGATCGAGCTAGAAATAAGGGATATAACCACCCAAGAAGACTGGTTTAAGGCTTATCGGTACGAAATTCCCCTATTATTCCAGAAAATTAACAACCAAGAGCAACCTATTCCTCGACCTTCTCCCCGGATAACTGTGCCACAATTGGAACAAATTTTACAGAAATATTTAGTTTAAAATAAGGAAAATAACAGCAAAAATAGCGGTTGAGGAGTGAAAATCCATGAAATTAAGGGAATTACTGGCAAATATTGACGGTGTCTTGTTTAATCCTGAACATAAAGCCCTAGATACGGAAGTTACGGGACTTTCCACCAATTCCCATGTTTGCCAAAGTGGTGATTTATTCATCGGTATGCCTGGCACTCGGGTTGACGGTGGCAACTTTTGGCAGAGTGCTATTAATCAAGGTGCGATCGCCGCTGTCATTACTCCCCAAGCTGCGGAAAACTTCCCACCCCAAAACACTGACTGTATTATTCAAGTTGCTGACATGACCACAGCTTGCGCAGAAATTGCCACCACATTTTATGGTTATCCCAGCGAAAAGTTAAACATGGTGGGGGTGACAGGTACAAATGGGAAAACTACGACTACCCACTTAATCGAGTATTTTTTGCAGGAAAGTAAGAAATCTACTGCTTTATTAGGTACTCTTTATACTCGTTGGCAAGGTTATCAAAAAACCGCTTTACATACCACTCCTTTTGCTGTGGAATTACAAAAGCAACTTGCCGAAGCAGGCCAGGCTGGATGTGAATATGCCGTCATGGAGGTAAGTTCCCACGCTTTGGCACAGGGAAGGGTGTTAGGTTGTAACTTTAAGGTGGGGGTGTTCACTAATTTGACCCAGGACCACTTGGATTTTCACCCCGACATGGAGGATTATTTTGCGGCCAAAGCCCTTTTATTTAGTGTTGATTACCTAACCGGAAGGGCGATTCTCAACCAAGATGATGTCTATGGTCAACGGTTGTTAGATGGTTGTAACCCTGATCAGGTCTGGAGTTACAGTGTTAGTGATTCCACGGCGGATTTTTACACCTCGGATTTGGCATATAAAGCAAATGGCGTGACGGGAATGTTACACACTCCCCAAGGAGAGGTGAAGTTTAGTTCGCCTTTGGTGGGGCAGTTCAATTTGTCTAATGTGTTGGCGGCCGTTGCTGCGGTGTTACATTTGGGGTTAGATTTGGAGACAGTCGTAGCATCTTTGCCTAATTTTAGCGGTGTGCCCGGACGAATGGAACGGGTGAATATCCGTGATAATCAGGATCTTACTGTCATTGTCGATTATGCCCACACCCCTGATAGTTTGGAAAATATGCTCAAGGCTTCTCGGCCTTTTATTTCTGGTAAAATGATTTGCGTCTTTGGTTGTGGAGGCGATCGCGATCGCACAAAACGCCCGAAAATGGGGCAAATTGCGGCACAATTGGCGGATATTGTGGTGGTTACTTCCGATAACCCCCGTACAGAAAACCCAGAACAGATTTTAAAGGATGTGGTGGCCGGCATTCCTGAGACGGTTTCGCCAATGGTGGAAGGCGATCGGGCTAAGGCTATTGAATGGGCGATCAAAAATGCCCAAGCCGGAGACGGAGTTTTAATTGCGGGAAAAGGCCATGAAGATTACCAAATTTTAGGAACGGAAAAAATCCATTTTGATGATCGTGAACAGGCCAGAAAAGCCTTAGAATTAAGGTTAAATTAAGATATACCCTCACCCCTCCACCCCCCCTCTCCCACAGGGCTGTTTCAAAGTAAAATTTGCTATTTTTGAAACCCTTGCCTAATATGAGTTTAAATACTTTTTTCCTAATACTTAAAAAACAGGTTTTAAATATTAGGAAATATGCTCCCCTCTCCCTTTGGGATGAGGGGTTGGGGGTGAGGGTCTTCAAATTTGGCTCTCGACTTTGAAACGGTTTCCCGGCCCTCTCCCACGAGGTGAGGAAAAAACTTCCCCTCTCCCCAAGGAGAGGGGGTTAGGGAATTACAATAATAAAATTAGGAAGGAAAATGCCACAAAATTTAAAGGAATTATTAAAGAAAAAATTTCCCCAATTAGCACAATTTTATAAGCAAATTACTGCTAAGAAATGGGCAAAAAAATCGATTGTTTTTTATACAGGAAATCGGAAAGTAGAATTAGCCTATGATAGCTTAGAAAAAGGTGCAAGTGGTTCTTATACAGCGGTAATTAAACTTAGTCAAGAATGGGCTAAAATGGGTTATCAAGTAACAATTTATAGTCCCTGTGGAGATAAACCAGGTATTTATGACGGTGTGGAATATAAGAATTATTATTTATTTAATCCCTTAGATACTTTTGATATCTTAATAATATTTCAGCATCCTTATCTTCTGCCATTGCCGATTAAAGCGAGAAAAGTTTATTTTGAATGGCAGGATATTGTAGGAGAAGATAGGATATATCCTTTAGAAAAGTTAAAACGATTTGATCTTATTTTTGCTAAATCTAAATACCAACGGAATTTAATGCCCTTTATTGAAGATAATAAGTTTGTAATTGCTACTAATGGAATTGATCCAAATATAGCGGAATTAAGTAATACTAAAAAAGAACCCTATAAATTAATTTATGCTTCGCGATATTACCGAGGTTTAGAAGATATGTTAACTTATGGATGGCCAATTATAAAAAAAGAAATTCCCGAAGCAGAATTACATATATATTACGGTTTTGTTTTTCGTGAAATGCATCCTTCTCAAGCACAATGGCGGGAAAAAATGTTACAATTAATGGCTCAAGATGGTGTTTTTGAACACGGTTTAATTGGACAAGATCAGTTAATTTTAGAGAAGGCTTCTGCTAGTATTCATTATTATGCTTGTACCTATCCAGAAATTGATTGTATATCGGTCAGGGAGTCTGCTATGGTGGGATGTGTACCGGTGACAACGGATTTTGCGGTTATGTCAGAAAAGAATTATTGTGTGAAAATTTCTGGTGAACCTAGTAGTCAGGAAACCCAAGAAAAAGTAGCTCATAAAATAGTGGAGTTACTGAAAAATCCCCAAGAATTAGAGTTAATTAGACAGCAATTTATTGAGAATGTTAAACACGAAACTTGGTCAAATGTGGCGAAAGTTTGGGCGAAAAATTTTGACTAGAATCTCTTATAAATCGAATTTCTGAATATAGCATTTTAAGTTGATCTTTTGCCTCTTTTTTCCCCCCTCACCCTTTGGGAGAGCAGGGAAACCGTTTCAAAGTAAAAATTGCTATTTTTGAAACCCTTGCCTAATATGAGTTTAAATCCCTTTTTCCTAATACTTAAAAAACAGGTTTTAAATATTAGGAAATATGCTCCCCTCTCCCTTTGGGATGAGGGGTTGGGGGTGAGGGTCTTCAAATTTTGATCTCGACTTTGAAACGGTTTCCCTACTTTGGGAGCAGGGCATTTTCATTCTCGGAGGTGAAAACGGTGGGGATTTAGGGTATTGGGGGATTGGGGGGATTTTTCACTCTCGGATTTGCCATCATAATTAAAAGTCAGAAAATTCTCAATTTGTGGCTATAAATTCTCAAAAAAGATTGCTTATTCCCCTGTTTCTTCTTCCTTGTTCAAAATAAAAAATTTAGAATGAAAACACCCTACTTTGGGAGAGGGGTTGGAGGTGAGGGTCTTAAAATTTTGATCTCGACTTTGAAACGGTTTCCCTACTTTGGGTGAGGGGGGGTAGGGGAGAGCAGATTTTACAAGCAACTTAAGATGGTGGGTAACTATGCTGATCAAAACTTATTAGTTTTTCATTAAAATCAATTTCCCACCTAACCCACCCTACAAACTACAAACTGATGTAATAAAAGGAGTAAAATTATGCGCTTAATTATCCCCATTGAATTTTATCGACATGGAGGAGTAGAAAGGGTTATTATCTCGTTGATACGGGAATTCTCCACTAAAATTGACAAAATTATTATTGTACTTTCTTCGAATCAAATTAAGTATTTTCAAAGTTTATTACCGGAGTCTGAGGTAATTGTTTATGAAACTTTTAGTTTAGATAATAACTCCATCGAAGCAAAATTTCATGGTTTTTATAATAAGTTATTCTCCTTATCTAACAAGTTCAAATTAACTAAAATTAGTGAGAAATTATCTAAATTTGAGCGTCAATATCTCCTTGAATCAAGGTTAAATCAATTAATACAGAAATATCAAGCAACCCATTGTTTATATGTCTTAACCAATAATTTAACTCCCCCCAGATTATATATACCTTTAGGGATGATTTCCCATGATGTTTTTTGGCATTTTTCACCCCTTAGTTATACAGATAATTATATTAGAAAATATGATGATAATTTATTGCAATGGTTAAAAACTGTCAATATTGTTTTTACGGTTTCTGAACAAACGAGACAAAATATCTTATCTTTATTTCCTCAGTTTGAATATAAAATTAAAACTATACTAAATGCTAGTAATTTTTATCTAAATAATTGCGTTTCTGAAAAAAATAATCAAATTTACTTCTATTTTCCCTCTTCTTTTGGTATTTATAAGGACCAATTAACCTTACTAAAAGCAGGCATAAAATTGGCACAAAAAGGACTAAATTTTAAGATTGTTTTAACCGGTAAGGAAACTGATAGTTTTATTCAGGGAAAATTGTCTTTATCTCAGCAATTTTCTACCCAAGAATATCGGCAATATCTAACGGAATGTCAGCAAGTTTATCAGGAAAATAAGGCCATTATTGAGCAGTATTTCTTAGGTTTAGGTTACGGTAGCGAGGAATCAGTAGAAACTTGGTATCATCACTCAGATTGTGTGGTTATACCTTCCCAATATGAGGGTTTTGGTTTAGCTTTATCGGAAGCAATTGTCCGAGGTTTACCGGTTATTTGCAGTGATTTGGAAGTATTTGAAGAACAAGTGGACTTATATAAAGGTAGTGACAGAGTAACCTTTTTTGAGACTGGGAATGTGGATAGTTTAGCTAATAATATGGAACAGTTTATTCTGAATCCTAAACCTAAATTATCTCCCCCAGAAATTGAGCAAAGATTTAGTCATTGGACATGGAAACAAGTCGCTGAAAGTTATCTTGAATTATTTAAGTAACCTAGATTACAACCAATAGATATCTGGGAAAAATTTATGTAGATGCTATAGCCTTTTTAGTTGACATTTTACCTCTTTTCCCCCTCTCCCTTTGGGATGAGGTGGGTAGGGGGGTGAGGGGTAGATAACATTTATTAATGGGTACTGCTATAGCCTTTTTAGTTGACATTTTACCTCTTTTCCCCCCTCTCCCTTTGGGATGAGGGGGGTAGGGCAGGGAAACCGTTTCAAAGTAAAATTTGCTATTTTTGAACCCCTTGGCTAATATGAGTTTAAATACCTTTTTCCTAATACTTAAAAAACAGGTTTTAAATATTAGGAAATATGCTCCCCTCTCCCTTTGGGATGAGGGGTTGGGGGTGAGGGTCTTCAAATTTTGCTCTCGACTTTGAAACAGCCCTGGGGGGTAGGGGGGTGAGGGGTAGATAACATTTATTAATGCGTACTGCTATAGCCTTTTTAGTTGACATTTTACCTCTTTTCCCCCTCTCCCTTTGGGATGAGGGGGGTAGGGGGGTGAGGGGTAGATAACATTTAATCAGAAAATGCTAGAATTCATTGAGGACTGCTATAAATATTAAAAAAGCCGACCAAAACTTATCCGTAAAATCACTGAGAAGCACTTAATACTGACAGTAACAACACTTAAGTAAGACCATCAAAAAAAACATTTTGTCGGCAGAATTTGCCAGTATTACTTAGGAAAAAAAATAAATATAAAGATTGTGTAAAGTTCTTGCTTTTTAACTTTTTCTTGTTAGCATTAAATTAAACTAATTAATATTCACAATCGTAACCAACGAGGAAATAAAAGAATGAATCGAACTATAAACAAAATTCTGACCGTATCGACGACTGCCGCCATTCTTGCTACTTTAGGAGCTGGCCAAGCAAAGGCTGTTGTTATCGATTTTAGTCAAACAAAAGGGCTTGACGATTTTGCAACGGCACAGTCCATAGCGGCGGTCCGTGGAACAAGCACTGTTAGGTTTACTCAGACTGTTAATGACACAACAAGCACATTTACTACCACACTGAATGGAACAACTACAATAACAGATACGACACCGATACCGACTAGTCCAACAGGTGGTTCAATCATGGTAAGTGAACAAGACTCAAACATTGCCGGAGACTATCGGGTTCTTAGTTATACCTCTCTTAGTGGATTAAGTGCTCAGAATCGTAGCGTCACGTCTAGTGTAGGAGGAGGAACTTTATTCATTGACAATGGTTCAAATGTTAATGGCGATGTCAAGCTTTGGTATGACGGTGATAATGATAAAACTTTTGATGGGGCAACCGGCACATTAGGTTATGACTTTACCAAAAATGCGAATGGCCAAAGTGGAGTCTTAACAGGTGTCTGGATTGAACTTGTCAGTAGCGATCTGGGTCTTGATAATCTTACCTTAGAAATTTATGGGAACGATGGAACTTTGTTCGATGCTGATACCGACGGAACTAAGGGAAATCCCGTTATCGCCCTAACCCAACTTGGCGTTGATACCAATAATCCACTTGTAGATCAAACGGGAAAAGAAGGCTTTTACTTTGATTTTGTTCAGCACTTTGGCGGAACAATATCTGATTTTACCGCAATCAAATCTTTAAAACTTACAGTGGATTCTAAGATTGCTGGTGACTCAGAAATTAGTTTCTTGGGTGGTTCTCTGGCTCCTGTTGAAACGATCCCCGAGTCCGATTTATCCTGGTTGACCTTAGCTGGCCTAACCGTTGTCGGTGCTTTGTCCTTCAAACGTAAATCAGTGTAGGTTGCGCCGTCATTCCTGTGGCTGCTTCTGAATATTGCAGGTGTACGGGCTAACTATTGTTAGCCTTAACTACCTTTATCTAACTTTTATTCTTAGTTTTGACAAGGTAATCATTGTAAAAAATATGTTAAACTGTCATTCTGACGAGTGAGGGAAGAATTTCGGAGATTCTTCCCTCACTTTCTGCGTTATGTTGAGAATAAATCTGTCCCCCCCAACCCCCCTCATCCCCAAGGGAGAGGGGGGGAAACCGTTTCAAAGTCGAGAGCAAAATTTGAAGACCCTCACCCCCAACCCCTCATCCCAAAGGGAGAGGGGAGCATATTTCCTAATATTTAAAACCTATTTTTT
>JAABRE010000093.1 GCA_011391125.1 Synechococcales cyanobacterium S06
TTCCTTACCTACCTTAGCACTATTCTTATCATACCTTTGAGCATAAACACCACTCTCACTACCATCTTGATAATCAGATCTCCAGGTGACCAGAAAACCTCCGTCACTTAAAGGGGCGATCGCTGGTTCATATTGGTAATTGTCAGTATAGGTATTAACCAGGAATTCCTTACCTACCTTAGCACTATTCTTATCATACCTTTGAGCATAAACACCACTCTCACTACCATCTTGATAATCAGATCTCCAGGTGACCAGAAAACCACCGTCACTTAAAGCGGCGATCTCTGGTTCAGATTGGTTATTGTCAGTATGGGTATTAACCAGGAATTCCTTACCTACTTTTGCACTATTCTTATCATACCTTTGGGCGTAAACACCAGTACCACTACCATCTTGATAATAAGATGACCATGTTACCAGAAAACCACCGTCACTTAAAGGGGCGATCGCCGGTTGAAATTGCTCCGAGTCAGTATAGGTATTAACCAGGAATTCCTTACCTACTTTTGCACTATTCTTATCATACCTTTGGGCGTAAACACCACTACCACTACCATCTTGATAATCAGATCTCCAGGTGACCAGAAAACCACCGTCACTTAAAGCGGCGATCGCTGGTTCATATTGGTTATTGTCAGTATAGGTATTAACCAGGAATTCCTTACCTACTTTTATGGGAGTATCAATAGCAGCCATGATTTTAACCTCACAATTCAATCTTTTTAATTGATATTATAAATCACTTTTGTTTTTTTTTTCAAACTGCAACAATTCTTTACAAAAGGTCCGTTGTTGAACCCTCACCCCCCAACCCCCCTCTCCCAAAGGGCGAGGGGGCTATTGTTTATTAAAAAAAGATTGACAAATGGGCGATTATGTGCTATGTGGTGGGCAAGGTGGATTGTTAATTCTGGGTTAAGGTAGTTAGGTTAAAACCACCTTACCCACCCTACAATACTTTTAAAAACCTGGTTTCTTTGAGAAACCAGTTGGTAGGCCGTTGCACTGGCGGAATTAATCTTCGCTGCTTATTTTGAATTTATGTCCGTTTTGCCCACCATTGTGGAGGTGGGCAAAACGGACAATAAATCAAGGTTGGTGGCGATGATTTTTCGCCGTTTTACCCACCCTACACCTTGGTTGGTGGGTTACGGCTGATGTTTAATGGTGGGTTGGACGTTGTTCTCTTCAAGCTGCCTAACCCACCCTACTTTCCACACATTCCTGGTTGGTGGGTTACGGCTGATGTTTAATGGTGGGTTGGACGTTGTTGTATTCAAGCGGCCTAACCCACCCTACTTTTCTCTCTCTTTTCCCCCTCTCCCTTTGGGATGAGGGGGGTAGGGGGGTGAGGGCTAACAGGCTAACATTTAATCGGAAAGTTGGTAGACCGTTGTTCTCTTCAAGCGGCCTAACCCACCCTACAGAATAGGCGATCGCCGTTAATTGTAAAGAATTGTAACAAAAACTTGACATTTTTCCAAAAATACCTTATAATGCTGGGTAAAGTTAAAAAAAAATAACGGTCAAATTGCGGCGCAAAATCCGAGCGCGGGGGTTAGCGGAAATCGAAAAAAGATGGAGGCTCGCTAAACATCTAAGTTGCGTAAAAATACTTAAGACCAGGCCGCCAACCGAAAATCCCCTTAGCGCCTTTGCGTCTTTGCGTGAGACAAAAACCCAAGGGCCATGCCGCCAACCGACCAATTGATAAAAACCCAAAAAACAAATACCAGTTTTTTCTGAGATAAGTTAACATAAGTTAATAATATTTAATAAAAACCGGACTCATAAAGTCAGAAAAATTCCGCTGGTCTAGGTTTGAAAGTGAAACCGAATGACGATAACCATTAACCGCAAGGAGAAAGTAGAGAGTGAATAAAAATAACAAAAAATGGCGCAATGCGGGACTATATGCACTGTTAGCGGTGGTAGTCATTGCCTTGGGAACAGCATTATTAGATAACAATACCCCAACTCAAACGACTTGGAAATATAGTCAGTTTATTAGCGAAGTGGAAAAGGGTAAAATTGAAACCGTTAAATTGAGTGCAGATCGTACCAAAGCCTTAGTTACCGCTCAAGATGGTACACCTGTGCTTGTTAATTTACCCAATGACCCCCAATTAATAAGTATTCTGTCTAATAAAGGGGTGGATATTGCCGTATTACCACAACAAGAAGAAAATTTCTGGTTTAGAGCTTTAAGTAGCTTGTTCTTCCCGATTTTGTTAATTGTGGGTTTATTTTTCTTGTTACGTCGCGCTCAAGGTGGGCCCGGTTCTCAAGCGATGAATTTTGGCAAGTCTAAAGCTAGATTGCAAATGGAACCCCAAACTCAGGTGACTTTTGGCGATGTGGCCGGTATTGAGCAAGCTAAATTAGAGTTAACGGAAGTGGTTGACTTCCTCAAAAATGCCGATCGCTTCACGGCCATTGGTGCAAAAATTCCTAAAGGTGTTTTATTAGTGGGACCTCCGGGGACTGGTAAAACCCTGTTAGCGAAAGCGGTTGCGGGGGAAGCCGGTGTTCCTTTTTTCAGTATTTCTGGTTCGGAATTTGTGGAAATGTTCGTCGGGGTTGGTGCTTCCCGCGTCCGTGATTTGTTTGAACAAGCTAAGGCCAGCGCTCCCTGTATCGTCTTTATTGATGAGATTGATGCGGTTGGTCGTCAACGTGGCGCTGGTTTAGGTGGTGGAAATGATGAACGGGAGCAGACTTTAAACCAGTTACTCACGGAAATGGACGGTTTTGAAGGTAATACTGGGATTATTATTATTGCGGCTACTAACCGCCCGGATGTGTTAGACTCCGCTTTATTACGTCCAGGTCGTTTTGACCGTCAAGTGGTGGTAGATCGCCCCGACTATGCTGGCCGTCAAGAAATTCTTAATGTTCACGCTCGTGGTAAGACTTTAAGTAAGGATGTTGATTTAGATAAAATTGCTCGTCGGACTCCTGGTTTTACCGGTGCTGATTTGTCAAATTTGTTAAATGAAGCAGCAATTTTAGCTGCCCGTCGTAATTTGACTGAGATTTCCATGGATGAAGTCAATGATGCGATCGATCGCATTTTGGCCGGTCCTGAGAAGAAAAATCGCGTTATGAGTGAGAAACGTAAGACTCTTGTAGCTTATCACGAAGCTGGTCATGCTTTGGTTGGTGCTTTAATGCCTGATTATGATCCGGTACAAAAAATCAGTATTATTCCCCGTGGTCGTGCAGGTGGGTTGACTTGGTTTACCCCTAGTGAGGATCGCATGGACTCTGGTTTATATTCTCGCTCCTATCTGCAAAATCAGATGGCTGTTGCTTTAGGTGGCCGAATTGCTGAAGAAATTATCTTTGGTGAGGAGGAAGTCACCACTGGCGCATCCAACGATTTACAACAAGTTGCGAGGGTGGCCCGTCAGATGATTACCCGTTTTGGGATGAGCGATCGCCTTGGACCTGTTGCTTTAGGCCGCCAAAGTGGTAATGTGTTCTTAGGCCGAGATATTGCCAGCGATCGTGATTTTTCTGATCATACTGCCGCCACTATTGACGAAGAAGTTCGCACCTTAGTAGATCATGCCTACAAGCGTGCCAAAGATGTCTTAGTTGACAATCGTCAGGTTTTAGATAAAATCGCCCAAATGCTCATTGAAAAAGAAACCGTTGACGCTGAAGAGTTGCAAAATTTACTCGCTACTAATGATGTCAAAATGGCGGCGATCGCTTAATTTGAAGTAAAAAGTAAAAAGTAAGAAGTAAGAAGTTTGACCTCTCGATGAATCGAGAGGTTTGAACAAGGAATAAATTTAAGATTTTTTCTCCTTGATCAGAAAAATTGATAACTGATAACTGTTAACTGATAACTGTTAACTGATAACTGTTAACTGATAACTGATAACTGATAACTGAAAACCCCTATCTATAAGCAAACTGGGTTTCCCGAAATAGAGCCGGATTTTGATCACTTCGATGTCGAGTCGGAATCGGCGTCCCTTGATTATTACCCACTAACGAAGCCGTAAATTCTAGGGATTCTCGTAATCGTTTCCCAGCATAAATCGACATATCCCGCGGTACACTAATCCGATCTTTTAAGTATCTTAAAGCCACATCAGACCCCAAGGGGGGAGTACAAACTTGACCCGTCATCATTTGGGTTAAAGCACAACGTAAAGCTGCGTCAAATAATTCATCATCAGCCGGATTTACTTTGATGAGATTATGATGGTGTTTTATTACCCGGTAAAGAGCTTCACGACGAGAATTTTCCGGTTCAGGATAAGTCACATCTGGTAATCCGAACCAAGGTCCTTCATCTACTTGTTTTTGATTTAGTTTGGTCTGAGGTTCGCTATTTTCATAACATCCCCCCATTTGTGGTGGTAAATCATGGACATGGGTATGAAAATCGCTCTGAGTACCCCGATAAGTTGAACGGGTTTCCATGGCATCAAACCATGCTGATAAACGAGGATTTTCCTCCCGTAATGAGTAACCTTTGTAATAAAAAAGACTGGCATTCATCCGTTCTACATAAGGTGTAAAGATAATATCAACCACACTGAAATTATCTAAAAAATAAGGTCCTGAAGTATTACTAAGTGCAGCTTCGACTTGGTTAACTACGGTGATAAATTGCTCTCGGTTATATTGCTCCTGTTGTGGCGATCGCGTTGGATAACAAAGCCACGAACACCACGCCCTAAATAACAACCTTTCCAATTTTCTTAAAGGAAGGACTTTCTGGTCTTTGAGACTATAAACTAAAGGGTTAAAAGTTTGTTCAAGAGCCAGCAAAATATCATCACTTTCAGTAATGATTTTACCATCGAGTTCCAGCGCAGGTAACATTCCCGAGGGAACTTTCTGTTTATACCAACTTTCCTTTTCCCCATAACAAAACATGGTAACTTTAGCGATACGGTAGGGAATTTGTTTTTCTTCTAACCAGAGCCAAACCTTTTGACAGTAGGGACACCAAGCATGATTATCTCGGTAAAGTGTCACCCTCACCTCGGATTCTGAATGACCAAACAAACGTAAAGTAGCTTGAGCATTCGTCGGTCCATTAACTAGATCAAGCTGAAAATCGGTCAAGGTTTCTAATTCAGTCCAACTTAAAGCCGAAGTATTCATGTTTAGTATTTATCTCAAATTTCGTGAATCAATAGGTAGGCAAAATTATTGATCTATTTTTGCACTTGACATAAAAATTTTAGTCGATGTTAACCAATTTTTTTGTCTATTAATTATATCCTAAAATCCTAAAAGAGGCTGCTAATAAGTACCTAAGCAAAATTGTTTGTGTATTTTTAGACCTGATCTCAAAAGCTAAATCTCTGATTTTAGAGTATCATTTATTACTAGAATTGACAAAATTGTGAGCATCTATGATATTATTGCCATGAATCAAGTAGATAAAATAACTAACTCAATGGAAAACCACAAAACTCTTGATCGTTATCTGGAGACAGGTAAAAACTTGATTGCCCCAAAAAAATATGACGAGGCGATCGCCCTTTACCAAGAAGCCCTCACTTTCTACCCTGATCATGCAATCCTTTATCGAGAATTAGGTTTTGTTCAGGAAAAAATAGGCGATTTTCCAGGGGAAATAATTAGTTACCAAAAAGCCATCGAATTAGAACCACAACAACCCATTTGGGTTTATAAAACTTTAGCAGAATTACTAAAAAAAGAAAATAGATTTCAAGACAGTTTAAAAGTATATCAAAAAGCTACCGAAATTTATCCAGAAAATGCTTTATTTTATCGCGAATTAGGAGTTATTCAGGAAAAAATAGGCGATTTTAGGGGACAATTAAAAAGTTATCAAACATTAGTTAAATTAGATGAACAACAACCTAGTTGGGTTTACCTAGTTTTAGGAAAATTATTAAGAGAAAATAAAGACTTTTATCCCGCAATTTCTATCTATCAAAAAGCTATTAAATTAGCTCCCGAAAATGCAGAATTATATCGAGAATTAGCTTTTACCCAAGAAAAAATAGCCGACTTTGAGGGAGAAAAATTTAATTATCAAAAATCAATCGACTTAAACCCCAATCAACCCCGTTGGGTTTATTCCACTTTAGGTGATTTTTTAGAAAATGAAGAAAATTGGACCGAATTAATTATTCTTTATCATCAAAGTAGGAAAATTCATCCCTCATTAACCTCTTTTTTAGACAAAATTTCCCGCCAAATTTGGCAAAATGCGATCGCACTTTTAGAACAAACCCTTAATTTACAACCAGATCAAGCTGATTTATATATTAAATTAGGTCAATTATATGAAGATATTAACCCAGAAAAGGCGATCGAAAATTACCAAAAAGCGAAAATATGGGATTGTAATAATATAAATTCCTATCTAAATTTAGCCCATATTTTTAATCAAAAAAACAGATTAGAAGACTCATTAGATAACTATAAAAAAGGATTAGAATTAGCAAAAAATGAACGAGATAGAATCTTATTAGAAAATATAAGAGAAAAAATTTACCAAAAATTTAACTATTTAGAAATCATAAAAAATAGTTACCTAAAAATATTATCTGTCTGGGAAATATTAGAAAAAGAAAAAGAATTTGCTGAAAATTTAGCAAAATTAAAACAAGAAATTAGGGAATATTACGGTTTTTCAGAATCAGAATTGTCCGATAATTTGGCAGACTTCACAGAAGGTGAAAACTTAAGTATTACCGAAAAAATAGACAGTTGGGAAACCAGATTAAAACAGATAAAATTAATCAATGATTCAGGAGTATTTAATCTTGACTTTTATCAAGGAAAAAAAGCCGGAAAAATGAAACTAGAAATCATTAACGAATATCTGGAAACAGGTTACTTAGAAAATCCTCACCCCCTATTTAATACTTACTATTATCTCAATCAACCTCCCAAAATAACAGAAACAAATCTTAATCCTTTAATACATTTTTGCCAAAAAGGTTGGCAACAAAAACGTAATCCTCACCCCCTTTTTGACACCTCCTATTACCTAAAAAATAACCCTGACATTATCATAAATCCCTTACAACACTATTTAGAAATAGGAGTTTATGAGGGGAAAAATCCTCACCCTCTTTTTGACACCTCCTATTACCTAAAAAATAACCCCGATCTTACCATAAATCCCTTACAACATTTCTTAGAAATAGGAGTTTATGAGGGGAAAAATCCTCATCCCTTCTTTGACACATCTTATTACTTAAAAAATAACCCCGATCTTACCAAAATAGAAATCAATCCTTTACAACACTTCCTAGAAATAGGGTTTTCAAAAAATAATAATCCTCATCCTTTATTTTCCTTGAAAAATTATCGAGATTATTTGACCTCTATTAATCAACCGTTAAAATCCACTGATAATCCCTTAATTAATTACCTCGAAAATGATCAAGGTTTTTCCCGTTTCGCTTGTTTTCCTTGGCAATTCGAAGCTGACAGCTTTTTTGACCAAAAAGGACATTATGACATATTAATCTTGGTAAAAAATGACTCATTATTTTTCCTTGACTTAATAACCGAAATTAGAAAACAAAAAACAGACCTAAATTTTTGGATAATTATTTTTCAAGACGAAAAATTAACCACCGAATTTGCCAAATATGGATTAACCTTTTCCCTCTCAAAAGAAAATCAACAAATCTTAGAAATACTTACCAGTTTTCAGCAATTTACTTCTTTTCCCCTTGTAATATGTAATAATTGTCCCGAAATTGGAAAATTATGTCAAACAAAACATTTACCCTTCCTAGATATTTTAAATCTCGCTGGTGAACTATTTAATAATACTAAAAAAAATGTATTTAAGCAAAATCATCTATTTTCTAATACTTTTATCCTGCAAAATAACAATCTTGTTATACAGAGCATAATTGACCAACTACAAAATAAATATGACTATTTTCCGCAAAAAGAGTTAAAAATTAGTGTAATAATACCGAATTATAATTCAGAAAAATTTATTAAACAGAGATTAGAAACAATTATTAATCAGACAGAAAAACCAGATGAAATAATTTTCTTAGATGATAATTCTAAGGATAATAGTTTAGAAATCGGGCAAAAAATACTAGCAAAAAGTAATATTTTTTACCAAATTATTACCAATAAAAAAAATACAGGAACACCATTTCAACAGTGGGTAAAAGGAATAAAACATTGTACAGGAGACTTAATTTGGATTGCGGAATCTGATGATTATTGTGATTTACAATTCCTGAAAAAATTAAAACCACAATTTTATGAAAATGACGTAGTTTTAGCCTATTGTCAATCAAAACCTGTCGATTTAGAAGGGAAAATCTTAGCAGAAAATTACAGGTTTTATACCGATGAAATCGACCAAAATAAGTGGAACAATCACCATAAAAATGACGGAATAAATGAAATTAAACAGTTTCTTTCCGTTAAAAATACTATTCCTAATGCTAGTGCAGTTTTAATGAGAAAATCAGCTATCAGCGAAGAAACCTTATTAAATATACAAAAATATCGTTTTGCTGGAGATTGGTTTATGTATCTTTCGATCTTAACACAAGGGAAAATCGCTTTTATCGCCCAACCATTGAATTATCATCGCCAACATGAACAAACTGTTACGAGGAAAATACAAAGAAAAAATAGTTATACTCAGGAAATTATAGACGTTAAGAAATATATTAATGAAATTGAATCTCAAATTTTAACCGTCTCAAATCATTGACCGAATTTTGTACACCTGTTATACTGTTAAACTTAAAGTAACTATATAAATCTACTTAACCCCCATGAATAATCCCAGTCTTTCTTCTTATTTGGAAACCGGCAAAAACCTATTAACTCAGGAAAACTATCAGGTGGCCATTGAAACTTATCAAGAAGCTTTAAAACTCTATCCAGATAATGCTACCATTTATCGTAACCTCGGTTTTGCCCAAGAAAAGATTGGTGACACTGACGGAGAAATAATTAGTTACCAAAAAGCGATTAAATCTGACCCCCAACAACCCAGATGGGTTTATATTACTTTGGGAGTTTTATTACAAGAAAAAGAACGTTTAGAAGACATTTTAAATATTTATAATATAGCTAAAGAAATTTTCCCTGATCCAGAATTTTTTCTCGCAGAAATTGAGTCAATTCAAGAAATATTAACAACCACTAAAACCCCAGAAATTTACCTCGAAATTGGTCAAAAATTATTCAGAGAAGAAAAATATGACGAGGCGATCGCCCTTTACCAAGAGGGCATCGAAAAATATCCCTCAGAAGCGGATAATTATCGCGAATTAGGGGTCATTCAAGAGAAAATTGGCGATTTTGAGGGTCAATTAGAAAGTTACCAAAAAGCCGTAAAATTAGACAGAAATCAACCTGTTTGGGTATATACTGTTTTAGCTAAATTACTCACCAATAATGAACGTTTTGACGAGGCGATCGCCATTTATCAACAGGGAATTGCATTATACCCAGATCGAGACGCATTATATCGAGAATTAGGTGTAGTCCAAGAAAAAATTGGTGATATTTCCGGAGAAATTGCCAGTTACCAGAAGGCCATCAAATTAAACCCCTCTCAACCAGTTTGGGTTTATACCACATTAGCAAACCTTCTAGAAAATCAAGAACAAGGGGACGAGGCACACCTCAAAGCGAATCCCGCAGGGATCGCCCTTTATGAAACGGCCATTAAAGGTTATCAAGAACAATCTTGGCCTTATTTAAAACTAGCAGAATTGCAACAACAATTATCTAACCACGAAAAAGCTTTAGAATTATACGAAAAAGCTATAGAAATTGAACCCAAAAATAGTTTAACTTATGTAAGTTTAATAAAATTATTAAAACAAGAAAATAGGTTAGAAGAAGCCCTAAAAAAATGTGAATTGGCCTTAGAATTAGCTCCTCATAATGATGAATTACAAGGACTAAAAAAATTAATAGAAGGAGATGATTCACCCGTCCGTTTGCTTGCCTTTTTCTTACCCCAATATCACCCAATTCCGGAAAACGATGAATGGTGGGGCAAAGGTTTTACAGAATGGACAAATGTAACCAAAGCAAAACCCTTATTTAAAGATCATTATCAACCTCATTTACCAGCGGACTTAGGTTTTTATGATTTAAGATTACCAGAAGTTAGAGAAGCACAAGCAGAATTAGCTCGACAATATGGTATTTATGGTTTTTGTTATTATTATTACTGGTTTGCCGGAAAACGCCTATTAGATCGTCCTTTAGAGGAAATGCTAGAAAGTAAAAAACCAGACTTTCCCTTTTGTTTATGTTGGGCCAATGAAAACTGGAGTCGTCGTTGGGATGGTTCAGAAAATGAAATTTTAATCGCTCAAGATCATTCAGAAGAAAATGATCGCGCCTTTGCTGAAAGTGTTATTCCTTATTTATTAGACGAACGCTATATTAGGATTAATGGTAAGCCTTTACTGATTATTTATCGTGCCAATATTTTACCCGAAGTAACAAAAACTATACAACATTGGCGAGAAGTTTTCAGACAAAAGGGAATCGGAAAAGTTTATCTTTGTGCAGTTGTGGGTTTTGGTTGGCAAAATGCCATTAGTTCAGGATTTGATGCCGAACTTGAGTTTCCCCCCAATACCAATGTGGAAAAACATGAAATACCTGATACTGAATTAAAAATCGAAAATTTTGGCGGTAAAATTTATGACTATCAAAGTTTGGCTTTAAATCATATTAAACAACCCTTATTAGAAAAAACTCGTTTTTTCTCAGCTATGTTATCTTGGGATAATACTGCTAGAAAGGGACAAAATGCTCATATTTATCACAATTTTTCCCTGTCCACTTATGAATTATGGCTTCAAAGTAATATCCAAAAAACTAAAATTAGTTATTCCGGTGATGAACGTTTAGTTTTTATTAATGCTTGGAATGAGTGGGCGGAAGGAACACATTTAGAACCAGATCAAAAAAATGGACATAGTTATCTTGAAAGTACCAAAAAATCTTTAGAAAGTCAAGATAAGTGGGAAATTTATGTTAATTTAATTCAATCTTATCAAGGTAATGACTATGGGAAATTAGAAAAGATTTTAGTTGGTTTATATAACTCATTATTAAAACAACAATCTAACCCAGAATTAATATTAGAAACTTTGCAAAAAAGTAGATTAAATTTTAAGACAATCAAGAAAACTAATCATAATTCCTTAGAATGGACGCTAGAAAACCCAACTAGAGGTGAAACTTTATCAAGTAATTTTGCTTTCAATGGTTGGATAGTGAGTAAAAAATTACAACCTATTACCTTAGAAATTATTTATGACGGTCTTATTATTCAGCAAATACCTGTAGATGGTTTTAGAAAAGATGTCAAGGATTATTTTTCTGAATATAAATCCCATAATAATTATTTCTCAGGCTTCTTAAAAATAGATCAATTAGAGCTATCCCGTTTATCAACTATTAGTTTAAACATAAATGTTATTTATCAAAATGGTCAAAGTGAACAAATTGGACTAGTTGATTTAAAACAAGCCAACCAAAATTTATCAACCTTAAAAAGGCTACCTAATTTAAGCAATAATTGTCTTAATCTCATTAAGGAAATAGAATCCTATTTACAAAAAAATAAACCGATACTGTTTATCCTACATGATATAGCCGCAGCAGGGGCTCAATTATTCTTAGTAAGACAATTAGAATGGATTGCTCAAAATTATAGTGAAATAAGGTTTAAAGTATTAGTTAATATTCCTCGACAAAATATACCTAATTATGGACAAGGAGGAAAACTAATTTTAGAGAGATTAGAAAAAATATCTCCAGTCTATTTTTTAGAACCTAAAACAAATCAACCCGAAAATATTAATAATATCCAAAAGAATCATTATAGTTTAATCTACGTTAATACTTCAGTGTTAGGTGATTTGCTCGAATCAATTGGAAAAATTGATTCTCAAATAATTGTTCATATCCATGAGCTAGAATTTTGGATTAAATATAGGTTAGGAAAAGATAAATTTAATAAATATCTCAAATATAATCCTAAATTTATCGCTTGTTCTAATGCGGTTAAAAATAACCTTGTCAATAATCTTAATATTAATCAAGAACAAATCGAGGTAATTCACGCCTATGTACCCGTCGAAAAGTTAATAAAAAATAAAACTAAAACAAGGTCAGAAATTAGACAAGAATTAAACTTGAGTGAGGATACTTTCGTAATTGCTAGTTGTGGAACCTTAGATTGGCGTAAAGGAGCAGATTTACTTGTACCTTTAACAGTTTTACTGAAAGAAAAATTGCCTCATAAAAAATTTGTTTATCTTTGGATTGGTGGTTTTATGGATAAACTTTCCACGGATGAAATCAAATTTACCATTGAAAAAGCAGGATTAGAACAAGATATTATGTTATTAGGACATAAAAATAATCCCATCAATTACCTTAATGCTTCTGATGTTTTTGTTTTATTATCTAAAGAAGACCCTTTTCCTTTAGTCATGTCAGAAGCTGCCGTTTGTAAACTTCCCATCGTGGGGTTTGATGGTTCAGGAGGTGTTACGGAATTAGTTGAATCAGATGCTGGGTTACTTGCGCCTTACTTAAACTTATCAGTAATGGCTGAAAAAATAGCTATTTTTTATGAAAATCCGAAAATGAGACAGGAAATGGGAGAAAATGCCTTCAGAAAAATTAATGAACTTTATAACGAAACTGTTTTAGCTCCTAAAATTGTCCAGTTAATTCAGTCTTTAATTGAAAAATCCAGTGAAACTCAGGGGAGTGTTTAATTTTTTATGCCTAAAGTTTCAGTCATAGTCCCTAACTATAATCATGCTCCCTATTTACCTAAACGTCTAGACTCAGTTTATCAGCAGACTTATCGTGATTTTGAAGTTATTTTACTGGATGATTGCTCTACTGATAACAGTAGAGACATCTTAGCTGTTTATGCTCAGAAACCTAACACTATTTTTGATAACAATGAATCTAATAGTGGTTCAGTGTTTCGTCAGTGGCAAAAGGGAGTATCCTTATCTCAAGGTGAGTATATTTGGATTGCGGAATCCGATGATTTTGCATCCCCCTATTTCCTGAAACGAGTAGTCACAGTTATGGATGAATACCCCCAAGTTGGGTTAGTATATTCCCAATCGTGGTTAATTAACAGTCAAGACATCATCCTCGGAGATGCTCGTTGTTGGACTAACGATTTAGATAGTCAACGGTGGAAATATAGTTTTGTTAACTACGGAAAAGATGAAATCAAACGATTTCTGGTTTATAAAAACACCATTCCTAACGCTAGTGGTATTTTACTTCGTCGGAGTGTATTAGAAAGATGTGGTGGTGTGATTGACCAACCTATGAGATTATGTGGAGACTGGTTACAATGGGTGAAAATTTTAGCTCACTCAGATATCGGATTTGTCCCCGAATGTTTAAATTATTGGCGACAAAACACCTCTAATGCTAGAGTTAAAAGTGCTGGTACTTTAGAATGGATTGAAGGTGAGCAAGTTTTGACTTATGCTTGTGATCTACTCAATTTACCCGAAGCTGAAAAAGCTAATCTGCTGTTGCGTTTTCTGCGACAATGTTGGCAATGGCAAAGGGAATTTATTGATCAAATTGTTTAATTAATAATATAGAAAAAAGAAACCCTTATGACAGAAATACTCAAAAATCAAGGCTATTGTTACACCTGCGATCAAGAAGTGGTATTCTCTTCTGAATATACTTGGTTACGAGACCATTATAAGTGTAGTAACTGTGGTTCAATTCCCCGAGAAAGAGCTTTAATGTACTGTATCGAAAAGTTTTACCCACAATGGAAACAACTTTCCATACATGAATCTTCACCAGGAGGTAGAGGAGCCAGTCTTAAACTGAAAAACAATTGCCCAAATTATCAAGCAAGTCAATATTTTCCTGGATTTCCTTTAGGTGAGATTCATAGTCGTGGTTGGCGCAATGAAGACTTAGAAAATCAAACATTTGCGGATGAAAGTTTTGATTTAGTTATTAGTCAAGATGTGATGGAACATATTTTTAATCCTGAAAAGGCTTTGGCAGAAATTGCGAGAACTTTAAAACCTGGAGGAGCGCATATATTTACCGTACCCATCGTAAATAAAGAAAAACCTTCCCGTGTCCGTGCTACATTAGGGGCTAATGGTGAGATCAATTATTTACAGGAGGCTCAGTATCATGGTAATCCAGTAAATCCCAAAGGCTCCTTAGTAACCATGGATTGGGGTTATGATATCTGTGATTTTATCTTTCAGCATAGTGGATTATTAACAACTATTGAAACTCTGGACGATCTGTCCTTGGGAATTAGAGCGGAATATATTGATGTTTTAATTAGTAAAAAGATTTAATTATCTAAAAAATATAAAATGCTATTCAAAGAGGAATTGACACGGAGATAAAGTAGTGTTTACAGTAATAAAAAAAATCATCAATTCACCACAAAAGTTTGCTAATAAAATATTAGGAGCTAACATTGATCTTCCCAAAACAGGAACTACTAATGAGGTAGAGCAAGTAATAATAGCTGGTTGGGTGTTACCAAGAGAGGAAAAAGAAGCACAAATTATTATGGAAGGTAATGGTCGAGAGCAAACCTTCCCCTGCGATATTCAAAGAGACGATGTAACAAAAACTATTTTGGGTGAAGTAAACCCAAATCTAAAATGCGGTTTTAGGATTACACTCGCTGAAAGGGGATTATGGAAAATATTTTTTATTGTCGAAGATGAAAAGCTCTTGATAGCAACAATTGATATATTCTCAGAAATAAATTTTCAGTTAGATGAGACGATGAAAAAAGCAATTGAGCTCTGGAATAACTTTATTTTTAATAAAAGTAAAAACATAACTAGAGATGAAACTAAATATTTAAAAGTGTTAAATAATGATTTAATTGCTAAATACATATATAAGAACCCCATAATTGCAGTAGGAAAATTAGATCCCATAAATTCTTTCCTCGGCTTTAACAAGGAAGAAAAAATCTTGGTAAAATCTTTTTTATCACTAACCATGAATGGTGATTTTTGCGCTATTTTGGTTGAATCAATTTTGAATACTGGTATTTGTAGTATTCCCAATCCTTTTGGAGAAGGTTTTGCTATTTGTAGTGAAAGCTTTCATTTTCTTGGTTCTACTACATTAAGATTTGTTTCCCCTAGTGGTGAAACTTTTTTAATTATTCAAAACCCAACGGCAACAGATGCGATATATTTTCCGACCAGAGATTTTGTTTTTTGTTCAAGAGTTAATATATCTGAATATGTTTTAAAAATTGTGATTGAATTATGTCATCAGTTTACTGATATTTTAAATTACACTTTGAAAGCTTCTGATCACAAATTTGGTGGGGTTTTAGCGTCAAATAATAGACCTTTTCATTTCTATTATGACGTTTGTCTAGGATTATATTTTCTTAAGACTAGAAATTTGATTAATAAACTTCCAGCTATTTATATATACGAAGGTGGAGAGTTTTTTTCAATCAAAGAACTTTTTAATGCTCAATCATGTCAATATATAGAATCATTGTCTTCTTTTAAAACAAAATCTCAAAATAATGGTGAGTTTTACATAAATGTAGGTTCAAATGGTGTTGATATAAACAATAGAAAGATCATAGAAGAGCTAGATACGATGATTTTGGCTAAGTCAGAGGAACTTATTGATTCTAAAACTGCTGATGAAGTAAAAATGGCTAAAGAGTGTTACCCCTTACTCTGGTTTGGTGCTACGGTTCAAAAAAGATCATGGTTAGAACAGGTTGAAGGTGGTGCGAAAATCATTACTGAATTAGCAAAGCTTTACCCCAACATTGGCGTAGTATTTGATGGGTGGACTTCTCCTCTTAATCCTAGTAAGGGAGATATTGCTGAAACGGCCAAAGATCAAGCTATAGTAGATCAAATTATACAGTTATTGCCTCAGCAGGTAAAAACTTTCAGCCTGGTAGGTGCAACCACAGTTAGAAAATTAGCTTTTGCCACAGCTATAGATGCCTTTATTGTAAATTATTCTACAGGCTCGATAAATGTAGCTCGATTTGCCAAAAAACACGGAGTGGGACACCTTAGTGCAAAAATGATAAACTCTGCAAAACAATTGAATATTCATTATCAAACACTTACAGTCCCTAGTGATCAAGTTGTCGATATACCAGACCCTAATAATCCAGGTGTTGATTTTGTAAGTTACAGCATCGATCCCGATGTTATTTTAAATATGATTAAGGAGATACTCAATGAAAATACTTGATTGCACACTCCGTGATGCTGGCTATTACAACTCAGGGGACTTCCCCTAATTTTTGATGTTTTTCTAAGGTTTTTTTAATGGCTAAATTAACCTTGTCATCAAGATTATCGAAAACTGAATTTACTTGATTTTTATTCATAATTAGGGCTTGCTGAATAAGTGAACGAAAAAACAAACAGTTTTGATAAATTAATAAATAAAAAATAAGTATAATTTTTATTTATTAATTTTGATCTTTTATATAAGTATTGATAATCTAAATTGGCAAAAAAGCTTTGATGTTGAAAAAAAACATAAAAGAGAAGATAATAACCCCTTTTTAACAGGGTAT
>JAABRE010000094.1 GCA_011391125.1 Synechococcales cyanobacterium S06
TTTTAAGGCCTCCCAATCTAATTTTCTTTTACGTCTTTTTACTTTTGTTGGTTTAATATCTTCTCGGTTAAGCCATCTATAAATAGTTGCTCTACTAACCTGATAAATTTTGGCCGCTTTTGACAGACTACCACCATTTTCAATCCATTTTAACACCCTGATTCGTAAATCCACACTATAAGACATTGATTTTATTTTAATAAATTATTAAGTATTTTTTCATTTTACCACTTTTTTTTGCTTCACTCTTATTTGGTTTAACTATACCAATGATGATACCGCTCCTTTACCTACCCTGGCAATTAATGATGTCAGCATCAGCGAAGGTGATAGCGGTGTTAAAAATGCTACCTTTACCGTCACTCGTACCGGTACAGCCACTAATTCCATTACCGTTAACTATGCTACCGCTAATGGTACAGCGATCGCCGGAAGTGATTACACCGCCACCAATGGTACATTAACCTTTGCTACCACTGAAACAACTAAAACCCTTACTGTACCGATTGTTGGGGATACGACCCTAGAACCTAACGAGACATTTTTCGTTAACCTGACTAATCCTACTAATGCTACCCTGGCCGATAATCAAGGTAAAGGAACAATTACCAATGATGATACCGCTCCTTTACCTACCCTGGCAATTAATGATGTCAGCATCAGCGAAGGTAATAGCGGTGTTAAAAATGCTACCTTTACCGTCACTCGCACTGGTACAGCCACTAATTCCATTACAGTTAACTATGCTACCGCAGATGCTACAGCGGTAGTCAACAATGATTACATTGCCAGTAATGGTACTTTAACCTTTGCTACCACTGAAACCAGCAAAACTATTACCGTGGTGATGATTGGGGATACGACCCTAGAACCTAACGAGACATTTTACGTTAACCTCAGCAATCCGCAAAATGCTACCCTTGCTGATGGTCAAGGTTTAGGTATCATTACTAATGATGATACCCCCGCCGTCGTATTTGATGATATTAGTATTATTGACGATAATACCAAGCTGACTTTTTCTGGAGCAGGAGCTTCCCTTTTAGAGGCTAATTCAGCAAACTCCCTCACAAATCGCATTTATGCAGGTGGTGGTAATGATACTTTAACCGGAAGTGGAGATGATCGCCTTTTCGGTGGTCAAGGTAACGATACTTTAACAGGAAATGGGGGCGATCGCCTTTTCGGTGGTCAAGGTAACGACACTTTAACAGGATCAACTGGGTCAAATCTTCTTGTTGGTGGTGCGGGTCAAGAAGTATTTCTGTTTAATTCTGACACAAATCAAAACGTTATTCTTGATTTTAACTCGGGAGAAGGCGATCGCATTAACATTAATCGCAGCAATTTTAACCTCGAAAATTTACCATTAGATACTTTAGAAAATGACAGTTTTGTGTTAGGAAATACGGCTCAAGATGGGGGCGATCGATTTATTTTTAACACCAAAAATAATACCCTATATTTTGATCAAGACGGTACGGGAGCTACTGCACAAAAGGCGATCGCCCTTTTAAGTAATAACATTGATTTAAACTTTAGTGATATTATCTTGGTTTAATTATGTGGGACATGCATCTTGCCTGTCAATCTTTTTCCCAACTCCTCATAAATTAAGAAACTAAAAAATCGTCCTTACTGGAGAGAGTAATTGCTTCGACATGGGGAAATTTGAGGTTAAGTTCCCATTCTCCTCCCAAGGCCGTAACAACATTGGCTAAAGTGCCTAAAGTTAGGTTTTTTTCCCCGTTTTCTAATTTAGAAATGGCTGGTTGTTGAACTCCCAGACGTTGCGCTAATTCTTCCTGTGATAAGCCTAGTTCTTGTCTAATTTGTCTAATCATTTGTGCTTCCCGCCAAAGCTGTTGGGTTTTTGCTTCGATTCTAGCTCTTCTTTCGGGAGGTAGTTTATTCATTTCATCATCAAAGGTGATCATTGATTATTCTCCTCTAAAAGTTTTAGGTGTTCTGCTAATCTTTTTTCAGCTATAGGAATGTTTTTTTGATACCATCGTTGATCTCCAGTTTTATTACCTCCTAATAAGATCACGGCTTGACGCTGAGGATCAAATGCAAATAAAATTCGCCATGGTTGTCCTCGGTGTTGAACTCTAAGTTCCTTGAGATTCGCGTATCTACTACCTTGAACCGTGTCAACATGAGGCCTTCCTAAACTCGGACCAGCGATTTTTAGCAATCCAATATTGGCTAAAATGCTGTCTTGTACCGCTTCTGGTTGTTCATACAGCCATTCTTTAAAGGCTTGGTGAAAAATAATAGTCCAATTCATGACTTAATTATATTCTTTAAAGGAATATTGGACAAATATGAATTTTAGTTAAAAAAGTAACTCTGGATTCGGGAAGTTCCATAGACATCTGGTAAAAATTAAAGATGGGTCGTCTCAAACCAATGTAGAGACGTAGCATGCTACGTCTCTACATTCATTTATGGAGATGTCTGATACATATAACCTTAATTTTGTCAAGTAAATGTTACAAAACTTTACTTTGGTGGTGGCAATTGCTGAATTATAGTTATTTCAAATAAGATTTAAACAATGTAGGGTGGGCATTGCCCACCACAACTATTGGTTGGTGGGCAATGCCCACCCTACTAAAATTAATTATGGCGAACAGATGTTATCGCTGCAAGTGCAACGGCCTACCATAGGGTTAAATTTTGATAAATTTATGGTGAAAAATTATGACCAGACAACCCCATGACCAATTTGCCAAAGAATACTTAGAAGAATTACTGAAACCCTTGGGAAAAGTTGAGAGAAGTAAAGAAATTTCAGTGGAAGTCAGACAAATTGATATTTGGTTTATTCCGGAGGAAAATAGAGCTGTGGAAACTTCAGGGTTAGGAATTTTAGCAAAAATGGCGCAAAAAACTGGCTTATTTGAACCCTACCGAAATGCTCCCACAGAAACAGAAATCAAAAGTTGTATTCTCAAATTGTACAGTATTCATAGTTCACAGGAAAGGGAGGCCAAACGACAAAAATCGACTATTGACCTAGACAACTTACCTATTTTATGGATTTTAGCACCGACTTTTTCCGAACGAATGCTCAACGGTTTTGGTGCTAAATTAGATTTAGATAATTGGGAAAATGGTATTTACTTTTTGCCTGATTTTTTAAAAACCGCTTTAGTTGCTATTAACCAATTACCAAAAACATCAGATACACTGTGGTTAAGGGTATTGGGAAAAGGGAAAACGCAAAAACTGGCCGTTGAAGAGCTAATTGACCTAAGTCCAAATAATCCTTATCGCCGAAATTTAATGGATATATTGGCATCTTGGCGCAAAAATTTAGAAATTAGAACCAAATTAACATCGGACGACAGGGAGGATTTTATGAACTTATCACCAGCTTATCTAAAAGAAAAAGAAGAATGGAGAATTGAAGGAGAATTAAAAGGAGAATTAAAAGGTAAATTAGCAGAAAAACGGTTAATGATTGAAAATTTTTTACTCGCTAAATTCGGGAATTTAGATACAGAATTAACGGAAATTATCGAACCTTTATTACAGGTAGAAACTCCAGAAGTTACCCGTATTTTATTAAATTTTAACCGAGATGAATTAATCTTACGATTTAAAGGTTAAAAAGTGATCACTGTTGACTGATAACTGTTAACTGTTGACTGATAACTGTTGACTGTTGACTGATAACTGATAACTGTTGACTGATAACTGATAACTGATAACTGAAAACTTATTGCTCAAAGCTGATAAGTCGCTGCTATAATAAGAGATTGTGACTAAAATAGCTTAAGGAGGAATAAAGCAATGACCCAGCGTACTTTAGGTGGTACTAACCGTAAACAAAAAAGAACTTCTGGTTTTCGCGCAAGAATGCGTAGTCATACTGGTACTAACGTAATTAATGCGAGAAGAAAAAAAGGCCGTCATCGTTTAGCTGTATAATTATTAGCTGTAAGTGGGGTAAAGTCGGACATCTCGATCGCCTCACCAGCTTTTTTTTTTGACATTGTGGGATTACCTAGTGGTCATCGACTCAAAAATTGGCAAGATTTTCAAAAAGTTTATCGCCAAGGAAAACGTTATCAAAGTCATCATTTAATCATCAAGGTGTTGTCCGAAAAGGATGATCAAGTTGTTCCCACAGGTTTCGGGATTTCCATTAGCAAAAAAGTTAGTAAAAAAGCCGTCACTCGTAATCGGCTCAAAAGACAAATTAAAGCAGTTATTAGAACTTTACTACCGACGATTTCCCCGGGTTGGAAAATTATTATTATGGTTAAACCAGGAACAAGTCAGTGCGAATATGAACATTTTTTGAGAGAATTAAAGGAGTTATTGCTAAAAGCTGAGGTATTACATGGGCATTAAAGAAACTGTTTTTTATGAAGGTGGTCCTCATCGTGGTGATTTAATTATCAATATACTCTTGGCCTTGACCATTATTTGTTTACCTCTGTCCATTGGGGCGATCGTGAGGGCAATTTGGTTACGCTATCGTATCACAGATCGCCGTATTTCGGTAACGGGAGGTTGGCGAGGTCGAGATCGCACGGATATTATTTACGCTGAAGTGGTTAAATTAGTTAAAGTGCCCCGTGGTTTTGGTTTATGGGGAGATATTGTGGTAACTCTCAGAGACAGAAGTCGTTTAGAATTGCGTGCTATGCCTAATTTCCGTGAGGTATATGACTTTATGGCCGAAAAAGCGGCGGCTAAAAATGGTGTCAGTATTGAAGCTATTACTGGTTAAGGTTTTTCACGGCACGCGCTTTTAATAATTAACACTTAATCATTTACTATTGTAAAACTAATGGATTTTGGGATCGGATTTCTTTCAAATAATGTGATGTTGCCAATCCTTGACTTTTGTTACGGGATTGTGCCAAGTTATGGTTTTGCGATCATTGCCTTAACTTTAGTCATTCGCTTTGCTGTTTATCCTTTAAGTGCTGGACAAATTCGCAACATGAGAAAAATGCGGATTACTCAACCTTTGATGAAGGAACGACAAGAGGCCATTCAAAAAAAATATAAAGATAATCCTGCTAAACAACAGGAAGAAATGGGCAAATTAATGCAGGAATTTGGTAATCCCCTCGCTGGATGTTTACCATTAGTTCTGCAAATGCCCATTTTATTTGCTTTATTTGCAACTTTAAGGGGCTCACCGTTTAGCGATATTAATTACACCGTTGACGTGCAGATTTTGCCTCGGGAACAAATTGAGCGGGTTCAACCCCAAGTTTTTGCTACGAAAGCTCAAAATATCTATGTTGCTGATGGTGTTCATTATCAAATCGCTGCTTTGTTACCCACCGGCAACAAATTGTCTGTTGGTGATAAAACCGCCCTTGAGTTCCAAACCCCCGAAGGTAAACCTCTCAGTAAAGTCTTAGCAGATTATCCTGACAATGAAATTACGCCTCAATGGTCCGTTACCAAAGGAGCAGAAAGGCTGCAAATTAACCCTGATGGTACCGTTACCGCACTCGAACCCGGTGATGCTACCATCCAAGGTACGATCCCCGGTATTGCTTCTAATAAAGGCTTTTTGTTTATTGAAGCTTTAGGCCGTGTTGGGGCGATCGGTGAAAATGGCAAAATTAACTGGGATATTTTAGGAATGGTCCTGTTTTTTGGGGTTAGTTTGTATGTTAACCAACAAATGTCCGGAAGTTCAGGAGGAAGTGGCCAAAATGCGGATCAACAAAAGACCATTAACACCTTAACACCAGTAATTTTTAGTGGGATGTTCCTGTTTTTCCCCTTACCTGCTGGGGTATTGATGTATATAGTTGTGGCCAACGTGTTCCAAACCGCTCAAACCTATATTTTGATGCAAGAACCATTGCCCGACAATTTGCAAAAAATGGTGGCCGAACAGGAAAAAGCCGAAAAAGGACGGGAAGCGCTTCCTTTTGAGCAAAAACGGTCGAAAAAGAAAGAAAAAACCTCATAAAAGTTTAGAAGTGGGATGAGTGAACACTATAGTTTACATGGTCAAGAATGGCTGACAAAGCTGTTAAATTTAATGAAAATTCCCGCTACGGTGAGAATTGAGATCAAAGAGGATGATTCAGATAACTGTTGGCTAATTATTGAGGATTCGAGTCTGACACCTGAGCAAATTAAGCTTTTGATTGGGGAAAAGGGCGCAAATATCGACGCTATGCAATATTTAGCCAATACTTTGCTGCATATAGGCGCTAACCACAAAAATGAAGGTTATTTCACTATTGATTTGTCGGGCTACAGAAAGCAAAGACAAGCTGAATTACAGCTTTTAGCGGAGAAACTCGCCGAAAAAGTGAGGAAAACGGGACAAGAAACCGAAATTAAACATTTATCCTCGGCCGAACGTCGTCAAGTTCATAGTTATTTAGAAAAAGCTAAGGATTTGGAAACCGAAAGTCGAGGTCAAGAACCCGATCGCCGTTTAGTGGTAAGATTACGCAATTAACAGTTAACAATTATCAATTAATAATTGATAATTGTTAATTATTTTTAAGTTAAATTGGAGGACAATTATGAAAGCTATTTATATTCCTCAGTTATTAAAAGCATTAGAGAGAAAAGAAACGATTATCATTGATGAATTTATTAAGGATTTAGAAACTTTAACTCCGGTTCGAGGTGAAATGATTGTTAAACATGGTGGTAATTTTTTGGAAGTGGAAATTAACGCTGAAACCATTGTAACTCTGAGTTGCGATCGCTGTTCTAAACAGTATAATCATCGCTTAATTTTGGCAAATACTGAGTTAATTTGGTTAGATGAAAATGCCGAATCTTGGGATAAGTTTCCTGATGAAAAATTAGAATTAGATAACTTAGAAGAAACACTTGATCCCCAGGGTGATTTTGATGTCGAAAACTGGCTTTATCAACAGTTATCTTTAGCGTTACCTTTGCAAAAAATCTGTGATAAAAATTGCCCTCCTGTCTCGATAAAACCCACCGAAACTGAACCTTTAATAGATAATCGTTGGCAAAGTTTAGCGAATTTAAAGGGAAAATTGTCTTAATATTTCAGTTAAATTAACAGAGGAAATAACAACGGAAAGCGATTTTTTCTGAACACAGATTCTTTGTTCGTTATGTAGAGACATTGCTGTTTCAGTCTCTACAGTCAGGGTTTCGTGAAAACAATTTTTAGGTTTATTATGTCTCAAAATAAGCTAAAAATCTTATTATAGTAATTCCAAATAAAAATTAAACAAAAGTTTTTAGTTTGTTGTTGGACTTTAGTCCTAAGAAGCGCTAAAGCGCAACTACGAACCTATTTTTTAACTGTTCTAATCTTAATTGGAATTACTATAAATAAGGATTTTAAAAACTAAAAAATTTGAGAATAAAAACACCCTGCTTTCGTAGGGGAAGAAATTGGTAAAATTAATAAAGGTCATCAGGAAAAAATTGTGCTCCTAATCCTTCCACTGTACCCACTACTAAAGCTCGGTCGAGAAATTCATTACGATGCTCGCAGGATGTTTCCGCAATCAGCAAACAACCATGACAAGCTGCACCATGGAGGTAGCGCTCTTCTTCATTATTGGTGGGTCGGTGTTGACTACAAACGGGATCGTTAGAGCAGAGTCGTCCTAATTCCAAGGCTTTACTGAGGTGATGTTCAATATTGCGACCCACTTCCACTAAACCTCCTAATGTACCTTCTGATCCCGAAGTCCCCGTATAAAGCAAAATACCATAACCAATGGTGTGATGGGCGTAAATACGTTCTTTGATGGCACTAGCAGCATAGCCACATTCGAGGGAAACAGCAGTTATTAAGAGGTGAGACAAGGAATGGAGCATAATATAGGGTAATCCGGGGAATTTTGCCTTATTTCGGGGAATATTACGACTATCGAGCCATTTATGATAGCCGTTTTCTAGTTCAATACCCCTTGCTTTGACCGCCGGTTGATTTACCCATGCTTCAATTTTGTCCTTACGCACATTAATGAAAAAACCTTCACCTTTATTTTCGATCGCCGGCAACCATTGCTGTTCAAAATCAATATCAGCTCGTTGCACATTAATCCCAAGGTCATCGAGTTCTCCTTCAATATTGGGTAAAGTGGCTTCAAAACGGGTAAAACCCAGTAACGCAATGACTTCCCGGAGACGATGAACCAAAACCAGACGATCTAAAAAAGGAAACCAAGGGGAAGTTGAGGACAAAAATTGAGTTTGAGCATCAAATTCCATCTCAACATTACTTTGATTTGGGGTTTCGGGAGCAGCCAACAAAGCTTCCAATTCCACCGGTTTAATATTCTTAGAATCAGATTTGACACCTTGTTTACGTTGCTCAATTTCTTGCCAAACTTTTTCCACAGGAAACTTCTTCAACTCATCATATCTTGATTTTTTCAAAGTCCGTTTTAAGTCCTCGATGTTCTCTTCCTCTTTTAGCTCACGCTCATAAAAGCGGTCCAAAACCTTGTTTAAATGGGTATCCGTATCAGGAAGGGAAATAACGCTCAAAGTCTGGGAGAAATAAGCATTACTAGCGGAGCGAATCAATAGTCGATTGTATTCATGTTTATCCGTAGTTACAATTTGACCATCATCATCGGTGGTAGTGGAATAACAGGGGAACTGTCGATCGCCCAGCCAAGGACGATGACCTTGACAAATACCCAAAGCTGTGGAATCTTTCCGCTTAGCCTGGGCTAATTGACGAGCTTTTCCGCATTCACAACGGACATAAATATCGTCAAAATCATTACCAGAACCGGCTTCATCCAACCATAATTGACCCTTACAACTTGTTTGATAGTCATTGTGACAAAAACTACGCCAATCGAGGTCGCTTAAATGGCCATGGGTGCAAGCTTGCACAAAACGCACGGGGACCACACTGACCTTTTTACCATCAAATTTTGCACCTCCTTTAACCGTATTCCAAGTAAAAAAAGGACGAGTGCGATATTCCTTACCCTTTCTCACAAAAGTGTATTCGACTTGGCCAAGAAACCATTTAGGGAATACGAAAGCATCAATAGCCGATAAAGGAGCATTCGGGTCATTATTTTGCTGGGGAGGGCTTAAGAATTTAATATTTTGAATCTTAAATTTTTCACAAACCTTATCTCGGAGTCGTGGTTCAGAAATTAATTGTTTGTCACCGCGCCAAAAAGAAAGGCCAGAAATCACCACGGAGCGCTCTGGTAAATCAACCATCGCTCCTGGTCCAAAGGTGCTTAAAAGTTGACTTTGACGTAATTCGGGATAGGATTTTTCTTGTTCTGTCATATCAGTTATCAGTTATCAGTTATCAGTTATCAGTAAACAGTGATTAGTTATCAGTTATCGGTAGGGGTCAACGGCCTGACCCCTACATTAAGAGGGCGCATTCAATGCGCCCCTACCAGCAACTACGAACCCTGATTCGGCTTGTTGTTGCGCTTCAGCGCAATATGGTTTCTGCTAAAACAAATTACCTTGCTCAGAATCCGTGGCTTTTTTGCGGGATTTACTGGCTTTTTTAGCGGTTTTATCAAGGTTTGCCCCTAATAACCGCTCATTTTGCGCTCTTTCTCCGTTAAGCTCCAGTAATCTCGCTAATACTTCATCATGGGTAACCTCTGGCCAACGATAACGCCAAGGTAATTTACGTTTACCGGTGCGGGCCAATTGGTCAAATTTCATGGCTTCGTCGGCAGTGTCGAAGTAATAATCGCCAGAGTCGATCCGCTCCTGTAGAGACGTTGTATGTAGAGACGTTGCATGCAACGTCTCTACATTTTCGTCAATGTCCAAATAATCTAAGCAAAATCCGCAGGTGGTGTCAATATCCTCCCAACCGTAGGCTTTTAACACTGCTTTGTCCATTTCTTCGTGTAATTCTCGCAAACGTAAGATGTCAGAATCAAATTCGTAGGGATCATGGAAGCGATTGTAGGTAGCAGTCAAGCCTTGATTATTCCGCACCATTAAGTCGGCTCGGTATTCATAATATTGTTGGCCAATCTCCTCGAGTTGCTCCGCCGTAACCCCCCCCTTGTTAAGGGGTTGCCCCCCCCTAACCCCTGCTTGTTAAGGGGTTGAACCTCCCCTAACCCCCCCTTGTTAAGGGGTTGACCCCCCCCTAACCCCCCCTTGTTAAGGGGGGGAATTGGAGATGTGATTTGCTCTTCTCTTAAACCCCCCTTGTTAAGGGGGGCAGGGGGGGTCAACTCTGGAAACGGGAAGGTTTCAAAAGAATCTGAAGGATTATAACGAAGTCGATCTTCTAATGATGAGCTAAAAAACCTTGCGAAAACCTCATGAATTCTTGATTGTAAGACGGTAAAATCTGAGTTTTTTTGTAACGGAAAGACGTTTAAACTATTAGCAAATACTACATTTGGCTGATAGAAAATAAAGGATAAATAAGTTGAAGCTTGAGAATTAGTTACTAATACTCGCTCCAAAGGGGCGATCGCCTGCTTCAACCCCGGTCTTTTTTCCGCATATTGCCACCAACGAACTCTTAAAGCATCCCTTTTTTGTTTATCCCGTTCCGGTTTTACCTTTTTTTTGACAATTTCCATTAAATCAGGGTAGTTTTGCCAACATTCTTCTTCGGAGCGATCAAAAAAGTCAATCACATAACGATGATGGGAGTGGGTAGGGCTGCTATTGACCTCCTCCCCACCGATGTACGGGAAAATCACCTCCGCATTTTTGGGATTTTCGGCGATGAGACGGTGCATTTCGGCAATGGGAGTCGCGTCGGGATTACTATCATCAAAGGTAAAACCCATTCCTAAAACGATACTACCTTGGAAACTCTTGCCTTGGTTAGCAAGTAGGCGTTCGGGGTCATCATTGCTGCCAGCATGGAACAGGAAAGCGGTGATTTGTTCCACAGGACGGCCATTGAGCAAAATCGGAATATTCGGCGGTAAACTCATGATATTTTTCCTTGTAAAGTTCTTTTTTCTTGAATCTTAAAAGCATAATCAGCTAAAACACCATTAATTAAAGCTTGATATTCCTCTCCCTTGGTTTCCTGTTTAAAAAAGTTTAAAACAGCTTCATCAATACTTAAAGTAACTTGCACTTTTTTAGGAGGATATTCAATTTTCGCATCGGCCCAAAATTGCGCATCAGTTTCGGGAATATCCGAATAATCGATGTCTTCATCTTGAAGATTAGCTAACATTTTAATTTGTGCTTCTCTGGATATATTCATCATAAATTTTCCTTTTTGCTTTCTTATATTCGGATAACTGTAGGGATAGGTCTTGTACCTATCCTCCCAGGGTAACCACAATTCGGGGTAACCACAATTCGGGGTAACCATTGTTGGGAGGGTAACCACAATTCGGGGTAACCATTGTTGGGAGGGTAACCACAAGGGTTACCCCTACCGTAACCATTGTCGGGAGGGTAACCACAAGGGTTACCCCTACCGATTTTTTGTTCGTTTATCAATTAACAAGGAACAATACCCCAACTCCCCACTCCCCAATACCCTAATCCCCCAATTCCCTAATCCCCCAATTCCCGTTTTTCTGGTCCATCTTTAACCCAAATATTTACGGTGGGTTCGACATCCCGTAAACTCCACTGGGTCTTGAATTTGCGCCGTTCTAAGGGTTCTTTGTCAGTATTGGGGTTAAAAGCAGAGAGTAGCAAAGGGGAAGCTCTCTCAATTTCACTGGGGTTATATTGCAGTAAGTCTTCTTTGGTGGCGTAATCCTCCCATAGGTTCAAAAGTTCAGCGAGACGAGAGCGAATATCTTGACTTAAAACACTTTGATCGCTTTCTCCTTCAGGATGATGATTTTCGGCACGATGTATGATGGCGGCCCATAATTCTTCTAATTCCGCGCGATATTTCCCCACGTCACTAGCTCCGAGGGGATTGGTCAGCTTGGCTATACCGTGGCGTGCCAAACCAACGGCCACTCCTGCTAATCCTCGATCTAAGGCCCGAGGGGAAAAAGGAGTCACGCTGGTAGCTTCAACCGCCCGATAAAAGCAATGATGCCAATTTTGGAAACGTTCATAATGGGAGCGATCGCGGGGACGATGAATATTCAGTAAAGTCACCACTAAGCCCGGACGTTGACCATCTCGACCGACACGACTGGTACTTTGAATATACTCGGCGGCGGATTTAGGTTGACCTAAGACTACCATTAAGCCTAAACGGACAATATCTAAACCAACGGAAATCATGTTGGTAGCGAGGGCGACATCCACTCCTTGAACTTTTTTATAGGGGTAAGGTGAGCGACTTTTTTTGATGTCAAAGGGTTGACTCAGGTTATTTTTTGTTTCAGCTACTTTATTGGTACTGACACGGGAGGTCAACTCCTCGGGTTCGTCATCTATTTTGCGGTTACTGAAAAAAGGACTGATATTTTCGCCGACACGAACCCGGCGATCGCCATATTTGCGTAATTGGGGATTCACTTCATCTTCCACGAGGCGGCGACTCCCTCCTAATTCCCGCAGGGAGTTGAAATAACCCAATAAAGTTAAATAGGGGTCCGCAGGGTTGGGAATAATACCCTGTTGGGCTGCAAGTTGCCATTGTTTCTGAGCAGCGGCCAGCAGTGCTAAATACACCCGTAACATCACGACTTTGGGACTCCTTCCTTGGGCTGCTACCCCCACATATAACCTACCATCGGCCTCCCATTCGGTCTTGGCAAAAAAGGAATCATGGCGATCTGGCCCTGGGGGTGGGAAAATATCCACCTGAGAACGGTCAAATAAAGCCTGTATTTGGCGTTCGGCCCTCCTTACCGTCGCGGTGGAGGCGATAATTTTGGGACGAATACCCTGATTTTCTCGCTGACAAAGGCGATCGATCGCCGTTTCGTAAAGACCCACCATCGTTCCCAGAGGACCAGAAATCAGGTGTAATTCATCTTGAATGATTAAATCCGGTGGTGGTAAAGGTTGTTTGAGGGGAATTCCCGCTTTTCCCGTGTCAGCAGGTCCAAAAAACCCTTCGTCGTCACGAAAATGGGTCACATTCCCGAATAAAGCTCCCGTTTGACCTACCCAAGGGAGACTAGCGAACTTATCCACGGTGGCAATGAGAAAGCAGGGAAGACGGCGATAAATGCTCTCATCAATGGCTACAATGGGTAAAGGGCGATCGCCCCGGAACTTACAGCGACGGTTACTACAAAGAATGCGTAATTCCGTGGGTTGGTCAGGATTCGGAAACAATTGAAAAGAATTTGAGCCAAATTTAGTCCCACACCAGGGACATTTTTCCAGAGGAATAGGGGAATTAGGGGACTTCCCTTTTTGAAAAGCAAGGGTTTTTTCCCGAGCGCAATATTTATCCTGCTTGCCTTTTCTACCCATTTTATTCGGGGTGGCTGCACTTCCCACCCATAAACCGATTTCAAAGGGCCATGAACCTAACTTGGGTTGCTGATCTCGTTCTAATTCCAAAGCACAAATTAGACGGGCTGCCCGTTCTAACTGGTCAAGGGTAAGTAATCTCAAAGTATAGCGCATTAATACACTTAACCCCGCGCTGTGAATCCCAGGGTAACGCAACCTTCGCAGTACCAAAGTAAAGGCCGCCAAACCCAAATAGGCCTCGGTTTTACCACCTCCCGTGGGGAAAAATAACAGGTCCACCACTTCTCGCTCTTGCTTTTCTGGTTGAGCAATACTAAGCAAATTCAGCAGAATAAAAGCCAACTGAAAAGGTCGCCATTGGGGAGGTTTAAAAGACTCCGCAGGTTGTTTTTGTTCGTCGGCCAACTGTTGACGACGAGCCCTGGCAATGCTACGATTCGCGATTTTAAAGGCTGACAACACATCAGAGTCCTGTAAACTGGCCAAACCGGCCGCCATTCTCTGACAGGCTCTTTCCGCATTATCCAGTAATTTTTCCGCTACTTGTTGCTCTTCCCCTGTTAATTTCGTCTGCCGTTGGTCAGCGATCCAATTTTCATAAAGGGTAATCAACGGCCCCACCATAGTTTGGATGGTTTCCGCATCAGGAGCAGAGGCGATCGCCTCCATCCCCAACTCCACCTGACTAAACTCCGCAGCGCTCACCTTGGGAACTTCCGTTATGGGCTGCCAAGTCGTGGCAATTGTTTGACATAACGGACTATCCATACTTGCATTGTGTTGATGCAGAGATGTATTTATATGTGCGTTAGCTGAGACATTGTGGCCAACGGCAAACTCGTAATCGTGGCGATATTGAACACTGGCCACGGCTTCATCCCAATCGCCATTTTCCTTGGCGCTACGGGGATCTGAGCGGGGAATGAAACCTTCTTCACAGTACAGACTAAGATGAGTTTGAAATGCCAAACTAGCATCAAAAAAATCTTCAGTATAGGAATTACGGTAATTGACGAGGAAAACCGACACAGAACGAGTACCGGCGGGAAAATTGAGGTTTTTAACAGAGCGATTAATAACAACTAACTTTAAACCCTTACTATTAGGCACATCAAAACTCGTTTTTCCCTCCATACTTTCCAGATAAATAGTAACAGATTCAGAGCGAGAAATGCGTTGCCATTGATAAATAGTTTCTGGTTTAACCGCTTTATTTTCCTCAGTTTCAAGGGGTAAAACTAACTCAGTTTCAATGGCAAGATAATCTCCCCAACTAACATTAGCGGTTAACTCCGTGACGGTTTCTGAGATTAAAAAACTTAGCCCCATGGAAGAGGGAAAAGGAACTTTTTTCGCAGCGGTAGTTTCGGGGAGCAGATTATCATCCCCTAACTTAGATTCAGTTGATTGGTCTAATTCCTCATTAACCGTATCATCGCATTTTAGATCAAGGGGAGCACCTAAAGGAGCTAAAAACCCCGTTAAATACCACTTTGACGGTGCTTGATTTAAGATTTCAGTAGCGTAATTTGAGTCATCGGGAGTCGGTCCGACTAAATCTAGTTGCAAAGCTTCAACTAATTTTTGGCGCACTTGAGCAGATGTAATCATAAAAAAACCTCCTCTTTTCAGTTATCAGTTATCAGTTATCGGTTATCAGTTAACAGTAAACAGTTATCAGTTATCAGTAAACTATCTTATGTAGGGACGAACGGCCGTTCGTCCCTACCAGCAACAACGAACCCTGATTCGGCTTGTTGTTGCGCTTCAGCGCAATATGGTTTCTGCTAAAACAAATTACCTTGCTCAGAATCCGTGGCTTTTTTGCGGGATTTA
>JAABRE010000095.1 GCA_011391125.1 Synechococcales cyanobacterium S06
AACATCTAACTGAAAAGTAATTAAGACAAAATAACCAGAAGGTTTCTTTAAAATACGGGCTTGTTTAGCTGTAAAACCTTCTGGGTATTCTCTTGATTGGCGTAAGTTAACCCAACCAAAATGAGGTAATTTTATCTTGCCTTCAGCTAAAGGATTTTTTCCTAACTGAGGGAAGACAAAACTTTTGAGCTGACCCGTTCTTTTAAAGCGGGGATAGCCCTTACCTAACGATTTCATTTGGGCAAAAGATTCCTCAAGTTTTTTCAAAACTTGCTGCCCAACTTGAGAGTGGATTTTACCTAAATTGGGGTTAATTTTACGAGCTTGGGTTAAGTTTTTTGCTTGTAGATGATAGTTGGGGTAAGGTGCGTCAGCACGAATGATATACTCACCAAACAAAGAACACCTGTCAATCGGGGATTTGCGAGATGCTGACCAGTCTTTACGTTCCTTAAGGGCAAAGTTCCAGATTTGACGACACGTTTCTAGGGTTTCGTCAAAAGCTTGTATTTGGGACTTAGTTAGTTTAAGCTTGTATTTGTATGATATGTTAAGCATCTTTTCCTCTAGGGATTAGGTGTTATTTTTATGTTAATAGTTCTTTGCCTAAATGTCAAGTAGGTTGTAGCTATGACTTGCTTGTATATATCGTCTGCTTTTCATCCCCTCCTTGTCCTACCTAAACTCTAACGAGTTTAGCTGTCCGAAGGAGGCGTATTCTCAGCAGGTATGGTAAAACATAAAAAATTCCTCCTTAAATCTAAATTGCTTAGTCAAACTCTTGCGCAATATATTTATTGGTCAATCAAGTTAAAATGAGAAAAAATAATAATCCTTTAAGGTTTAAAAACCACAAATTTTGTTACAGTCAGTAAAAAGCAGTAATTATTTTAGTAAAGCTAATGGGTGCAACACCGAGAAGAGTAAAAAGAGAGATTGAAAACGCCGATTACAGGGAGTTGGACAGAAATAAGTTAACTCCGATGATGCAACACTACACAGAAGTTAAGGATAAATATCCCCAAGCTTTGTTATTGTATCGGGTGGGCGATTTTTTTGAATGCTTTTTTCAGGATGCTATTACCATTGCTCGCGAATTAGAGTTGGTTTTAACCAGTAAGGAATCTGGGAAGGAGATTGGCCGAGTGCCCATGACTGGTGTTCCTCATCATGCTTTGGACCGCTATGCAACGATGTTGGTGGAAAAAGGTTTTGCGGTGGCCATTTGTGATCAAGTTGAAGATGCTGCCGATGCAGCGGCGGAAAAACGCATGGTGAAACGGGAACTTCAAAAGTTGCTTACTCCCGGTACTTTAACGGATGATGGAATGTTAAAGGCCAGTAAAAATAATTTTCTTGCTGCTGTGGTTATTGCTAACGAAAATTGGGGTTTAGCTTATGCTGACATTTCCACGGGGGAATTTTTCACGACTCAAAATTCGGATTTACATAGTTTAACTGTGGAATTATTGCGCCTACAACCTTCGGAAATTCTTTATCCCACTAATTCCCCTGATTTAAACACTTTATTACGTCCGGGAGAAAAGTCAGAACAGTTACCGGATTGTTTACCGGATTGTTTTTGTTATTCTTTACGCACTCAAAAACCTTTTAATATTCATGAGGCTAGATACAGATTACAGGAACTTTTCGCCGTTAAATCTTTGGAAGGTTTAGGTTGTGAGAGTTTTCCCCTCGCAATTAGAGCAGCCGGTGGTCTGTTAGAATATGTCGAAGATACCCAAAAGGCCTATCAGGTTTCCCTACAAAGGTTACGCACCTATAGTTTGGCGGATTTTTTGGTTTTGGACCATTCCACCCGTCGCAATTTGGAACTGACTCAGACTGTTCGTGATAATATTTTCTATGGTTCTTTGTTGTGGGCGATCGATAAAACTGTTACTCCCATGGGAGGTCGCGCTTTACGGCGTTGGCTATTACAACCGTTATTAGAGATAAAAGGAATTAGCGCTCGTCAGGATACCATTGAGGAATTAAGGGAAAATACCGAATTACGGGATGATTTGCGCCATTTACTGAAAAATATTTACGATTTAGAAAGGTTAACTGGTCGAGTAAGTTCAGGGAGTGCTAATGCTAAGGATTTGTTAGGATTAGCTCAATCTTTGGTGAAATTAAAGGAATTCATGGCTTTGACGGCCGATTGTAATTCTCCCTATTTGAAAACTTTACAGAAAGTACCACCACAATTGGACGATTTAGGTAAGGAAGTAATTGCCCATTTGGTGGAATCTCCTCCCCAAACTCTTAAGGAAGGAGGGATTATTCGCGATGAAATCAATGAAAATTTGGATAAGTTACGGGGTTTTTATAAGGAAGATTATCAGTGGATTAGTGATTTAGAAGTTACGGAGAGGGAAAGGACCGGAGTTAGTAAGCTGAAAGTGGGTTATAACAAAACTTTTGGCTACTATATTAGTATGCCTCGATCGCAATCCGATAAAGCACCTTCGGATTATACCCGTAAACAAACTTTGATTAATGAGGAGCGTTATATTACCTCGGAATTAAAGGAAAGAGAGTCGCGAATTTTAACCATTAAAGATGACATTAATTCCTTAGAATACGAAATTTTTGACTCCCTACGCAAAAATGTCGCTACCCATGGTGAAGAAATTAGAAAAGTTGCTAAGGCGATCGCCGCAGTTGATGTGTTAGCCGGATTAGCGGAATTGGCGATTTATCAAAATTATTGTCGGCCTGAAATGACTTTATCCAAGGAAATTAGCATCGTCGAGGGAAGACATCCCGTCGTGGAAAAATCCCTTGGTATCGGTTTATTTGTACCGAATTCCACCAATTTAGGTGCGGAAACTACTCCTGATTTAATCATTTTGACTGGTCCCAATGCCAGTGGCAAAAGTTGTTACTTGCGACAAGTCGGCTTGATTCAATTATTGGCGCAAATTGGTAGTTTTGTTCCTGCAACTGAGGCCAAATTGGCCATTTGCGATCGCATTTTCACCCGTGTCGGGGCTGTGGATGATTTAGCCACCGGACAATCCACCTTCATGGTGGAAATGAACGAAACCGCCAATATTTTAAACCATGCGACGGACAAATCATTGGTATTATTAGATGAAATTGGGCGCGGAACCGCCACCTTTGACGGATTATCCATCGCTTGGTCCGTAGCGGAATATTTAGCGACAGAAATTCGCTCAAAAACCATTTTTGCAACCCATTATCACGAATTAAATGAGTTAGCATCCATGATAAAAAACGTAGCAAACTATCAGGTAACGGTCAGAGAATTGCCCAATGAAATCGTATTTCTCCACCAAGTAACACCAGGAGGAGCTGATAAATCTTACGGGATAGAAGCTGGAAGATTAGCAGGTTTACCCCCTTCTGTAATTAAACGTGCTAAACAGGTAATGGCACAAATTGAAAAACACAGTAAAATTGCCATGGGTTTAAGGGAAGAATTTGGTAATTAATTAAGCATTAATTATTATTAAACATTGTCGATGCTCTGGCCCTATTTTATCTTAACGATCCCCGGCAATAACGTTTTTTATTATTAATATAAAGGTTAAAATAATTACTCACTAATAATTGACAATTAATAATTGACAATTAATAATTAAGGTAGCGCTGACAACGCTACCAATCAAAAATAGACTTAGGATAATAGTACCATGGCCACAGTAACTGAAAATGATCTCAAAAGAGTAGAGAGTAAAATAGATAAATTAACCGATAAATTTGACAGCTTAATTGCAACCATTAATCAACTAGCGATTAGTCAAATTGAGTTAAAAGGTGAAATTAAAACTCTAAGTAACCAATTTAACGATTTTAAACAACAAACTGAGCAGCGTTTTGATGGTGTTAACCAACGTTTTGATGATGTTAATAAACGTTTAGATGATACCAACACTCGGTTAAATACCATGACCATTGGTTTTTTAAGTATTGTTGGAATTTTGGTTGGTGGTTTATTAGGTATTATTGGGAAAATAGTGTTTTTTCCTAATATTTAAGATCTTTAAATTTTCCTGAGTACGGGGATTTCATGAATTGCCATTACTCTAGAAACAAGGTTTCTGATCGAAACCTTGTTTGTTGTGTTTAACAACTATTAAATTGACCTCTTTTGTTAATTAATAATTATTAGTTAATTTTTTAGTAAGAGAAAAAATTGGTAAAATTGTCTTTTAAGTGGGTATTTTTAATGATTAGATTTAAAAGATAGGATACTTATTAGTTATTTTATACTTTAACCACTGAGGAAACTCTCTTAAACCCTTTAAAATCAAATTCCACAGGTATCCATGTTGGGGAAAAGACCTGACTAACCAAATTTCTGCAAATACATAAAACCTCATATTTCGTTTAAAATCCGGAGGATTATCTTCGATTCTCATTTGTTCAGGTAAAGGTAATATATGACCGATCATTTTATCTTTTTCAAAGAATTTTGCTTGGATATATAAACCTAATAATCGGTCAAGACACCAGAAAGGAATGTACTTAAAAGGACCGAAAATTGGTATTAAATTGACCATATCATTAAGTGAATCGTGAACTAATTTTGTTTTCCACACCTTTTTATCAAAGTTTTCTGTATGTCTTCCATGATGGTCTTTTCTGTCACGAAAAAAACAGCCCACATCAAACTTATTTTCTAAAGGTGCGATCGGCATTTGTGTTAAATTGTCGTCTATAATTGGTAAAGTTTCCCATTCTTTTTCTAATTCCTGTTTCGCTCCAAATGGATAACTTTTTGTACGTAATCTTAATACCCAACTATCAGGAAATTTACTAAAATAATCTTGTGTTATTTCACCGATATTCGGATGTAAATATTCATCACAATTAATAGTTAAAATATAGTCAGAATTCGCATTCAAAAGTCCAGTCATTCTCTGGATAATCTCACCCCGTAAAGGACTAATAATTTGACGTAAACGCCGATCTGTCATCGGATAATTAACCTGGGGAGGATTAACTAAAATAAACTCCACTTCTCCTTGAATATTTAACAGTTGTTTAAACCAGTCGTCTTCTAAACCTTCCCTCGTCGGAATTACAATTGATAAAATCGGTTTCATCTTGCTTAAATGTGATTAATTATCGTTGTTATAACATAAATAAAATTTATTTTCCATAATATTTGATCTATTCGTGGGAGTGGGACGTTCACTCCTACATTCATAACTAATAGAAATTAAATAATAGCTTGGATTAAAATACGAATCAAATCTTCAATATCCTCAGGAATACGATAACTTTCCCAACCTTGAATAATCTGTTTTTCCGAGCGATTTAATTGGGCAAATTCCCAGATTTTACCCGTTGTAACTGCTCCAATAATATTAGTTTGGCTGTCATTTTCTTGCCATTTATCTAAAGCAATTAATTCCGCGACTAACTGGGTAAAACCATAATCTAAATCCCCTTTTTTTGCTTCAATTACTAATAGTTTTTGTTCTTTTTCTATCAGATAATCGAAATAACCCTGTAATTGGTCTGTAACTTTAATTTGATATTCAATTCTGACCTCCGATTTAGTATAATGAATTAGGTCTATAATAACCGGTGAAATTAATAACTCTCTCCTTGCAGTTTCATTACTAAGTGAAACATAAGGTAAAATTTCCTCAATGCGTTCTTTTAACTGCATAATTCTATCTAATTCACCCTCAAAATGAGGTAAATTAAGCTGTTTTCGAGATAAATTATAACCAAAATCCCTCGCTAAATCTTTCGGTTCAATTTTTAACTCAAAAAATTTACTAAAAGTATAAGATTGTGTTAAATCAATAATTGATTTCATTTTGACACCATTACCAAATTTCACTAAAATCTAACACAAATTCCACTAAAACATCCTCCCCGGAAATCGTCGCAGGATTTTTAACGATTTCCACTTCTTTTCCCTGTCTGTAAATCTCAATTTGCTTATTTTGTGGGTCAATTAACCACCCCAATCGACAACCATTAGCTAAATATTCCTGCATCTTTTCTTGTAATCTTGAAAGAGAGTCATTACGAGAGCGCAATTCCATGAGAAAATCAGGACATAATGGCAAAAATTTCGCCCTTTCTTCGAGGGTTAAATTATCCCATCGTTCTTGCTTGATCCAAGAAGCATCTGGAGAGCGATCGCCCCCTAAAGGAAGTTTAAAACCACCAGAAGAATCAAAAGCTACTCCTAATTTATGCTTTTTATTCCATATTCCTAACTGAGTCACGATATCAAAATTACGTTTACTAGTTTCTCCTCCTGTTGGTGACATAACCACTAAATCTCCTACTGAATTTCTCTCAAATTTATAATCGCGATTACGTTGACAAAGTAAAAAAAACTGCTCATCAGTGAGACTAATTATTGAGTCTAATTCGATAATTGCTTCCATCTTTTTATCCTCATCAAAAAAATTGATCTTATTCAGGTTCGTTGTTGGGCTTTAGCCCTACAGTCCAAGAGACGTGACAACACTATCTCCTCTTTTAATCTCCCCACATTCGCGAGGAATTAAATTCATCCCAAACATAATTTGCCCTTGACAAATCTCCCGAAATGTGCTAAGAGTGCGCAAAGGTTCTTGAAAATTGTCCCTTTCCCCCGTCAACTGGTCTGTAGTAATCACCACACACCTACTACAGGGTTTCACCACATCAAAGGTAATATCCCCTATTTTAATGGCTTTCCAGCTATCTTCCCTAAACGGTTGTGCTGTATTTACTACTAGATTCGGCCGAAAACGATTCATCGCGATCGGTTGCGCCAATTTTGCGTTTAAATATTCTAATGAGGCTGTATTTGTCAATAAGTAGGGATATCCGTCAGCAAAACTTACCTCGTCGGTGGGATTTTGAGCATATTTTTGATCTACTATTCTGGGATGTTGGGGCGATTGTTTCACTAGGCGACAGTTTTTTCCCAATATTTCCTCTAACCAGTGGGCAACCTTGTCACCCTGATCAATTCCCACCGGGCGATCGCCCCAGACTTGAACTTCAACTTCAGTTCCCGTTAACCTGGGAGTAAAAGTAAAACTATCATTTTCAAAGGTTAAAGTAAGGCTATTTTGCCCTAATTTTACGCCGACTTTTGCCAAAATTGGCTGCTGTCTTTGGGTGATAAATTTACCGTTTTTATCTACTATTAAATATTCCCTGTCGTGGAGAAATCCTTTTTTGGTTACTTCCCCTTTTTCTAAGTTTATTACTCGACAAGATTTAATCGGATATATGTTAATTTCGGTTACTTTAATCATTTTATTATCTCACGCAAAGGCGCAAAGGCGCTAAGAAAGACGCAAATTTAACAGACAAATTTGTTAATTTCTCATTTTATTATCTCACGCAAAGGCGCAAAGGCGCTAAGAAAGACGCAAATTTAACAGACAAATCCGATTTCGTCTGACGAAACCGGATTTCTCTTTGTCAACTATCAACTGTCAACTATTAACTGTCAACTATTAACTGTCAACTATCTTACTGTTCCTCTTAAAGGTTCAGCTTCGATGGGTTTAATGAGATATAATTTTAAAAAGTCTAAACCAATGCCAATTTTGACGGGTAATTTTTTCAGGGTTTTGATGAAGTTTGGTGCGTTACTTTCGTCGATTTTCTTTAACTCAATATTCCTGTCTGAACAACTTTTTATTCCCACAAAAAATTGGGGATGATCTACGTTTAAAATAACGGGGAATGATCTTGCAGATGTGTTATTTGTTTGTCTGATAACTTCGTGATCAAATTCCGTGGGATCTAAACCTACTGATCTGTAAAATTCTGATCTTTCATGTACTGTTAATGAATGGGTTACAAATACTGACAAAAGGAAAAATCTTGACCATAATTTGGCTTGCCAATTGTTCCACATTCCTTTTTGTGAACGCAGTAAAGCATTAAATATATCCCCGTGTCTGTTTTCATCTTGACACCAACTATCAAACATTTTAAATAAGGGGTAAAATTGGTCTTCGGGGTGCTTTTCAAGGTGTCTGAATATGGTTATATATCTCCAATATCCGATCTTTTCAGATAAGTAAACCGCGTAAATAATCCACTCGGGTTTGAAAAATGTGTATTCTCTATTTTTAGTTAAATAGCCTAAATCTAAGCTAATATGAAAATCCGACATTGATTTATTCAAAAATCCAGCGTGACGTGCTTCATCTCTGGCCATTAAATGAAATATTTTTGATAATTTTGGACTTTTATCTTTCAGTCTTCTTGATAATTCTTTAAATAAGATAAACCCGGAAAATTCGGAAGTACATGATCTTTCTAAAAAGTCAATAAATGCCTCCCTCGTTTCGCCTTGAATATGATCCCAACTTGTCTCAAATTCTTCATCTCTGGTGAAATGGTAGCGATTATAGTCATTCTCCATTTCTGTGATCAGTGCATCTAATTCTTCCTCTTGCAAGGATAAATCCATGTTGGCAGCAGCTTCAAAATCCGTGGTGTAAAACCGAGGTGTCAGTAAGGTTTCTTTAATTGCGTTCTTTTTAACCGTTTCTCTTTCTAGTGTGTTAACCATATTTTTTAGATCATCGCTTTACAGTTATATAGATTATAACTATTTTTTCACTTTTGGCTAGTCTCTAAATATTAAGTTTTATATAGCTTGATCCTCGTCCTTTGTAAAGTTTTATTAAAAAATACTTCACTTAAAACATTAATCGCTATAGAGTTATAAATAATTGTTCAGAGGTATCAAAAATGAGTAATGACTTAGCAACCAAATTGAGAGAAGGTACAAAGCAGTCTCACACCATGGCGGAAAATACAGCATACATGAAGTGTTTTCTCAAAGGTCAGATCAAACAAGAGCCTTTCCGTCAATTATTGGCGAATCTTTATCTGGTTTACAGTGTTTTAGAAGAAGAATTAGAGAAGTTACAAAATCACCCAGTTGTTAGTAAAATTTATTTTCCTGAGATAAATAGAAAGGCAAAAATAGAACAAGATTTAGAATATTATTTCGGGGAAAATTGGCGTTCAGAAATTGTGGCAACAGAAGCAGGAAAACGCTATGTTCATCGTATTCAAGAAGTGGCACAAACTGAACCTGGTTTATTAGTTGCCCATGCTTATGTGCGTTATTTAGGTGATCTTTCTGGTGGTCAAGGTTTAAAAACAATTATTCGTAAAGCTTTCAATTTACCCGAACATAAAGGGGTTGGTTTACATGAATTTGATGCTTTACCAACCAGAGATGAGCAGGTAGCTTTTAAAATTAAATATCGTGACGCTTTAAATAATTTAGAAATTGACGATATTTTGGCGGATAAAATAGTAGCTGAAGCTAATACAGTTTTCCGTTTAAATTGTAATGTGATGCACAGTTTAGAAGAAATAGTAAAAACCGCAGTTGGCCTCGATATTTTTAATGAATTAATCCACGGTCATAATACTGGTAGCACTGAAGAAAATGATCCCAAATTAGTCACTCAAAATTAGTTATTAGGAGTAAATTTAAGATGCAATTGTGTTTAGAAAAGGTAAAATTTGACGCTAATTTAATCGAAAAGTACAGCCAACCTATTCCTCGTTATACCAGTTATCCTCCTGCTACCGAATTAACAACGGATTTTACAGAAGAACAATTTTTAAAGGCCATTAAAGAAGGTAATCAAAAACAGTCTCCTTTGTCTTTATATTGTCACATTCCTTTCTGTCAAAGTGCTTGTTATTTTTGCGGTTGTAATGTTATCGTTACCCAAGCAAAAGATAAGGTTGTTCCCACCTATTTAGACTATTTATTTAAGAATATTGAACAAATTGCTCCTTTAATAGATAAAAACCGTCAGGTTGTACAGTTACACTGGGGTGGAGGTACACCAAATTATTTGGATTTACCCCATGTCGAGTCCCTTTTTAACAAATTGAAGGAGCATTTTACCTTTGCTGAAGATGCCGAAATTTCCATAGAAATTAACCCTCGTTATGTAGATAGAAATTATATTTTATCTCTGCGTAATATTGGTTTTAATCGTATTAGTTTCGGTATCCAAGATTTTAATACTAAAGTACAGGAAACCATTAACAGAGTCCAACCTGAAGAAATGTTATTTAACGTCATGAGTTGGATGAGAGAAGCCAATTTTGACAGTGTTAATGTCGATCTAATTTATGGTCTTCCTTATCAAACTGCTGAAACTTTTAAGGAAACTATTGCCAAAACTATTAAACTTAATCCAGATCGTATTGCTGTTTTTAATTTTGCTTACATTCCTTGGATTAAAGCTGTCCAAAAAAATCTTCCCGAAGATCAACTTCCTAATTCTCAGGAAAAATTAGAGCTATTTCACACTACGATTGACCAGTTACAAGAGGCAGGTTATTATTTCGTTGGTATGGACCATTTTGCCAAACCAAATGATGAATTGGCGATCGCCCAAAGTCAGGGCAAATTACATCGCAATTTCCAAGGTTACACCACCAAACCTGAATCAGAATTGCTTGCATTTGGCTTAACTGCTATTAGTATGTTAGATAATGTTTATGTCCAAAATCATAAAACTTTAAAAGATTTCTACAAGTCCATTGATCAAGGTAATTTACCAATAGAAAGGGGAGTAAAATTAGCGAAATCTGATAACATTTTACGTCGGGAAATTATCATGGAATTAATGTGTCATTTCCGACTCGATAAAAGGGCGATCGAAAACAAATATAATCTCAATTTTGATGAGTATTTTGCCGAAGAAGAACAGCGACTCGAAGTATTGGCCAAAGATGGTTTAATTAACCTGTTACCTGACAAATTAGAAGTTACCTCAATAGGCCGATTATTAATCAGAAATATCGCTTTTGCTTTCGATAATTATAGTCAAAATAAAGGCGAAAAAACCTTCTCCAGAGCAATTTAACCGTTTGTTGTTGCGCGTAGGGGCGCATTCAATGCGCCATTACCATATTTACGTCAAAGAAGCAAGCAAATGTAACAAAACTTAACAATATTAAACTGCATTTAAACAAATTACTAGCAAATAAAACCTACTTACTATTAAAATAAGGATAAAAAAAACTATTCTCTTTGATTATCGTCATTTTCAGTGTAAAATTTCTGAATTAAAGAGTTTTAGTATATACTATAAATAAATGCAGTTTGATTGGGATAAAAATAAGGCTAAATCTAATTTTAGCAAGCATGGTATTACTTTTGAGGAAGCTGTGACAGTTTTTGCTGATCCCTATTTGCTTTTTACTGAAGATGTCAAACATTCTGAAGGTGAGATTCGCGAATGGGCCATGGGGGAAGCTGAAAATGGTTTAATCATCGTGGTGATTTTTACTATGCGCAATGAATTTTTGAGAATTATTAGTGCCAGAAAAGCGACAAAAAGAGAGGTAAAAAAATATGAAGAAGGAATCTGAGTTCCCTTTTGATAAAGCAAGACGGGTAACACCAGTTGAAAATGAAAAATTCAGGGAGGCGATCGCCCAACAGTTTAATCTTAAACTAAGAAAACGGGGCAGACCGCCTAAAGAAGAATCGGAAAAATATGAACCAATTTACATCAGACTTCACCCTCAAGTTTTAGCATGGGCCAAAGAAGAGGCAAAAAAACAAGGGATTGGCTATCAAACGGTTATCAATGAAACCCTGTTACAGCAACTTCTTTGATCGAGGGACTCGTGCGATCGCCCTGTCAACTCCCCAAAAACGATCGCCCTTAAAACGATCGCCCTTGAAAACGATCGCCCTTTGAAACGATCGCCCTTTGAAACGATCGCCCTTTGAAAAAATCGCACTTAATTATGAGCTGGTTTTTTAATTTAAGTGGGTATGGTCCAGTTTTCAAGCAATAAATTAGGTACTTTTTCAAAATCTCGATAATTACGGGTAACTAAGATAGAATTATTAGCTAAAACAACAGAAGCTATGCGCAAATCTTGTGTACCAATCGGTATTTTGTCTCGGCGTAATTTTGAATAAATATTGTCAGCTTGCTGAGAATACTTGCAAATATTTAAAAGTTGTAAATCCTCTAAAGTTTCGGCTATTTTTGCATAAGCTAATACTAAATTATTCGGTTGTTTTTTGGCAGAAGCTTGTCTAATTACCTGAAATCTACCTCTTATTAATTCTTCGGCAGTAATAATAGTAATAGCAATATTATCGGGATGATTTATAATTTGCTGTCTAATATTTTGATTGCCTCTTTGTAAAAGAGAAAAGTGATCCGTGTCAAGTATATAATACATTTTTTAACCTAAATTTGTACTTACCATTGACATTTCTTCGGCTTCAGTTTTCTCCTCTAATTCTCGACGATATTCTTCTATATAAGCTAATACTTCATCAAAATCGGGATCATTTTTATACTTACCTGCAAGTTTTAGCCAAGGGTTATCAGTGGTTTGAGACGGCTCTTCTTGACGTAAAAAACCTATTTTATCCGCCACGGCCCAAAGGATAAACTGTTCTACAGAAATTCCTTGGGTAAGAGCACATTTTTCTACTTCTTTTAACAATGTTTTCGGTAGTTTTAATGAATCTATTAGCATTGCGCACCAGTTAACAGGGTTAATTATTTTCGTATTTTAACAGAAATAACTCAAGGGCGATCGCCCTTAAAACGATGGCGTTGCACCTATGCAAGATGATTTGATATTTATTTTCAATGTAGGGGTAGGGCTTGTCCCTACCCTATCAGCGTTTCGGGGGCAACCACAAGGGATTGCCCCTACAATTTCATCTCAGAGTCATGCAACGCCAAAACGATCGCCCTTGAAAACGATCGCCCTTGGAAATGATCGCCCTTGAAAGCGATCGCCCTTGGAAATGATCACCCTTAAAACGATTGCCACGCCGGCATAACCAAAGACGATCGTCACTGTCATATAATTAGGATTATGGTGAAAAGTTGTACCAAATTGAGGTATTAATTATAATGGTAAAATTTGAACAAATATACAGAGATATTGAGACTTTGCCCAAAGAAGCTCAAACCTTGGTAGTTGATTTAATCCAGTTACTCAAAAAAAGTTATTCAAAATCAGAAGCAGAAAATGAGTGTAAAGAAAAAAGTCTTTATGAAAAATTCGATGAAATTGGCTTAATTGGTTGTTGTTCTGTAGAAGAAAATTTATCAACAACTTATAAAAAAGTTCTGGCCGATACCTTGGTAACTAAATATGATCATAGTTGATACAGGTTTTTGGGTGGCGCTTGTCGATCAAAAAGACACTTACCAGGTCCCGATCAAAACAAGATTTAAAACAATACAATGAACCTTTAATTACAACCTCATGAATGAAACATTATTAGAGCAAATTCTTTAGTTAAGAGATAAAATTATGGCAACTTTAACGAAAAATAGCTTGAAAAATTTATATGAATTAGACTATTTAGCTTGGTATGAAACGACGTTAGAACAAGTGAAAAATAATCAGTTAAATGAGTTAGATTTAGATAGTTTAAGTGAGGTATTAGAAAATTTGGTGAGAGATACTAAAAAGAGTGGCGAAAGTTACTTAAAACAGATTATTATTCGTTTACTATTAATTGAATATTGGGAGTCAGAAAGAATTAATCATCGTCATTGGGCTGCCGAAATTATGAATTTCCGAGATGAATTAGATATAGATATGACAACGAATTTAAGAAAACATTTAAGTAAAGAAAAAGACAATAATTATCGAAAAGCTGTTAAATATGTGATGACAAAAACCGGTTTAAATAAACCGATTTTTCCGGATCAATGTCCTTATACTTTAGAACAATTGTTAGATGATAATTGGTTTCCTGATTGTATTAAGATCGAATTTTAATTAAGTAAAGGTAGGGTAGGTAGTATGGTAGGCCGATGAACCTATATGGCTTTAATTGCTACCAAAGATCATCTCTATAGGTTCATCAGCCTACTTATGTTTGGCTCAACAGCCAAACGATCGCCCTTAAAATGATCGCCCTTGAAAACGATCGCCCTTAAAATGATCGCCCTTGAAAACGATCGCCCTTGAAAACGATCGCCCTTAAAACGATCGCCCTCTCAACAAAAAGGCGATCGCCCTTGAAAACGATCGTCCCGTCAATGAAAAGTATTGTAGGATGTATTAGCGTCCGCGCGTAATACACCAAGAGGTGCGTTACATTGTCCTTAACGCAACTAAGGCTAAAAGCTGTTTTTTTGCCTAATTCGAGCTAATAAATTCCCTAAGCTGTTACGCATTTAAACGACATTAATAGAATTGCCTTTGTTTTTAAGTTTACGCTCCCAGTTAATAATTAGTTCCCCTTCATTTAAAAGTCTATGTAACAAAAATTCTAAGTCTTCAATAGATGTAAAAAGACGATTAGCAATATGCTCTTTCGCTGAATGCCATACCAATTCAATTAAGTTATAGTCAGGGCTATATTCAGGCAAAAATTCTAGGTGAATATTCGGCATTTCTTTCTCTATTTGCTGCAAAATTTCTCCCTTTTTATGAAAGCGGGCATTGTCTAAAATAATGACAATTTTTGCGCCTTTACTCGCCAAATCTTTAGCTTCATTTCCTGTCGACACCCACTCATTTATCAGTTCTTGATAAAATTCTTTCATCACTTCATAAAAACTTTGGGCATTTCCTTTTTTGAGAAATTCTACCCATCTCTTTTTGTCAGAATATCTTAATCCTCCCATCACATTAATTCTTCCTCTTCTTCTGTCACCTCTTACTTTTTTTCGCTTTCCTTTTTGACACCAATTCTTTCTTCTAATCACTCTTAAACTAAACCCACTCTCATCCCAAAACCATACTTGTAAACGCTCAGGGTTCATTTTTGTGATTTTTAAATACTCTTGAAGTTTCTTTTTAAAGGCGGTTCTTTTTTCTGTGTTCCACTTATCCTCTAAGCTATATTTTGCCCCAGAAATGGTGAAAATTGTTACAAAACTTAACATTTATGATCAGACAAATCCCTAATTAAGCTAAATTATCGTGCTAGACTAATGCGTCTAAACCAGTG
>JAABRE010000096.1 GCA_011391125.1 Synechococcales cyanobacterium S06
GTAAACATGGCAAAAGAATATTTACTAAAGTTCTTTTGCTATTTTATCATTAAAATTACCCCAATTTTCACTTCTTTTTTTTACCTTTCACCATTTCTGATTTAATAGGGATAATGTATAAATTTAATTATACTATTTAAAGTAAAAATTTATTAACAAAAATGAGGGTTAAAAACCCTCACTACCAATTATTTACTTAACATTTCCACATTTAAAGATTTGAAAGTTAATCTTTCATCTTGAATATCGACATAAATTGTGTCACCTTGTTTGAATTCTCCTCGTAAAATTGACTTGGCGATCGCCGTTTCTAAATACTTTTGAATTGAGCGTTTTAAAGGTCTAGCACCATAAACAGGATCATAACCTAATTCGGCTAAGAAATCCAGGGCTTCTTCTGATAATTTAAGAGCTAATTTTTGTTCCGCTAAACGCGATTCTAAACGTGCTACTTGTATTTTAACAATTGACCTTAACTGGGTTTTTTGAAGACCATGAAAAATAATAATTTCGTCGATACGATTTAAAAATTCTGGTCGGAAACTATTACGCATAACCTCCATAACTCGACTACGCATTTCCTCATATTTACTATCATCACCTGCGATATCTAAAATGTATTGTGAACCCAAATTACTGGTCATAATAATAATAGTATTTTTGAAATCAACTACATGACCTTGGGAATCGGTGACTCTTCCATCATCTAATATTTGTAACATCACATTGAACACATCACCATGTGCCTTTTCGATTTCGTCAAAAAGGATGACGGAATAAGGCCGTCTGCGGATTGCTTCGGTTAATTGGCCGCCTTCTTCATAGCCCACATACCCCGGAGGAGCACCGATTAAACGGGAAACGGTATGTTTTTCCATGTATTCGGACATATCAATGCGGACTAAAGCTTCTTCAGTGTCGAATAAATTGGCAGCTAAAGCTTTAGCCAATTCGGTTTTTCCCACCCCCGTAGGACCAAGGAAAATAAAACTTGCAGTAGGTCGATTTGGATCAGATAAACCAGCCCTTGATCGCTGGATGGCTTCAGCAACTGCGGTAACAGCTTCATCTTGACCGATTACTTTTTGGTGCAATTCATCTTCCAAATGTAGCAATTTTTCCTTCTCAGATTCCACCAATTTACTAATAGGAATACCTGTCCATTTTGCAATAATTTCCGCAATATCTGCTTCTAAAACTTCCTCCCTTAACAACGATTTACCGCTAGTTTGTCGTTCCGCTAAAGTCGCTTCAAATTCCTTAATTTGTCGTTGTAAATCTGCTAATTTACCATAGCGCAATTCCGCTGCTTTATTATAGTCATAATCCCTTTCAGCTTGCTGAATTTCCACATTAACCTGCTCAATTTTTTCCCGAATCCTTTTAATCTGATCAATTATTTCTTTTTCTGCTTGCCATTGGGCATTAAATCGAGTTTGTTCTGCTTTTAAATTGGCCAATTCCTGATCTAATTTTTCCAACCTTTCTAAAGAAGCAGGGTCACTTTCTTTTCTTAAAGATAATCGCTCCATTTCTAACTGTAAAATTTTGCGATCAATCTCATCTAATTCCTCCGGTTTAGAGGTAATTTCCATTTTTAATTTAGCCGCAGATTCATCTATTAAATCGATCGCCTTATCGGGTAAAAAACGATCACTAATATAACGATTGGATAAAACAGCAGCAGCAACTAAAGAAGTATCAGAAATTTTAACTCCATGATGCACCTCATAACGCTCTTTTAACCCCCTTAAAATGGAGATAGTATCTATCACATTGGGCTCATTAACCATTACTTCTTGAAAACGTCTTTCTAAAGCAGCATCTTTCTCAATATATTTTCGATATTCATCCAAAGTAGTTGCACCGATACAACGCAGTTCACCCCTTGCTAACATAGGTTTGAGCAAGTTACCAGCATCCATTGAACCTTGTGCCGCTCCTGCTCCAACCACTGTATGAATCTCGTCGATAAACAGGATAATATTACCTTGTGCTTCGGTAACTTCCTTTAAAACTGCTTTCAATCTCTCCTCAAATTCACCACGATATTTAGCACCAGCAATTAACGCGCCCATATCAAGGGAAATTAACTTTCTATCCTGCAAAGAATCCGGAACATCTCGATTAAGAATTCGCTGTGCTAAACCTTCCACAATTGCAGTTTTACCTACTCCCGGTTCACCAATTAAAACGGGATTATTTTTGGTACGACGGGATAAAATTTGGATAGTTCTCCTAATTTCATCATCCCTACCAATAACAGGATCTAACTTACCTAATTTCGCTAATTCCGTTAAATCTCGACCATATTTTTCTAAAGATTGATACTTATTTTCTGGATTTTGGTCAGTCACTGTTTGATTACCCCTTACTTGTTTAATGATTTCTTTAAGTCCATTTTCAGTTAACTTAAATTCCTGAAAAATTGTTTTACCAAAACGAGCATCTTGAGCGTATCCTAACAAAATATGTTCAATGGAAATATACTCATCTTTAAATTCAATTCTATATTTTTCCGTCCTATCTAAAAGAGTATCTAAACTTCTCCCTAAATAAACAGAATCTGAGACACTACTGACTTTCGGTTGCTTATTTATAAACTCCTCAGTGCGATCTTTTAAGCGAGTAATACTAACATTTGCTTTATTAAAGATACTATTAGCTAAACCGTCTTGTTCTAGTAACGCTTTTAATAAATGTTCACTCTCAATTTGCTGATGTTTGGACTCCTTGGCAATCTCCGTTGTACGAACGATCGCCTCCCAAGCTTTTTCCGTAAACTTATTAGAATTAGTTGGTTGCATAATAAAAAATAACTTGTTTGTAATTACCTTTAATAATATTATAAAAAAAGTGAGTCAAATTGTTAATCGTAAAAACCGAAAAATGTAGTTATGTTTTTACTATTAATTTGTTAATCTTAGCTATGTAAGGATTAACAATAAATATTAATTTTTGTAACATTTATTTGACAAGTTTACATTTTTATGTATTTAACTGTAGGGTGGAAAATGGCGCAATTATATTATGGCAAAAAATTCAAACTGCTTCGCCATTGCCCACCAACTACAAATGCCGTGCAGAACGGAAAATAAATCAAGGTTTTTTGATCTAATTAGTCACCGTTTTACCCACCCTACTAATAAATGTTAAGTAATTTTCGCTAATTATTAATAATAATAAAATCTCAAATATATTAAAAAATAACCCTAATTTTTGTTATTATAAATGAAACTTATAATAACATAATTCATCAAAATGAAACGTCCGATTGTCATTGATTTATTTGCAGGTTGTGGAGGAATGTCATTAGGTTTAGAAGCAGCGGGTTTTGACATTGTTGCTTCAGTGGAAATAGACCCCATTCACAGTTTAATTCACCATGTTAACTTCCCTTATGGAGTAACAATTTGTCGAGATATTTCCTTTGTTTCTAGTCAAGAAATACTCGAAAAAATTAAGGACCAAGGATATTCCACTGACATAGATTTAATAGTAGGAGGTCCACCTTGTCAAGGATTTTCCTTAATAGGAAAGCGACAAATAGAAGATCCTAGAAATAGCTTAATTTTTGAATTTTTGCGAATGATTAAAGAGATACAACCTAAATATTTTCTTTTTGAAAATGTCCCCGGAATTACTACTGGTGAACATCGGCAATTATTGGATGAATTAATAACAGAAATTGAGCAAATTGGTTATGGTATTGTTACACCAATTCAGGTTTTAGATGCAGTAAATTTTGGAGCTGCTCAAAAAAGAAAACGATTAATTTTAATGGGGTATCAAAAGGGATTAAATGTTCCTTCCTATCCTAATTTTCTCTGTCAAGAAAAGAAAAATCAAGATATATTACCCTTATTTAATAATGGTAATATGAAAGAATTTGTCACTGTTTTTGATGCAATTGGGGATTTAAGTAATTGTGACGTTTTTTTCGATCAAGACACCGGAATTAATCGGGAAAATTTAGATTATCAAGGGTATAGAAAACATTTTAATTTACTTCCTTCTGGTAACTTTAAACATTGCCATCAAAGAAGTATTAATAATAAGATTTATGGTCATATTGGCTCAAAACATACTACCATAAGTGAAGAACGATTTAAGACAACAATTCCGGGAAAAATTGAGTCCAAAAGTCGCTTTTTAAAGTTAGCTCCTGATGGTCAATGTAATACCTTACGCGCAGGAACAAATAGCGATCGAGGAGCTCATACTGCACCAAGACCAATTCATTATTTACACCCTCGATGTATTACTATTCGTGAAGGTGCAAGATTACATACATTCCCCGACTGGTTTCAGTTTCATCGCACAATTTGGCACGGTTTTCGCGAAATTGGTAACGCTGTTGTCCCTTTTTTAGCCTTAGCTTTAGGAGCAGAAATTAGGAAGTGTTTAAATGTCGATATTTCCCAATTAGATGTGTATAAATTACCAGAAATAGAGGCAGATTTTTTAAGTTTTAATATGACAAAAGCCAAAAATTATTGGGAAATTACTCATGATGTTATTGCTAAAAGAAAAAGGAGTAAAAATTGATTATAATAAATACAACAAAATAATATTAAATATAATTGTAGGGTGGGAATTGGCGCGATTAATTAACGGAATAAGTTACAATTTTTATTCGCCATTGCCCACCTCCCCATAGTTAGCAAAATGGATAATCAAGGAGTTTTTTACAAGATTATTCACCATTTTACTGCCCTATTAACTGCTAAAATAAGTGATAAAATTAAATCATTTATAAATTAAATAACTATGCAAATAACCATTAATGTACCTGACAATTTACCTAGCACAAAAGTAAATCAACTGATTAAAGAATTAGAACAAAAATTAACCGAAGAAGCTAAATTTCTTGATTCTTCATCGATAAAAAAGCGTCAAGTTTATGCACATTTATTTCCCACAGATGACTTAAATTTACCTTCAAGAGAAGAATTATATGAAAGATAAATTTTTTATTGATACGAATATTTGGATTTATGCTCATTTAGAAAATAAAAAAGATCATCGCCATAATATAGCATTAAACCTTCTGGAAACCTTACCTCAGTTAGTTATTAGCACCCAAATACTGAGTGAATATTATAGTGTAATGCTCAAGAAAAAAAAATCAAGATTCTTTGATCCAAGAAAATATTGAAGTTATTATAACTATTACTGAAGTTGAGATTATTACCGTTGAAACTATCCTTTTAGCTCATCGTTTAAAATTACAATATCAATTTTCCTATTGGGATAGTTTAGTTTTAGTGAGTGCATTAAATGCAAATTGTGAATTTATCTATACAGAAGACCTACAACATCAACAAGTTATTGAAAATAGGTTAACAATTTTGAATCCTTTTAAATTGTAGGGTGAAAAATGGCGCAATTAATTAACAGAATAAGTTGCAATTTTGCTTCGCGATTACTCACCATTAGACTATTCAGCATTTAAACTTTTGAGGATTTTTTTAGCTAAATATTCTTTGATTTCTGAATGTCGGGGTACAGCTTCAACAACTCCAGTTTGAGGATTAATCCAAAGAGAGTGGGATGATCCTTCCCTCTTTAGATAACAACCTGCTTGACGTAATTTCTTTTCTAATTCTTTACGTTTCATGGAATTAAAATAGTTTCTTTAATTGCTTCTTTTGATAGGCCTCTTTGAATATCCATTAAACGATCTTCAAGAATTAGTTGAATCGCATTTTTTAAGCTTTCTTTCGCTTCTTCAATGGTTTCTCCTTGACCATTTGCTCCGGGAATTTCTGGACAAATAGCCCAATATCCTCCTTCATTTGCTGTTTCAATAATTGCTGTTAATTCGCCTTTCATAAAATTTTTTTCGCTCTCTGTTTTATTCTATTAATAATAGCAATATTTTAAAAATTTGTCTTGTGAATGACTAATTCTTTGATTTTTTTCTTTGATTAATTTCTTAATCTCTGGTAAATCCTTTTCTGTGAGCAAAGAAATTGGGTAAGATTGTAAGGTGCGTCACATTTTCTCTGTAATTATCACAATTATAAGTTATTTTGGTGACGCACCCGACGATAACTGATAACTAATAACTGAAATGTCCAATTTTTCCTATCAATGTCACGCAAATTGTAGTCATAGTCATGCACGCGCTGGGGTTTTTCACACTCCCCATGGTCCTGTTGAAACCCCAATCTTTATGCCTGTGGGTACGATCGCCACGGTTAAGGGTGTGACTCCTCAACAGTTGAAAGATGCGGAGTCACAAATGATTCTAGCAAATACCTATCACTTGCATTTGCAACCAGGAGAAAGCATTATCGCCAAATCTGGCGGTTTACACAAGTTTATGGCTTGGGATGGTCCAATCTTGACAGATTCTGGCGGTTTTCAGGTTTTTAGTTTAAGCAAAATCCGTAAAATTAGCGAAGACGGGGTAATTTTCAAGTCGCCTCGTGATGGTCGCATGATCAATATTAGCCCAGAAAAATCCATCGAAATCCAAAATGCCCTTGGTGCTGATGTCATCATGGCCTTTGATGAATGTCCTCCGGGGCAATCTAATGAAAACGTGGTTAAAGAAGCAACAGATCGTACCTATCGCTGGCTCAAACGTTGCGTTAACGCCCACTCTCGCACCGATAAACAGGCTTTATTTGGGATAGTACAGGGGGGAACTTATCCTAACCTCAGAAAGGCAGCTGTTCAGGATTTAATGGAACTTGATCTACCCGGCTATGCGATCGGAGGTGTGAGTGTGGGGGAAGCCCCCGAATTGATCAATAGTATTGTGGCCCAAACAGCGCCACTTTTACCGGCCGAAAAACCGCGCTATTTAATGGGTGTGGGGACTTATGGCGAAATGGCCAAGGCGATCGCCTCTGGAGTTGATATGTTTGACTGTGTTTTGCCAACTAGAGTAGGTCGTCATGGTGCAGCTTTAATACAAGGTGAACGTTGGAACTTAAAAAATGCGCGTTTCAAAGAGGATTTTGGTCCCATTGATCCCACCTGTGATTGCTATTGTTGTCAACACTTTTCTCGCGCGTATTTAAACCACCTAATTAAGTCCAATGAAATATTAGGATTAATGTTAATTTCGGTGCATAATGTAACAGAATTAGTGCGTTTTACTCGTAATATTAGAAACGCGATTATTAATGATACATTTACGAAAGATTTTGCTAAATGGTTGTAATAAGGTGGGCAATTTATGATAATTTCTTGTTAAGAATTAAAAGTTATTAAAATTGCCCACCCTACAATTAATTTATTCGGGTAAATAATCAGAATCTAAAGTTTGTTCGAGGGTAAAAGGACAATCAATAGGAAAAATATTAAGATTTAAACCAGTTTCTAAAGAAGCTTGTTTTCTAGCATTCTGATAACATTTATCTAAACTTTCACTAAGATAACGTCTTAAACTAGGACTATCTTCTAAGCTAAATTCTAATCTTCCACGATGCTCAAAAATACTAGATAACCAACTATTTGATCGTTTTTCTGGTTGATATTTGTATTTAAGTAAGTGCATTAAAACCACAATTAGATTACTTTTTAAAGCATTTTTCTGACTTTTTCCCATACATTGTAACTCTTCGATTAAATTTAGTAAATCTACTTGATCAAATTTATTTTCTTGTAATAATTTTACCGTGGTTTCTATCCATAAATAAAAATCTTGGTCATAAAGATTAGTTTTTATTACTGATAATTGAGTAGTCATTTTATATTACTCCTTTACTGATTATTTAAGTTATCGTAGGGTGGGCAATTTACGATAATTTATTGTTAATAATTTACCAGATTTTAGAAATTGCCCACCCTACAATTTACTAAAGATTTAAGGATTACCAACCAGACCAAACATCTTGGCCAAACCACCTAGAATAGCAATAATAAAAATGATGTACCCCCCTACCCCCCCTTGAAAGGGGGGAAGTTACCGATGAAAACACCTCGGTTAATAAACTCCTGAAACTCGATCCTTTTGCCAATTCCATCCACTTTTATATCAATACCCTTAATTTCAGTTTTAATCTGTGCGCCTTGAGCTTCAACTTTTTACTCAACTCGCTTAATTTCACCCTCGATACGAGTTTGACCTATTTTTAAATCCGTAACATCCTTTTCTAATCTTTGTTCAATTCTATCTAGTCTTTGGTCTATTTTCACCAAAATCTCTTTCAAATCCTGTTCAATCATTACCGCCATTATGCTAAACTCCTACTTACAAAATTTTTAAAAATTAGGAAAGTTGCCAACTTTTCCCCATTTTTTTCTGACTTTATTCAGTAATACATAAAACTGTCACTTTGTCAAGCCAGTCGATCAATCAATTTTCTTGCTCTTAATATTATTTAATACCATTAGTAAAAGTGGTAATTGCTTCGAGTTTAGAGGACATTAACACACAAGTTTCTAACAGGTTAAAATCTAAATCTGGTAATAATTCACTCTGGGAAATTTGCTCATATTGATTATTTTTTAGATGATAAATCGAAAACTTATTATGTTCCCATAACCAAACTTCAGTAATATTTAAACGGCGATATTTTTCGAGTTTTTTAACACTACCACTGGTAATATTAACCTCAATTGCTAAATCAGGATGAGCTTTTTTTTCACCTAAATAATAAGATTCATCGGGTTCAAAAGAGACTTGTTGATCTTTCGATTCACAAGTAGCACTTCCCACGGGAATAAACTCGATTTCTTTTTGCCAAAAATAGATTCCTAATAAAATAGCAATCATAGATTTAATTGTTTCGTGTTGTTCACCTAAAGTCATTAGTTCGATTACTCCATCTAAATAAGAAATTTTAACACCAGATTGTTGTTCAATTACTGATTGAATGGTTTCAAATTGTTCCCAAGTATGATAACCGGGTAAAATAAATTTCTGCTCCGTGATGGCCGTATTTTTGTCGATAATTTGTGCAGTCATATATTTATAATCTCCTCAATTATGAGATATTAACTTAAGTATAGCAATAAGTTCCAAATTTAACAGCTTCACCTGTAACTTAATTGTCAATTGTTAACTGTCATTCCTTCCTCTAAAATTTGTTCAGGAGCAGGTAATAAAACTTGATCTCCCTGTTTTAAACCGGATATTATTTCCACCTCATTTAAACCTTCTAAACCTAAAGTAATCGGTTTTTTTTGTGCTTGATTTTGCGCATTTTTTACCCAAACAAAAGCTTCTCCTCCTTCATCTTGTATTGCTTCCAAAGGTAAAATAAGGACATCTTTTTTTTGTTGCAAAATAATATCAATGTTAACAGTTCCACCGGGAATTAAGACTCCACTGGGAGCATCTAATTTAATAGTTGCAGCCACTTTTACTTGTTGACTATTACCTGATTTTTCCGGTTTAGCTAATAGGGAAACTGTGTCAACTTTACCAGTAAAAGTTTGGGCATTCGGTCCAATAATACTAATATTAGCTGGTTGTAAGGGTTTAACTTTAGAAGCATTTAAAATTGAAAGTTGCAGTTTAACTATTTCCTGATTCGGATTTCCTAAAGTTAATAACTCATCACCCAATTTAACAACATCTCCTTTTTTAACTAAAATATCAAGAATTTTGCCATTAAGGGGAGCAGTGACAATATTATTTTCTGATTCTTTAACAATTTTTTCACCTTCAAATTTGACCTTTTCTAATTCTAATATGGCTAAACTAAGGTCAGATTCTACTTGTTGTAAAGTATTTTTTGCGTCGCTTATTTGTTGGTGAGCTTGCCGAATATTTTCGTGATTTTCTGTTAGTTTATCAGCAATATTATCCCGTAAAATTTGCAAATCTAACTGTAATTGTGCTAATTCCAGATTAGCTTGTTTTAGTTCAATTTGAGCAGTCCACAGATTAGATTGGGCATTTCTGACATTTCTGGTTTGATCTTGAAGTTGATCTTCGGCAATGTAGCCTTTAGCCAACAATCTTTCATCAGCTCGCAGTTTTTCCTGTGCTTCGCTTAATTCCCGCTTTGTTTCTTCAATTTTTTTCTGGTTTTGTGCGACGGTAAAATTTTGCTGATCAATTTCCCACTGTTTTTTTCTTAAGTCGCTTTGTTCAAGTTGAGCAATCCGCTGTAATTGACGGTTTAAATTGTTTTTAGCTTCTTCTAAGTTAATTTGTGCTTGTTTTAATTGCTGACGTTTTTGTCCTAAAGTAAGTTCTTGAGTTTGTAACTTATATTTATGTTCCAAAATTTTGGTTTCTTTGTTCGAATCCCGTAACAAAATCAAATTTTGACCACTTTTGACGATCTCAGCCAAGGTGACAACTACTTGCTCAACAGTTCCATCCGTTGCTGATTTAAGAGTGATCTGCTCGTCTAATTCAACCTGCCCTCGTTCGCCACTGAGTTGATCTTGGACATTGCCAGTTGTAACAGTCAAAGTTTCGATGGTGAGGGTTTCGGCCTTGGGCTGAAAATCGGAACGATAAAACCACCAACCGCCAAAACCGGCCAAACCGAAAATTATTGCTACTCCTAACCAACGTACCATCACCGCCAAGTAAAAAATCCTCTCAAAGCGAGTCGAATCAATTTATATCGTTGCTCATCTTAACCCAGAAAACGGCTTCTTGGCTATCAGCATCACGGATTCGCCCACCTAACTAGATACTTAAGGTATAAAACTATACCTGTAATATTACGGAAATCGAGAAATTCGGTCTGAAAATAAACTCTCAAAAATCAGCAATTTCTACGATTACAAAAGGTATTGAGATGAGTAAGATAATAAGTGAAGATAAATAAATTAAGTAAAAAATTATACAAACACTCTAAGGAGAAAGAAAATGAAAACCAATCAACTACTGACATCCACCGGAATAGCCCTTACATTAGCCTTAACTACCTCTGCTTTCAATGTACCAGCTAACGCTCAAAGGCAACCTGAAGGTGGTAGATATCAGCGTTATCAAAGTAAAATCGTTTATATTTGCCCTCAGTTCAACAATATTTTTGACCAAATTAAAGAGATTGCCAAATCAGACAATCCCGATGTTGCTCTTTGTTCTCAACCAACTGGTAATCCTGCTCCCGACAAAAATGTGGGACAAAAAACCCCGAAAACTTTAATTCCTTTACCAACTGCTAGTCAATCCGTAGAATCCTTCAAAGACACTAACCAACAAGGGGCTAAATCTCAATGTGGATGGTTATGGGTTCGTGGTTATGGTTGGGTTTGGGTATGCTAAGGGAAGAATAATCAATGCACCTAAGACTGAATTTAAGTTCGATTTCCCCATCTTTATTGATCAATTACCAAAATGTAAGGGCGCAAAATCCACTAGCGCCCAATCGTCATCTTAATTTTTAAGTTCAATGTTATTCCATAAAAACTATATTATCAAAACCACTCTTAATCTAACTTTAAGAGTGGCTTTTAAGCTACTTTAGCCTTTAATTTTGGCGTTGCATAGTTGCGAGATGATTTGATATGTATTCTCAATGTAGGGGTAGGGCTTGTCCCTACCCTATCAGGGTTTCGGGGGCAACCACAAGGGATTGGGCAACCACAAGGGATTGGGCAACCACAAGGGATTGGGCAACCACAAGGGATTGCCCCTACAAGGGATTGGGCAACCACAAGGGATTGCCCCTACAAGGGATTGGGGCAACCACAAGGGATTGGGCAACCACAAGGGATTGGGGCAACCACAAGGGATTGGGCAACCACAAGGGATTGGGCAACCACAAGGGATTGGGGCAACCACAAGGGATTGGGCAACCACAAGGGATTGGGGCAACCACAAGGGATTGCCCCTACAATTTCATCTTAGAGTCATGCAACGCCTTTAATTTTTTCTAATATTAATTTAGAGCTTTTAATTTGATCCGGAATCGCAATGGGATAATCTCCGGTAAAACAAGCAGAACAAAAAGTCTTAGTATCCTCTCGGGTTGCTTCTAACATTCCTTCCCAACTAAGATAGGCCAAAGAATCCACCTCAATTTGCTTTTCTATTTCCTGTATTGACTTAGTCGCCGCAATTAATTGCTCTTGATTATCGGTATCAATACCATAAAAACAGGGATGAGTCACCGGAGGTGAGGAAATTCTCATGTGAACTTCCGAAGCTCCTGCTTCGCGTAATGCTTTGACAATTTTCCTACTTGTTGTCCCCCTGACAATGGAATCATCCACAATAATTATTCTTTTTCCTTCCAAAACGTCTTTCAGAGTATTTAACTTCATTCTAATGCCATGTTCCCTCATGTGTTGCGTTGGCTGAATAAAAGTTCTTCCCACATATCTATTTTTAATTAAACCTTCTCCATAAGCTATACCCGTCGCTCTGGAAAAACCGATCGCCGCTGGAATCCCCGAATCAGGTACTCCCATCACCACATCAGCTTCTATAAAAGATTCTTTAGCTAATTGTTCTCCTAATCTTAAACGATAGCTATATAAAGTTTCGTTGTGCATCAAACTATCAGGGCGAGCAAAATAAATCATTTCAAAAACGCACAATTTCCGTTCTGGTTTTTGCGCCCAATGAAAAGAAGCTAAACCCTGATCATTGATCCAAACTACCTCTCCCGGTTCCACATCCCGTAAAAATTCAGCACCAATTATATCCAAACCGCAGGTTTCCGAAGAAAGCACATATCGAGTCGGAGACCCCTCCTCATTCAAAGTACCAATCACCAAAGGCCGAATACCATTCGGGTCCCTCGCTCCCATTAAACCATCCGGAGTGGCGATCGCCAAACTGTAAGCTCCAGTGCACATTTGAAAAGCGGTAATCGCAGCTTCGAGCCAAGATTTACCATTATCCACCTCAGTGGCGATCGCCAGAGCAATCATTTCCGAATCGGTGGTTGTCAGAAATTTACAATTACGCTTGACTAATTCCGCTTTTAAGTCCACAGTATTAACTAAATTACCATTATGAGCCAAAGCTAAATGTCCGAGACGAGTAGGTTGAATAGCAGGTTGGGCATTTTGTTTTAAACTAGAACCGGTAGTGGAATAGCGAGTATGACCCACCGCAATTTGGCCAGGTAAATGGCTTAAAATAGTCTCATTAAAAACCTGAGAAACCAAGCCCATTTCCTTGTGATAGAGGATATCTTTCCCGTCAAAAGTAGCGATTCCCGCTGATTCTTGGCCTCGATGCTGTAAAGCATATAAACCAAAATAGGTCAACTTAGCTACATCTTCTTCGGGTGCATAAATTCCAAACACACCACAGGCCTCTTCGGGTTTATCGGGTCGAGACTCAGCCCTCGTGGTGGGTTCATGTTCAGAGTAAGATAAATCTTTGGCAATCATGCTGTTATTGTGCTCCTGCTGGCCGCTAATATGATAGTTGCGATTCAAGCTGATTTACTGAAAAACATAAATCAACTTAATAATCCCTTAATATCTTAATTGTAATACAACCCGTCCTTTGCAGTTATTAGTTTAAGTTAATAATGATTTTTTAGATATGCTTGACAAGTTTTTTTGTGTATGAGTCTGTTGGTGTCTCACGCTAAGGCGCTAAGGGGCTTTTCTGTTGGTGTCATAGGCCTTGATTTTTGTCTCACGCAAAGGCGCTAAGGCGCTAAGGGGCTTTTCTGTTGGTGTCATAGGCCTTGATTTTTGTCTCACGCAAAGTCCCTTAATAAATATTTAAGCGCTTACATACAATTGACAGTGTATAATCAATCACTAACGATTTAATAGTAATAAAAAAGACCTAATTTTTATGTTTGGAAAATTCTTTAAGGGTATTGGTAAGGCTGTTAGTAATTTTGCTAAATTTGTAATTGGTGATCCTATTACTCAAGTTGCTAGTGCGGTATTTGATCTTGCGACTCAAGATGATGATTTGGCTGATGATTATCAAGATTTTCAAATGGCTCAAATGAAGTTACAATATGTGCAGCATCAAGATAATATTAAGTTACAATCTCAATTGGCGCAAATAAATCACGAGAAAGCGAAGGAAATTCAACAATATATTCAATCTGCTGAAAATGCTAGGTTAGAGAAGAAGTTAGAGTTTGAAAAATGGCGTTTTCAAGAGGAAAAATCTCTACAATTACAGGTTTTAGAATTAAATCACCGGTTACAATCTAGGGTTTTAAGTTATCAAAGGCAAACTTCTTTAAAGGTTTTAGAGGAACAAAAAAAGTTAGATAATTCTCCTATTTGGTTAGTAAGTTCTGATATTATTACTAACAATAATCAGGCTCAAATAAGTCCTTTACGCATCTTTTTTGCTCCCCCTAAATTGCAGTTTGAACGGTTACAAAATAATAACAATTTTAGCGATAATTTACCTAATTTGGAGTTAACTATTGCGGAAGGTTTACGCCAGTTTTTACAACATTATACCAGTGGCGATCGCCAAGGGTGGCGCCGAAGCGGCGATCGCCAAATTGACTTTTTGGCCGGTGCGTGGACGAGTAAATCTTTTCATAGTGAGGCAAGTATCAAGTCGTTATACAGTGTGTTAAAAAGTGAACCAACTTTGGTTTTAGAGTCAGAAATAGATGGCAATTATCTCAATTTCAGAATTGCCCAATGG
>JAABRE010000097.1 GCA_011391125.1 Synechococcales cyanobacterium S06
CAAGGAAAACGTCGATTTGGTTTAAACCAAATCATGTCCAAATTATCAGAAACTGCTGAAACTGAAATTGCTATTGCTTTTTTAGTAATGAATCTTAACACCCTGTTAAAAAGGGGTTATTATCTTCTTTTTCATGGTTTTGTTCAAGATCAAAGATTTTTTGCCAATTTAGATTATAAATACTTATATAAAAGACAAAAATTAATAAATAAAAATTATACTTATTTTTTATTTATTAATTTATCAAAACTGTTTGTTTTTTCATTCACTTATTCAGCAAGCCCTAAGTAACATCAAAAAGGCGACTTTGATTGATTGCTCTTTGTCACTTCCACCCCGTCTAATAATAGTTTCTATTTGTTTGTAATACTGGTTAATTAATAAATAAGACATTTTTAGCAATATAAATAGGTTAACTTGTTTATAATAACATATTGAGTTAAAAACATTAAATTAATGTAATATTTTATTTTCAATGGAGACTTTCTTTGATTAAAACGGTAGTTTAATAATGAATTTCCCTAATTTAGAACTACAAATAAGAGAGGTAAAACGAGATCAAATTAATCCGTTTTTTAAGGAGATTTTTCTCATTTTACCTACAATTCAGGGAAAAATTTAACTCAAATTCAAGAAAATTGTACCACGACGAATACTATTTTCACTTCCTTGACTACTAATAGTGAAAGATTGAAGGTGTTTAAATAGGGGTTCGATCGCCACTTCAGCAACCTTAATTAAAGGGTATTTCTGCTCAATAATAGGTTGAGTTTGTTGCCAGTCTAAATAAAAATAGCCGTCATTTTCAGTGGGTAAAGCGATAATTGCCGACTTAAATTTATCACTGGATAAGAGACTATTTTTCCCTAATTTTGCGGCGGATAATAACTCGACAGAATTACTAAATATTGCGTATTTATCAAGATCAAGATGTGCTCCTTTCACATCAGTATTTAAACTAACTAATTTGTCCTTAGTTTGAGTTGTTAATTTTGTCCAAGCAATAATATTATTGTCATCTAAGGGTAATTCTGTAATATTTAACCCCTGTTTACTGGCAATTTCATCTAATTTTCTAATTGCTTCTTGGTAGTTAACTTCGGGTAATTTTTCAGCGATAAAAACCCAATTTAATTTGTTAGTTTGAGAATCAGAAATTAACGATAAAGCATATTCTCCCTTAACCCAAGAAAATATATCTTCAGTTAAATTAATTCCTAAAGGTTGTTCAATTCTCGAAATAAATTGTTTTAACAATTGTTGCAAGGGGCTATCAAGTGCTAAACCCGTGGCAATATTATCCCAAAATTGGTTTAAATCTTGACCAGCTATGGTCAACAAACTACCGCTAGGAACGTAGTTTAATGCCTCTGTGGGCTGCAATAAGACGGGTTTTTGATTATTTTGACCTGAGACACCGATTAAAGCCGTTTCTGCGCGAATACCTTGGGGTTGCAAAGACAGTGCAACGGTCAACATTTGTTGAATATCGGGAGTTTCAGAGTAAGGTTGATTACCAATCCAGGCACTTAAAGCCGGTAAATTTAAAAAACTTAGGGCAATTTTCGGGGTCGAAATACTGTTAAGAGTTTCCTGATAAAAGTCCGCATTAGCTAAGTTTAAATCTACCGCTTGGGTGTTATTAATAGCATCTCGTAAAACTTGGGAATCGTTAGCAAATAAAACATAATTGCCGACAACTGCACTAGCGGGAAACGTTAATTTTGCCTTCGATTTTAAAGGAGTTTGGTAAGTAAGATTAACACCTTTATACTCCTGAAAACTTAAATCAAAATTCCCACTAATTGATTGTTGGGAATAGGATAACTGTAAAAATTCCTTCGCTAATTCTGCATCTTTAGTCGTTAATATTAATAAATATCCAGGTTTTGCTCCATTACTTTTATCTCCGTCAAAATCTAAAGAAGTAACAGCTAAACTAATTTCTTCACCCAACCACGGTTTAATATCTTTTTGATAATTTAATCCGGTTTTAGCTAATAAATTATATTCTAACTGTTTGATTTCAGATTGGGCTTTTCTTCTTTGACTAGGAAAAGCAGTTAATTGGCGAAAAGACTCAAGGCGAGCTGGATTCACCAATAAAGAGACCATGGCTGGAGCTTGTTTAGACACAAACAGCGCACTTGTCGGGGTATTCGTCACCCCACCAGAAAGTAGATTCAGGGGACTTTGGCTAAGAATCCAATAGAGGAGACCAGCAGAAATTAAAATTAGGGTAGAAACCCCAATACCAAGGGTTAGGAAAAAATTACGCAATTTCATTAGACAATGTTAAACTCAACAAATACTAATATTATTACTGGTAATCTGTCATATTGTAGGTATCACATAACAAATAGCCATGTTTAACTCAATTGCTGAAATTTCTGTAGCCGAATTAGCCGTACGTCTCGCGGACAATGACGATAACTTGCAACTTATTGATGTGAGGGAAAGACAAGAGGTGGAACTGGCCCGTATTGAAGGTTTTACTGTGTTACCCTTGAGTGAGTATCAACAGTGGGATCAGGAGCTTAAAACCCAATTTAATCCTGAACAAGAAACCTTGGTTCTCTGTCATCATGGTATGAGATCTGCCCAAATGTGTCAATGGTTACGATCGCAAGGTTTTACTAATGTTAAAAATATTGTAGGAGGTATTGACGCTTACTCAATTTTAGTTGATTCAACTATTCCTAGATATTAGGATTTAACCGAGATAAAAACTTAAATAAATTTCACTTTAAATAACACTTTTACTAATGTTTGTTCCTCCGAATTTAAATGAACGTCAGCAATATCTATTATGGGCTACAATACGTCATTATATTGCGACAGCCGAACCTGTGGGTTCAAAAACTCTGGTAGAAGAATATAATATGAAAGTTAGTTCTGCAACTATTCGTACCGCTTTATCCTCCCTCGAAAAGGTGGGACTTTTATATCAACCACATCCCTCAGCAGGGCGAATTCCTTCGGATTTTGGTTATCGTATTTATGTGGATGATTTGATGACTCCATCAGAAAATTCAAGTCATAAAATTGATCAATATCTAACAAAAAATCTCAAAAAAGATGTCTGGAGTTTTGAGGCCTTATTAACAACTGCGGCACAAATTTTGGCCAATATTAGCGGTTATATTGCTTTAATTACTCTGCCACAAACTACGACAAATCAATTAAAACATTTACAATTAATTTCTGTTTCTAGCAAACAGGTAATGTTAATTATTGTCACTGATACCTATCAAACTCAGTCGGTGTTAATGGACTTTCCACAGAATACAAATGGGGAGGAAATTACGGAAGAATTACACATTTTATCTAATTTTATTAATAGTAAGTTAAAAGGGCGATCGTTGTCAGAATTAAATAAGTTAAATTGGACAGAATTAGATCAGGAATTTAAAGGTTATACGGATTTTTTGCAAAAATTACTAACACATTTAAAGAGTTTCGCCCAACCTTTGAATTCAACTTCCATTATGATCAGAGGAGTTTCCGAGGTATTACGTCAACCAGAATTTTCTCATTCTGAACAAATAAAAATGTTATTACATCTTTTAGAAGAAGAACAAGAGCAATTATTCCCCTTAATTTTTAATATTTCTGAGAGTAAAGTTAAGGTTAAAATTGGTACAGAAAACCCCTTAGAATCCATGCGTAGTTGTAGTTTAGTCGCAGCAAATTATCATCAAGATCACATTCCCATCGGTAGTGTGGGAATTATTGGACCAACCCGTATGTTATACGAAAATGCGATCGCCCTTGTGTCTTCAACTGCCGATTATTTATCGTCCACTTTAGCTTAAAATCAAGGGTTTTTTGACCACCAAAATGACTATAATTAAGAGGATAATTTATGACAGAATTAAAGTTAATATCTAAACATCCCGAATCAATTAAACAAATAATTAAAAGTGCTTTATCGGAAAGATTGCAGGGTATTAACACTGGAATTAAACGCACTCAAGTAAGATTAGCAGAATTTGAGCAACAATATCAATTATCTTCAGAAGAATTTATCAGAAGTTTTAATAATAATGAATTAGAACATTCTTTTGATTTTGATGAATGGATTGGTGAATTAAAAATGTTAGCTCATTTACAGGAAACCAAGGAAAGAATTGAGGAGATTGAGTTTGTTAATTGAGTTTTATTATCAGGAATTATGCCATTTAATCGAAAATTATGAGTTGGTTAAGTGGTATGAGATAAATTGTGATCAAAGAGGAATTTATGAAGGATTTATTAAAGCTAAAATACACTTTAAAGATAATTCAATCCTTCATCTTAGAGAGTTTATTTATGTGGAATTGAAATTAGATCGAAAAATGTATGCTTATCAATATATGGATAATAATAATAAATTAATTTTCCGTTATGATAACGCTGAACATCATCGCCAACTTAATCTTCCTAATTTTCCTCATCATAAACATGATAAAAATGAAGACAATGTAATTAATTCCCATGCTCCTTTTTTGAATGAGATATTACCAGAAATATTAGCAATAAAAAATGATAATCTTTTTAGTTAAATAAAAAGTTGTCAACTATATCTAGCAGTCCTCAATGAATTGTGTAGAGACGTTGCCTGCAACTTCTCTACAGTAACGGTTTGGTGAAAACAATTTTTTACAACCTATTTAGGATCGCTAGATCGCCCTTGTGTCTTCAACTGCCGATTATTTATCGTCCACTTTAGGGTAAAAATTAGGGTGGTTTTTCACCACCTGAGATAATTTTAGATAAAATAAAGTCATAAACACCTTGTTCATTTTCAATTATGCTAATTAGTGAAGAAATTACCATTAAAGTCAGTCCCCAAGTAGCAGTAGCTTATCAACAAGCTACTGAAAGAGAAAAACAATATTTAGAGGCGATCGCCAATTTATTATTTGATAAAAATAGGAAAAATGAGATCGATTTTCTTGGTAAAATAATGGATGAGATTAGTGATCGAGCAATCAAAAGAGGTTTAACTCCAGAAATTTTAGCCGCAATTCTCAATGAATAATTTACCCAAATTTGTATTAGATACTAATGTGATTATTAGTGCTTTACTCTTTAAAGATAGCACACCTCGTCAGGTATTAGACAAAGGAAGAAAGTCAGGAATTATCTTAATGTCTGAGGAAATTTGGACTGAAATTGAGGAAGTTTTAGAGAGACCAAAATTTAACAAATATATTACTTCTACTGAAAAACAATTATTTTTGATGGAGTTAGCTAATACTGTTAATTTTATTAAAATTAAAGAGAAAATAATTGTTTGTCGAGATGAAAAAGATAATAAGTTTTTAGAGTTAGCAATTAATGGTAAAGCAACTATTATAATTAGCGGAGATCAAGATTTATTAGTGTTAAATCCTTTTCAAAATATACCGATTTTAACGGTTAAACAATTTTTAGAATGATAGATTTAGGTAGCTTTTGATTTTACTTTGCAAATAAGAAAAAAAACAGTTATTTTTAAGTTTAAAAGTGATAAAATTTATTGATTTTTCCTTGTTAGGGATTACTCTTTTCAACTTGCAAATGGTATAATCCTGATACATTTTTTGATGTTGATTAATGGATTTGTTCCAGTGAAAATGCCCCTTAAACTCATTTTAAGCCATTTTTCTAGTTTCTATTGCAGTCTATTTTCAACGGATAAATGACCCCAAAAACCCTTCTTAGAATCGCGATTAAGCGTTTTCAAAATGTATCGTGAAGATACAATTTGCAAATCGAAATTATAGTAATTCCAAATAAAAATTAAACAAAAGTTTTTAATTTGTTGTTGGACTTTAGTCCTAAGAAGCGCTAAAGCGCAACTACGAACCTATTTTTCAACTGTTTTAATCTTAATTGGAATCACTATAGTAACTGATCGGGGTGATAGAGAGCACTTGATTAATATTTGGAGGTTAGCAACTTGAGTTATTTTTGCTTAAATAAAAAGTGGGTATTAAACCCACTTTTTATTTAATTTGACTACTTTAATTAGGGTTTACGGAAAAAAGCTGACAGCTATGTAGATCAAGACTTTCAAGTTGGTGGGACTTGAATTAAGGGCCAGGATTTCAACAAATAATCGTAAAAAACCTTACATTTACTGGGATTAATCAAGATTTTGGCTCGTCAAAAGACCCGGTCAAACTATCAACTATCAACTATCAACTATCAACTCGCCCTCACCAGCCATTTATTCAGCAAACCCTAATTAAATATGAGGTTAAGATTTTGAGGTGAGTTGTCGGTTTTGGTTTTAATACACAGATCTAAGGACTCGTTAACCCCAACGTTGCCTTGCTTATTCATACTAATGACACATTGAGCAAAACGCTGAGGTAAAAGGCTACGACGACAATAACCCATGACGGATGTCGGATCAGCATTTTCGGTTTTTTTGCGAATATCGACCACACAATCGGCTAATTCGGCGGGTCTTCGTACTTTGCTACAATTATCAAGTATATTGGCGGCGTTGACTTCTGTATAAAATTTGACTTTATTAATACAGTAAGCTAATTCTTTGGGTCGAAAAGCTTTGCTACAAGCTTGAGCTGCTTGATTGGCGGTTAAACCTGCGGTGGTTAATTCTTTGATACAAATATCAAATTCCGTCAATGAGGCAGCTTGAGTGGGTTGAAAATAACTGATTCCACCGAAAATAAAGCTTTGTAAGGTGGCGATGGCCGTTAAACTAAGGGTTTTTTTAAGTGTATTATTCATAATTAATCTAGTTTCAATTTTTAACAATTGTCTTAATTTTAGCTTAGATATATCCGTTTAGGAAAACAGAAATAAGACACAAAAAAGTCCCTCGGAGGGACATTTTAAGAAGCACTATAATTTAAAAGCTTTAAACTATAATGATCTTTGGCGATGTTCTTGAAAGCTGATGTAGTTATTTTCGAGATCATATAAATGACAAACACTACTGATTTCTTTCATTAAAGACCAAGAAAATTGACGTTCTTTTAAATAGGGACCCCAGTTTTCTTTTAAACTAGCATGAGCTTGGCGTAAATTGTACCAAGGAATCCCAGTGGAAACGTGATGGGGAATATGGACATTAATATCATGGCAGAGAAATTCGACCCAGCCCGGATAATCACAATGTACTGTACCCGATAATTGAGCTTCTGCTTCGTTCCATTCTGAAGCTGGTTTAAAGGGAATTTCAGGGATGGTATGGTGAACAATGGTAAAGGTACTCATCCAGAAATGATAGACTAACCAAGGCATTAACCAAAATTTTACAAATCCAGCAACACCAGTAAACCATAAAAGGGTAGGAAAACCGATCGCCCCACCGATTAAAACAACAAGAACAGAAAATCTGACTTGTTCTTTTTCTTTTCCTTCAAATTGATTCCAGTCAAAATGGATATTAAACCAATGGCCGATTGAACCTATCCACCAAAAACGGCCTCGTATTCTGGCATAAACCCATTGTAAAGTGGGGGATAAACTATCATAAACTTCGGGTGTAAAGACATCCCAAGCATTATCAACTTTTAATTTATTGGTATGTTTATGATGATGATTGTGGAGAATACGCCAAGCATGAAAAGGATAGATTAAAGGTAAAAAGGTTAAATGGCCGACTAAATCGTTCACCCAATTACGATTAGAAAAGGAACGATGACCACAGTCATGGCCAAGGACGAAAAATCCAGTTAAAGCTGTACCGAGAAAAACCCAAGCTATCGGTAATAAAAACCAAGGAGAAATCGCTACTCCGTAGTATCCTAAACCCACTAATAAAACGTTAATTACTACTCTTGTCCAAGCTTTACGAGGATTTTTAATAAAGACTTCTTGGGGGAGCGTTTTTAAAATATCTCTTAGAGTGAACGGAAAATCCTGATCCGGTGTACCGATCCCTTGAGGTTTGACTGTTGATGCTGTCATGAATAAATAAAATTGTTTTCTAGTGGTTATTTATGCCAAAAATTTACTATTGAGCACCGAAACGGGCTGATAGTTACACGAAACTAGCAGAGAGTGCTGATTAATTGACTTGAGGGTTATTTTTGTTCAGTTAAAACCGAACTTAATAAACCTTAACAATTTATATCATAATTCCTCTGTCCTTGATCATTATTTTTCTAATTTCGCTATATTCTCTCTTATTACAAGTGTTATGGTTTAATTTATAAAGTCTTAATCGACTAAGTTCAAAAATCCCCCGATCATTAATTGTCCTGTTTTACCATTACTGAGTTAACCAATAAGTTCATATTTTTATTTATTTTCTATGAATATTAAAGCTTTTACGGAGCTTTTCCCCATTTTTAGCTCGGCTAGTCCAGAAATTTTAGAATCTCTCTTCTCCACGGCCATGGAAAATGAATATGGTTCTGATAAAACCATTATTCTTGAAGATTCTTGGGGTAATGCTATTTATTTCATTGTTTCTGGTTGGGTCAAAGTGAGGCGCTTGCTCGCAGATAGTTCCATGACTTTGGCCATTTTAGGTAAGGGTGATTTTTTTGGCGAAATGGCCATTCTTGATGAATCTCCCCGTTCTACTGATGTGGTTTCCCTTTGCCCTGTTCGTTTGTTGAGTATTTCTGCTCCTGATTTTCTTAATGCTTTAAATCACGATCCGAATCTACAACATAAAATGTTGCAATTAATGGCCACCAGAATCAGATATGTTAATGTCCGTTTTCAAATTAGAAATCACCCTCCGGCCATTAAATTAGTTCGACTTTTGGTTACTTTGGGAGAAAATTATGGTAGTCGTAATGACCAAGCAATCGAAATTTTCCAAATTCCCATTCAAGATTTAGCGGATGTTGCTGATATAACGGCGGAAGAAGCCGAAAAAATCATGGAAAAACTTTCTAAAAATGAATGGATCGACATTGATTATGATACTCAAACTTTGCGTTTAATCAATTTTAAACAATTAATTAATTTAGCTAACAAAATTTGAGTTATAATACCCTTAAACTTTTCTTAATTAGTTTATGTATCATAATTTATCCTATCAAGTTACTATTTCTCAACCTACCTCCCACCTTTTTGAAGTTAGTTTACACATTAATAATTGGCACAAATCTGTCTTAGATTTAAAAATGCCTGTTTGGACTCCGGGATCATATTTAGTCAGAGAATATTCCCGCCATGTTCAACATTTTTCAGCTCTTGATCACAGTAATAATAAACCTATTTCTTGGACAAAAATTGCGAAAAATCATTGGCAAATTAACACAGAATCTCTTAACCAAATTAAAGTTAATTATAGAATTTTTGCCAATGAATTAACGGTAAGAACTAATCATTTAAATGAAACTCACGGTTATTTTAATGGTGCAGCTTTATTTTTATATATTCCTCATTATGAAAATTTGCCCTCGAAAGTAACAATTATTCCTCCAAATAATAAGTGGAAAATCGCTACATCTTTAGCTCCTGTAAAGGATCAAGAAAATACTTTTTTAGCCCCGGATTTAGATACCTTAATTGATAGTCCTTTTGAAATTGGCATTCATGAACTTTATGAGTTTAAAGTATTAGATAAATCCCATCAATTAGCAATTTGGGGTCAAGGTAATGTTAATCCTAAACAAATTATTGAGGATACTCAGAAAATTATTGAAACTGAAGCTAATTTATATGATGGTCTTCCCTACAATAATTATTTATTTATCTTACATTTATCTGGCAATGGTTTTGGCGGTTTAGAACATAAAAATTCCTGTTCGTTAATTTATCCCCGGTTAGGGTTTAAAAATACCGAAAAATATCACCGTTTTATGCAGTTAGTTGCCCATGAATTTTTCCACCTTTGGAATGTTAAAAGAATACGTCCTCAAGCTTTGGAAAAGTTTGATTATGAGCAGGAAAATTATACTACTTCTTTATGGTTTTCTGAAGGAACTACCAGTTATTATGATTTATTAATTCCCCTGAGAGCAGGAATTTATGATAGTAAGATTTTTCTGCAAAATTTGAGTCAAGAAATTACTAAATATTTAACAACTCCGGGGCGCAAAGTACAACCTTTGGCTGAATCTAGTTTTGACGCTTGGATTAAGCTTTATCGACGGGATAGTAATAGTGATAATTGCCAAATTTCCTACTATTTAAAAGGGGAATTAGTATCATTATTGTTGGATTTATTGATTCGTAATCTCCATCAAAATAAGCGCTCCCTTGACGATGTTATGCGTTTAATGTGGCAACGTTTCGGTAAACAAGAAATCGGTTTTACCCCCGAACAACTGATAGAAACCATAGAAGAAATAGCCGGAACAAAATTAACTGACTTTTTCCATCTTTGTTTAGAAACTACCGAAGATTTACCCTTTAATGAATACTTGGAATATTTTGGACTAAAACTTAATCAAATCAAGGATAATATTCCCTATTTAGGTATTAAAGTAGTCACAGAAAATAGCAAAGAAATAGTTAAATTTGTGTCCTCAGATTCCCCAGCATATTTAGCAGGAATTGATCCCGGAGATGAGTTATTAGCGATTAACGGAATCAGGGTAAATAGCCAAATTTTAAATGAACGTTTACAGGATTTTCACCCCGGTGATCAAATACAAATTACGGTATTTCATGACGACGAATTGAAAAATTTAACCGTAAAATTAGCACCTTCTCAACCAAATCGTTATCATCTAGTTCATGTTAAAAACCCCTCCGATATTCAGAAAGAAAATTTAGCCGGTTGGTTACAAAATTAGGAGTTATTCGGGAGTAAAAATCTGATTTCTAATCGAAATCGGATTTTTGGATACTATCTTTAATGCCCCAAATAGTTTATAATTAAACACTTGTTAATTAAATGATTATTTCTCGGTATAAAAATGGACAATTTTCTCCCTTTCGCTTATTTTCGCAATGAATTTGTACCCTTTGAACAAGCCACCATTTCCATCGCTACCCATGGATTGCACTATGGTACAGGAGCTTTCGGGGGTTTGCGAGGTATTCCCAACCCTGATAATTCCGCCCAAATTTTATTATTTAGATTAGATCGTCATTGCCAAAGATTAAGCAATAGTGCTAAGTTTTTACATTATGATTTAGCTGCTGAAAAAATTCGGTCAGTTATTATTGATTTTGTTAAGAAAAATAAGCCCACAAAATCCTTTTATATTCGCCCTTTTGTCTATACTTCAGACTTAGGAATTGCTCCTAGATTACATAAAATTGAAAAGGATTTTTTTGTGTATGGTTTGGAATTAGGTGATTATTTATCTCCCGATGGAATTAGCTGTAGAATTAGCTCTTGGGGACGACAAGAAGACAAAAGTTTCCCCTTAAGAGGTAAGATTAGTGGTGCTTATATTACCTCAGCTTTAGCGAAAACAGAAGCAGTAGAATCCGGTTTTGATGAAGCTATTTTAATGAACTCTCAAGGTAAGGTTTGTGAAGCTTCCGGAATGAATATTTTTATCGTTAGAAATGGTAAATTAATTACTCCTGGAGTTGATCAAGACGTGTTGGAAGGTATTACTAGAGATAGTATTTTAACTATTGCGAAAAATCTGGGAATTGAAACTCTTGAAAGACCGATTGATAAGTCTGAACTTTTGATTGCTGATGAGGTATTTTTATGTGGTACTGCTGCTAAAATTACTCCAGTAAAACGCATCGAAAATTATCATTTACCTGTTGAAAAACCACTTACTACACAATTAAAAGAAAAAATAACTGCTATTACTGAAAATCGCGATAGTAATTATCAAGATTGGGTCGAAATTATTGACATTTAATTATTTGGGTTCTTTGTTGATGCTCTTGCCCTAATACTCTTTCATTTAGTGCTAAAGCGCAACAACCAACTAAGATTTAATTTTTATTTTGTTGGTAGAATTGTTTTAATTTTAGGGGTGATATTTTTAGGAAGTAACCGATAATAATTAACTGATTTATTACGGTTGTTTTCCAAATTCCTACTTGTTCCCAACGTCTTGCTGATGTGGTTATTTTGGCCGGAATTATCCCTATTTTCCCTCGCTTTTTCAGCCTTCTTATTAGTTCAAAGTCTTCCATAATCGGTAATTCGGGAAAACCCCCCATTTCCTCAAATACTTCCCTTCTCATAAATATTCCTTGATCGCCATAGGGTAATGAAAAAAGGTGCGATCGCCAATTAACCAATTTTTCAATAATTCTTAAACCTGTTTTATTGCTATTAATTGCTAACTCAAATGCTCCCGCAATAATGTTAGGATTAACCAAAGTTTTCGTAATTAAATCAAGGTAATTTTCCGGTAATTTACTATCAGCATGAAGGAATAAAAATAGCTCTCCTTTGGCAATTTTAGCACCAAAATTCATTTGATTTGCGCGTCCGTAAACAGGAGATTGAATAATCTTAATTCCCATTTCCGAGACTAATTTAAAGGTATGATCTGTACTTCCTCCATCCACCACAATGATTTCGATCGCCGAATTGTCTTGAATTGATGACAAAGTAGCTTGAATGATTGCTTCTTCGTTGACAACAGGTACGATTATGCTAGTAAGATTCATCAAAATTAGATTAAAATAACGAAAATAAAATAAATCAAATCAAGAGAGAAGTTATGACCTACAGTCTCAGAATTGCTGATTTACCACTAACAGAAAGGCCGAGGGAAAGATTGTTAACTTATGGTGCAAAAATCTTGACAACGGCGGAATTAATAGCTATTTTACTAGGTACAGGTCAAGGTCCGGGCAAACTTTCAGCAGTGGGTTTGGGGCAGTATATCCTAGGAGAATTAAGTCAACATCAGCGAGATCCCTTAGATATGTTGCGGGATATTTCACCGCAAGAATTAATGACCATGGAGGGAGTTGGACCGGCGAAAGCAACAACCATCATTGCTGGGGTGGAATTGGGGAAAAGAGTATTCCAATTTCGACCAACAGAAAGGGTAGTAATGGATAATCCAGATGTTGCAGCAGCAGCTTTAAGTCAGGATTTAATGTGGCAAAATCAAGAAAAATTCGCCGTTTTGCTATTAGATAGTAAAAACTATTTAATAGGTACTAAAATAGTCACGATTGGCACAGCTACTGAGACTTTAGCACATCCGAGGGACATTTTTCGCGAAGTAATAAAACAGGGAGCAACCAAATTAATTATTGCCCATAATCACCCTTCTGGAAATACCCAACCCAGTGAAGAAGATATTTTTTTAACGGAGAGACTTTTACAAGGTGCTCAGTTGTTAAATATACCTCTTTTGGACCATTTAATTTTAGGTAATGGTAATTACCAAAGTTTACGTCAAATTACCGATTTGTGGACTCAATATCCTCATAATGACTAAGATTTTCTTACCACAAAATAGCCTTTTTGTCAAGGGATTTGACCAAAGAAATTGAAATTTTTTAAGCAGAAAAAATGAGTAAACAGAATTTATTTTGGTCAATTTCTGTTTACTCAAAAAGATATTATTGAGGGAAATTATTTTTTATCTTCTGATTCAAAGATATCAAAAAATGCGTCCATTTCTGATTCTAATCCCGATTTATTGGGGGTTTCTAATTCTTCAATTTCATCATCTGTAGTTAAAAAATCATCAGAAAAAGGGTTACTAGAAGAAGACATGGCAAAATCATCAAAAGGAGATTTAGAAATGTCTTCTTCTAAATCAGGAAGATTAAATTCTCCTAAATCGTCGTTATCCGTGGTTAATTCTTCTAGTGGATTATTGTAATTATCTCCTTCTATATCAGGAAGATTAAATTCTCCTAAATCGTCGTTATCAGTGGTTAATTCTTCTAAAGAATCGCTGAATAATTCATTATCAGAAGTTTCTTCACCAAAACTCAAGTCAGATTCGGAGGTTTCTTCACCAAAATCAAAACCAGATTCAGAAGTGGTTTCTGTTTCTTCACCAAAACTTAACTCAGATTCGGAGGTTTCCTCACCAAAATCAAAACCAGATTCGGAAGAGGTTTCAGTGTCTTCACCAAAATCAAAACCAGATTCGGAAGAGGTTTCAGTGTCTTCACCAAAACTTAACTCAGATTCGGAGGTTTCCTCAGCAAAATCAAAACCAGATTCGGAAGAGGTTTCAGTGTCTTCACCAAAATCAAAACCAGATTCGGAGGTGGTTTCAGTTTCTTCACCAAAATCAAAACCAGATTCGGAAGAGGTTTCAGTGTCTTCACCAAAACTTAACTCAGATTCGGAGGTTTCTTCACCAAAATCAAAACCAGATTCAGAAGTGGTTTCAGTGTCTTCACCAAAACTTAACTCAGATTCGGAGGTTTCTTCACCAAAATCAAAACCAGATTCAGAAGTGGTTTCTGTTTCTTCACCAAAACTTAACTCAGATTCGGAGGTTTCTTCACCAAAATCAAAACCAGATTCAGAAGTGGTTTCAGTGTCTTCACCAAAACTTAACTCAGATTCGGAGGTTTCTTCACCAAAATCAAAACCAGATTCAGAAGTGGTTTCTGTTTCTTCACCAAAACTTAACTCAGAT
>JAABRE010000098.1 GCA_011391125.1 Synechococcales cyanobacterium S06
AGCTTCAAATTCTGACCAAGGTACTAATTTGGCCATTTTTACCCAATCATTGTCAGCTGAAAGGTTGGCTTCAATTTTGAAACCTAATTCCTCTCCTTCCACTACACATTGTTTATTTTTTTTATAAACCATTTTGATTTGAATGTAAGGTTTTTTTCTATTTTAAGGGCCAATCCTAGCATTTTTTGAAAAATTTTTGAACCGTAACTCTTTGATTAGTAAGGCTTTTGACTATCTTTCAGCAAGCCCTAATTAGCTTACTTTTAGCTCGTTGGGAACGTAAATTAAAAGCAACTCAGGAGCAATTGAGTCCGCAAGATCGGATTCCCGGTCAACCTTTGACCACTCAACTGACTTTAAGCCAAAAATGGCATTTAACTTCGGTTAAACATTTATTAATTCAAATCGGCCAAGGTTGCGTCTGGGTTGGCGGTACAATCTTGATTTTGGGCTTATTTCCCTATTCCCGAGGACTACAACTATTGATTTTATTTGGTTTAAAGTATCCTCTACGTTTAGGAATTGCCGTTTGTAGTACCTATGTCGTCATTCGCCTAAGTTACTCTTTAATTGACCGTTTTAGCTCATCTTTAGCCAGTAATTATATGTTAACCTGGGAAGCTAATCAACGACTGAAATTGCGTATTACTACGATTTCCGGCGTTACTAAAAGCATTGTCACCGTAACCAGTGTTATTGTGGGAATTTTAGTTGGTTTAGCCTCCATTGGTCTTAATACTGTTCCTTTACTTGCAGGTGCAGGTATTGTTGGAGTCGGCATTTCTTTAGCTTCACAAAATTTGATTCGCGATGTGATTAATGGCTTTTGTATCATTGTTGAAGATCAATATGGAGTTGGAGATGTCGTCAGTATCGGTGAGTTTTCTGGTTTAGTGGAATGTATGAATCTCAGAATTACTCAACTACGCGATGGGGAAGGTAGGTTGATTACTATCCCCAATAGCGAAATTAAAATTGTCGCTAATATGTCGAGTGAATGGTCAAGAGCCGATTTGAATATTCCCATCGCTTATCAAACCGATGTCGATCAAGCTTTAGAAGTTATTAGTCAAGTTGCACAAGAGCTGAGTAAAGATGCGAATTGGGAGGAGCGCATTTTGGAGTCTCCTGTGGTTTTAGGTGTCGATCTTTTTGGCGATCGAGGAGTAATGCTTAAGGTTTGGATTAAAACCCAACCATTAAAACAGTGGGAAGTATCCCGGGAATTTCGTCGTCGCGTGAAAAATGCCCTTGATCAAGCAGGCATTCCCATTCCCGCTCCCCAACAGGAAATTATAACCCATTACGCCAAGTCAAAAGTATAAGAGAAAAGGGTTTCAAGGTTTCAAGGCTGGTTTTGACCTTTGAAAACCGCTATAAATTATCACGGAGTTAATTTCGGGCTCTAATTTGCTATAATCTGTCAAATAAAGAAGCTTTAGTTGTTTAGGTCAAAAAATTAGATCATGAAGATCTAATTTTAACTGAACTTTAGATGATTTTAGCGGCACGCAAACCTAAATATAAACCGGCTGCAACACCGGTATAAGCAATGATGATTCCTGCATAAAGGACAATGGCGGACATAATTTATTTCTCCTTAATGGTTAAGTTGATATCTTATCTTATCTTAAAAGGGGCAAATGAAATAAGAAGTAACAAGTAACAAGTCATTTCAGTTATCAGTTACCAGTTATCAGTTATCAGTTACTACCGACGGTCATCGATAGCTTGAAATTAGAAATATGCCAATTTTCATCCCCTTGAAAAGGGAGACTTGTTACCTTTTGTTCTTGGTAACAAGCAAAAAGTAAAAAGTGGCAAGAGTTTTACCCACTTTTCTTTGGTAAAAAAAATAGTGAAACTGTTAAAAATAAAATAGTTTTACACTTTAGTTTTGTTTTTAAATCTCCACTTAAAAAGCGGGGAAAAATAAATGCTAAAAATACCACCTAAAGTTTATTAATACCGATAATTCTACATTTATTATAGATTTGGAATAGAAAAAATTGACGTTATGGAAACTCTTTATCCCCTAGTTTGTATGCTAAAGGGCGAAAATTTTAGCTCAAAGTGGATCGCTTTTAAGCTAAAATAGTATTTTACATTTTGATTATTAATTGACAAATTATGGAAACAATAATTCCCGTAAAATTACCCGAAAATTCCTACAAAATTGTTATTAAACCAGGTAGTTTGTCTGTTATCGGCGACTATTTGACTCCTTTAAAATTAGGTCAAAAAATTCTGCTTGTTTCCAACCCCGAAATTTTTAATTTTTATGGCGAAACTGTCGTCAATTCCCTCACCCAGAATGGTTTTGAGGTATTTATCCATTTAATTCCGGCCGGTGAGCAATTTAAAACCCTTTCCCAAATCGAAAAAGTTTATGATAGCGCTTTAACACATCGTCTGGAAAGATCATCAACCCTGTTAGCCTTGGGAGGTGGTGTCATCGGTGATATGACTGGTTTTGCAGCAGCAACTTGGTTACGAGGCCTTAATTTTATTCAAGTGCCGACTTCTCTTTTAGCCATGGTTGATGCTTCAGTCGGGGGAAAAACTGGAGTTAATCACCCGTTGGGGAAAAACCTCATTGGTGCATTTTATCAACCCAAATTGGTCTTAATTGACCCCGAAGTTTTGACAACTTTACCCGAAAGGGAATTTCGGGCAGGAATGGCAGAAGTCATCAAGTATGGCGTAATTTGGGATGACAATTTATTTGCACAATTGGAACAGTGCGATCGCCTTTCCTCCTTTTCTGACTTGACTCCAGAGTTATTGCAAACTATTTTAACTCGTTCTTGCCAAGCTAAGGCCGATGTGGTTGGCCAAGATGAAAAAGAATCCGGACTTCGCGCTATCCTTAATTATGGTCATACCATCGGCCATGCTGTGGAAAGTTTAACCGGCTATAGCCTAGTTAATCACGGCGAAGCGGTTGCTATTGGTATGGAGGTTGCTGGGGCGATCGCTGTTAAGTTGAACCTGTGGAATTGCATGGATGCGAAGAAACAAAATCAACTAATTGTCAAAACTGGATTACCGACTCAAATTCCCACGGGTGTTAAGATTGAGGACATTATTAATTCCCTCAGTAGTGATAAAAAGGTCAAAGCAGGAAAAGTCAGGTTTATTTTGCCCACTAAAATAGGTGAAGTGCTGATTACTTCTGAGGTTTCCAATGATCTGATTCGGGAAGTTTTAACCGAAAATAGTAATTATAGCATTTTTTGTTGACATTTTACCTCTCCTTCCCCCTCTCCCCTTGGGATGAGCAGGGCTGTTTCAAAGTCGAGATCAAAATTTGAAGACCCTCACCCCCAACCCCTCATCCCAAAGGGAGAGGGGAGCATATTTCCTAATATTTAAAACCTGTTTTTAAAGTATTAGGAAAAAGGTATTTAAAATCATATTAGGCAAGGGTTTCAAAAATAGCAAATTTTACTTTGAAACAGCCCTGCTTGGGATGAGGGGGGTAGGGGGGTGAGGGGTAGATAACATTTAATCAGAAAATGCTATAGTAGCCATCTTGCGAAACTAAAAATAACATTAATTCTCCTCTCATAAGCGTCATTTCAGTTATCAGTTATCAGTTATTAGTTAACAATTAAGAGTTAACTGAAATGACGAAATCTCCTTAGAAATAAAGGAGTATCTTGTTTTATTTATAAGTTTAAATTAGAAAATCACTAAACAATTCCTTTTCTATTAATCGCCTTTTTCTCTTATTCTGATTAGGAAAAATCTTTTCCCCTCATTACTAACAATTTAGCACCTCTTTTTTGCCATCTCAGTACAGTCTCTGTATAATTTTATACCGATAAATTGGCGATCGCCTCGAAAAATTACCACATAACTGGCATTTTGTCAAGGGCAATTTGTTAAGGTTTCCTGACAGAAAATCGGGTCATTGCCAACGTTGTTTAATCAGATTAGTAAAATTAAATACTCAGTATTACGACAAAATAAGTGTTTTGAGGTTTTTTTTGAATTTAAGTCATAAAAACCACATTGTATTTTTGATTGTACCATTTAAAAAAAAGTTTGTCTATATTATTAGTAATTAATCTTTTAACTATTATTATTAGTTTGAAAAATTGCCTTATTTACTAATATTTTAGACCGTTGGTTAAGTTGGCGGTGTAGATTCTTTTCTCGGGAAACTTAGTCAATATCATCAATAAAGCAAGAATGTTTTTTAGGTCATTTGTGAAGATTCTGTAAAGTTGTTCTCTCACTATTGAAATAAAACATGGTTGATATTACCATGTTTTTATCTCATTTAAAAGAAAACAACCACTATGACAACATTAGCAAAACTTATGAATTTCGGGGGGGGGGGTAAGCAAAACTTATTAAAAGCCACCCTAATTACTGCGGTTTCCTTGACGACAGCTTTGATGGCCAATTCAGCCTTGGCAGCTTCGTTGATGGATGTTGGGACACAAGAAGCCACCTTTACAGGGTTGACAAGGGGATTTTGGTTTACTGCACCCAAAGATTTTAAAATCACTGGTTTGGGATTACCAACGGATGCTAGTACAGATAATTTTGACGTGGCAGTTATGCGTTTTAACGAAGCTATTCCACAGTTTTCGGCAAGTACCACTAATTTTGACACCTTGTTTCTTTCCCGTGATAATGCTGGGAGTAATTTATTAGACGTTGATATTAATGTCTCTAGTGGTGACATAATCGGTATATTCGGGTCTCGGGGTTCAGATTCAACCAACTCCTATGGCTCTAGCAACTATCTTAGTAATATTTTGGGTACTGATGTTACTTTACAACGCCTTCTCATGCAAGAAGATTTACGTTTTGTAGATCCAGTTAATATTGGAGTTTCTAAAGAGGCAGATAGCAGAATTGGGAGAGTTTTGGTAGAAATTGAGGAAGTAACTCCGATTCCTGAATCTTCTTCTCTATTCGGTTTGTTGGGAGTAGGTAGTTTTGGTTTTCTTACTTCTTTAAAACGTAAATCAAGTTCATCTGATAGTTAATCGTCGGGTGGGGAGCAGGTAGCGTAACCCACCACAATTGTAACACTGCGAGGTTATTAATAATAAACCTCGCAGCGTTACTACTATAAATTGTCATTCACAAGCGTCAGATCACTATTTTTTGAGTTTCACAAGAGCTACAATAAAAACACACATCAACGGAGGTTAAAATATGACCACTGTCTTAAATCTTAATTCCCTAACCACAACCTTGACGAGGGAGCAGTTTTATCTACTCTGTCAAAATAATCCTGACTTGCAATTAGAAAGAAATCCTCAAGGAGAATTGATTATTATGTCCCCAGTCGGTGGTGAAAGTGGCAAAAAAGAAGCCAATTTAATTGTTGATCTTAGTATTTGGAATCGTCAAACGAATTTAGGAGTTGTATTTAGTTCTTCCACTGTGTTTAATTTACCCGGTGGAGGCTCACGCTCCCCTGATGTTGCTTGGGTCAGCTTAGAAAAATGGGAAAGTTTAACCCAAGCAGAAAAAGAGAAGTTCCCGCCAATTTGCCCTGATTTTGTCATCGAATTACGCTCCAAAACTGACCGTTTAAAACCTTTACAAGACAAAATGCAGGAATATTTAGCCTCTGGATTGCTTCTCGGCTGGTTAATCAATCCTCAAGAACGACAGGTTGAAATATATCGTCAAAATAAATCTGTAGAAATTTTCACCATGCCCACGGTTTTATCTGGAGAGGATGTCTTACCGGGGTTAAGGGTCAATATTGATTATTAGACTTCTTGCTCCAAGTCACAGTAATAGGTAATAGGTTTTTAGGTAATAGGTAATAGGTAGGGTTTGCTGAATAAATGGCTGGTGAGGGTGAGTTGATAGTTGATAGTTTGACCGGGTCTTTTGACGAGCAAAAATCTTGATTAATCCCCGTAAATGTAAGGTTTTTTACTATTATTTGTTGAAATCCTTGCACTTAAATCAAGTCCCTCCAACTTGAAAGTATTGATATACATGGCTTTGTGCTTTTTTCAGTAAACCCTAGGTAATAGCTGGGCTGTTTCAAAGTAAATTTTTCTATTTTTTAAACCTTTGCCGAATATGAGTTTAAATACTTTTTTCATAATAGTAAAAAAACAGGTTTTAAATATTATGAAATATGCTCCCCTCACCCTTGGGGAGAGGGGTTGGGGGTGAGGGTCTTCAAATTTTGAATCGCGACGACTGAAACAGTTTCCCTGTTTTGATTAAGGGAAATCAGCGTGAGATTTTGCCTAAAAATTACCGAAGGAGGCGATCGCCTTGGTAATTTTGTCAAGCACTTCGGTAACAGGAATAGCTCCTAATTCTCCCGAAGCACGAGTACGAATGCTTAAACTATTGGCTTCGATTTCGTTCGCTCCCACAATAGCCATCACCGGTATCTTATCCTTTTCAGCGTTGCGGATTAATTTACCGAGTCTTTCGCCTGATAGATCAACCTCGGCACGAATCCCCACAGCTTGCATTTTAGCACAAACTTCGTGGGTATAGGGTAAAAAGTCGTTACTGACGGCCAATAAACGAACTTGTACTGGAGCTAACCAGAGGGGAAAATCGCCAGCATATTCTTCGATGAGAATACCAATTAAACGTTCCACCGAACCAAAAGGAGCACGGTGAATCATAATCGGACGTTGTCGCGAACTATCGGTATCAACATATTCGAGATCAAAACGCTCGGGTAAATTATAATCTACTTGAACAGTTCCTAATTGCCATTCCCTTTCCAAAGCATCCTGAAAAATGAAGTCTAACTTCGGACCATAAAAAGCAGCTTCTCCTGGAGCTTCAAAATATTCCATTTCTAAAGTTTGGACAGCTCGACGAATTGCACCTTCGGCTTTTTCCCATGCTTCATCTGAACCAATATATTTATCTGATTCTGGATCACGGAAGCTCAATCTGGCTTTAAAATTTTTCAGTTGTAAACTTTTAAACACAGATAAAATTAGATCGACCACACTTAAAAACTCGTCATCCAACTGGTCTGGTCTCACAAACAAATGGGAATCATCGACGGTAAAACCCCTAACCCTAGTTAAACCACCCAATTCTCCTGACTGTTCATAGCGATAAACTGTGCCAAATTCCGCTAAACGCATGGGTAAATCGCGGTAGGACCGTAAATCGCTTTTATAAATTTGAATATGGAAAGGACAATTCATCGGTTTTAACACAAAACCCCGTTCCAAACTAGCTGACTCCTCATCTTCGGCCATCATGGGAAACATATCTTCCTTATATTTTTGCCAGTGACCAGAAGTTTTAAAGAGGTCCACCCTAGCAATGTGGGGAGTGACAACCTGTAAATAACCCCGTTTTACCTGCTCTTTTTTCAGGAAATCTTCCAAAATTGAACGCAAAATAGTTCCTTTGGGAGTCCACAGAGGTAAACCAGGGCCGACTTGATCGGCAAAAATAAATAAACCTAATTCCTTTCCTAATTTTCGATGGTCCCTTTTTAAAGCTTCTTCTTTACGTCTTTTATATTCGGCTAATTGCTCCGGAGTTTCCCAAGCAGTGCCGTAAATTCTTTGTAATTGTTGTTTGTTAGAATCACCCCGCCAATAAGCTCCGGCCAAAGTTTCTAACTCGATGGCCTTAGGATTAATCTCATTGGTATTTTCCAGATGAGGACCAGCACATAAATCCCACCATTTATCTCCAAGATAATATAGTGAAATAGGTTCGTGAATACTGTCCAGAATTTCTAACTTGTAAGGTTCATTAATTGCCTTAATTCTAGTTTCTGCTTCTTCCCTGGAGACTTCCTCGCGAATAACTGGCAATTTCTGATTAATAATCTTAATCATCTCCTTTTTAATCGCTTTTAAATCCTTTTCGGTGAAAGCTTCCGGGTGATCAAAATCATAATAAAAACCATTTTCCGTCCAAGGACCAATGGTCACTTGTGCTTTCGGGAATAACTTTTGGACGGCCATAGCCATAATATGGGAAGTAGTATGGCGAATTTTTTTTAATTTTTCCGACTCACTGGTTTTAGGAAGTTTAATTTGTTCAGAGGTACTATTAACCATTTATTTCTCAATCTAGTGTTTAATCGCTGTAACTTCATCATACCTTTAAGAAGTCAGTAGTTATACTTGGCTAGGTTATAAAGTTAACCAAGTAAAAAATAAGAAAAAAAGTAAAATTACTTCTTACTTCTTGACAAGTCTGAGGAATCTATGCTACTATATTTTCATGGGGTTTTGCGACCTTTTATTCTCAATAAGCAATATTTAATGACAGCAAAATAAGGTAAAAGCATTGATAAATAAGCAAAAATGCAATATTTTGCTCTGATTTTTATTGCCAAAGATTATCATTTAGCTGTTAAAGGGATTTGATTAGTGATAAAAAATTAACTTCCTTAAAAAAGCTTAAATTTTTCTCTAAAAAATATTAACAATTGTAAAAAACGCTAAGATAAAACAAAAGATAGTAAATAGATTTAATTAATGTCTGCCAATTACCCCACCGAAAAAGAACTCTTGAAAACCATACTAGAACCTTTGTTAGAGGATTTTCAATATTGGTTTGGCCGTTCACGTTCATTACTCGAAACCGAAAGGTTAACTTTTCTTAGCCAAGAAGAGCAACAAGACTTATTAGACCGCGTGAAACAGAGTCAACAGGAAGTGAGTACCGTGCAAATGTTGTTTAAGTTAACAGGTGGTGAAACAGGAATCGAAACTGCTGTACTAATACCTTGGCATAAATTGGTAGCGGAATGCTGGAAAGTGGCCATGACATGGAGATCATCTCAGTCTAATGGTGATCTAGTTTAAAGATTCGATCGCCATAATAGAATAAAAAGATAGGGTTTTTAGTAATCAGTGAAGGGTTTTTTCCTAGTAAAATTACCTAGTTACTGATTACTAATAGTAATATAAGAAAAGAGTTAGGAGAAATTACCAAATGTTACATTTACTTTACGTTTTCGCCTTTACAATCATTGCCTTTATAGCAGTTAGTAATTTGATTCGTAGTCTGTATAAAATTAGTTCAGAATCACAAAATTATTATGGTTCAAAAAGTAATTCTCCTGAATATTTAAGACGTAAAATGGCTCGGAATATTGTACCCCACCCGGAATTATTCGATGAATATGGAAGGCCAATTAACGAACCTTTATTAGTAATGAAATCTGTTACTCTTGAAGATGCTAGAGAACAACTTGACAAAATTTACGATTCTTCTCCCAGTAAAACCGAGGAATAGTTGATAGTTAATAGTTGATAGTTAATAGTTGATAGTTGACAGTTGATAGTTGATAGTTGATAGTTGATAGTTGATAGTTAGACCTCTTGCAAAACTATGAATAAAATCAATTTTCCTACAGAAAGCGTCAATTTCTTTACCTATTACCTATTATCTATTACCTGACTTCTGCAAGAAGTCTGTTGATAGTTGATATAAAACTGTTAAAGATCAACTATTAATTAATAATTAGCTAATTTTCTTGTTGTTTAAGATAGTTGAAAACCGATTTATCGCCAATATCAGGATCAATTTCTTGGAGGATTTTACGGACGACAAAAATGATAAATAAACAACTCCAAATTAAGAGTAAAATTTTCTTGGTTTCCAAGGGGATAAAATCGAATAAATGACCGATTAACAAAAAAGGAACTAGGGGAGTAAGTAACTTAGTTTCGATACGATTAAAACAAAAAGCTTCTTTAAAATAAATACCAGTTAAGGAAGCAAAAATAAAACCAATTCCCCAAATACTAGCAGGATTTTCATACACAAATAAAGCCAAATTTCCCTGATTATAAAACATAAAACCGACACCGGATAATGTCCCAATTAACCAGAATAATTGTAGTAATTGATGTAAAGGTTTTAAGTAAATATGGATTTTCCATAAACTAAGACCTAAACCCAGGGAAAATAAACAGAATAAAAAACTAATCCATGACAAATTATTCGGGTTATTTTCAGCAGTAATTATCAAAGAAGTTGCGATGGAAAAACTTAATCCAGCTAACAATAAACCTCCTCTATAAATAATAACTTCCTTTTGATCTTCAGCCGTAATGGTAAAATCGCCAAACTGTCCTTGATATACTTTATTTTCCGTTATTGTTGTCATAACTTAAGTCCTAATTTCTAGTTATTAACTATCAATTATAATAGATTATAAGGAGGGATTCAAAACTCAAAAGTAATTCGCAAAAATTGATCTTGGCGATCGCCACACACAGACAGAAACATCATTCAGTTATCAGTTATCAGTTATCAGTTAACTGAAAGAGGAGGCCTTACACAGCTTTTTCGTCAATATAATTCTATATTAGACATCTTGCGAAACCAAGAATAAAATCAATGTTCCTACAGAAAGCGTCAATTTCTTCACCTATTACCTATTACCTATTACCTATTACCTATTACCTATTACCTATTACCTATTACCTATTACCTATTACCTGACTTGGTGCAAGAAGTCTATTCTTTGCGCCTTTGCGTCTTTGCGTGAGGAAACAACACAGTAAGTATAAATTTTTTGTAACAATAGATACTTTTTTGAAAAAAGATGTTATATTTAAAAATAAGGTCATACAACAATTTGTCTTTAAAAAAAGTCTATGTTAAACATAAATCGTCAGGAAACCATGAAAAAAGCAGCCTCCATCCACCGGGATAATTTACGCAAAAATTTAGAACACCGTTTAGAAGTAGCTAGAGCCAACGGTGATGACAGATTAGTTCGTCAACTAGAAGCGGAAGCGAACTATTTGCACATGAAATAAGAAATGATTATTAATTTGAGAAATCCTTTATAGAGACGTACCATGGTACGTCTCTACGGTTTTTATTTGGGCTGTGTGCCCAACAACAAACCTTTTATCTTCCGCCAACTACCACATTTTTAATCCTCACATGGGGACCTCCGACACTGACAGGAAGAGGCATTTGACCACCTTTTCCACAACCACCGTTGGTGTAAAGGGTATCATTGCCGATCGCCTCTATATCCTGTAAAGTCTGAAACACATTACCACTAAGGGTTACATCGCTAACTGGTTCAGCAATTTTACCATTTCTAATCATATAACCTTCAGCAGCGGCAAAAGTGAACATTTCGCCGTTAGTTTGCCCCCCCAACATACGCACCGCATAAACACCTTCTTGAATATCCTGAATCATGTCTTCAAAACTGGTGTCTCCAGATTCGATCGCCGTATTGGTCATTCTAACAATAGGGGGAAAAGAGGCCCGGATTGCTCTTGCGTTCCCTGTCGGGGTTTCGTTCATCTTGCCCGCAGTTTCCCGTGAGTGCAAACGTTGGGTTAAAACGCCATTTTTAATCAAATATTTGCGTTGACCGGGGACTCCCTCATCATCATATTTAAGAGTGCCGGGCAAATCAGGTAGGGTTGCGTCATCAATGACATTTAACTGCTCAATTCCCAAGGGTTTTCCGAGGGTAAGTAATTCCTGCATTCGGGGGTTTTCATAGACAAAATCTGCTTCGGAAAGGTGTCCAAAAGCTTCATGAATAAAGACTCCCGACAAATAAGGGTCTAAAACTACCGTATATTGACCACCTTTGACAGGTTTTGCGTCAAGTTGTCGAATAGCTCTGTCAGCAGCGCTTACTACCCGCTCCTCGATCCCCACAAGTACGTTAAAATCGTTACGGGAATGTACCGACTCGAAACCTTGGCGAATTACGCCGTCTTCTCCTTTGGCAATTACCCCAAATCTGCCGTTAACGTCTAATCTTTCCTGAACAATGCAACTACCAATGGAGTTGACGAAATAAGTCGTACCGAAGCGATCGCTCAGGGAAACCATGGTAGTCTGGATTCGGGGGTCAAATTCCAGCAATAATTTGTTGTAACCTTCCATTAATTCCCGTTTTTCCTTGAGGGAAACCAATCGCGGGTCATTTTGCAAGTTTACCTGCACATAATCTTCAATTTTGTCCGTGGGTGCTAACATGGTGCTTTCTTTACCAACGATTTTTGCCTGACTGATCGCTTCCCCAATACGCTCGTCTAATTCGTCTAAACCGTTGAAAGTGACAAAGGACCAACCCCCTTGATGACAAGCTCTACTTCCCCCTGCTAATCCTAAACTCCTGTCAACTGAGTCTAATTGAGGTCCACGAAATGAGATGGAAGTTGCTTCACTTTGTTCGACTCTGATTTCAAGGTAGTCGATTTGATCTTTAAAGGAGGCGATCGATTTTTGTAATTTTTCGGTGATGGTTTTATTCATATTAAAATTTTCTATTTTTATCTATTATACTCACGCAAAGACGCAAAGGGATTTATTTGTTGAGCAAACTATTTTTAGTCTTTTTGATAAGTTAAATGATTTTTGCTATTTTAGCTATTAAAATAGAGGAAAATAGCTTAAATAAGGGGGTAATTTATGAGTAAAATAGCAGTTATTAATCCGGAACAATCCTATAGTTTTTCTGATTATTTTAAGCTAAATAATGAACCAGAGGAAATTTTTGCCTATTTTGGTTATTTATGGCAGTTAGAATCTCTTATTTTACCTCAGTTTGAAGGGGAATTAATTGGGTTAGATTTGTTTAAATCACGTCTTATTGAAAGTTTACCTTATGTTAGTTTGACTAGTGAAATTGCGAGGAGAGAATTTTTAATTGCTCCTGTGATTCTGGAGTTAATTCATTATACTAAAGCTAAGGTTAGGGTGGAATATTCTTTAACTATTAATGAACAATTAAAGGGTAGTTTAGATTATTATTTGACTAATAGTCAAATCTTTTTAATTATTGAGGCCAAAAATGCGAATTTAGAACGAGGTTTGGTTAAGTTAGGAGTTGAGTTAATTGCTGTGGATATTTGGTCTCCTACAGATTCTCCCTATCTTTATGGTGCAGTTTCTCTGGGTAATATTTGGCAATTTATGGTTTTACATAGACAGGAAAAAACTCTTATTCAAGACTTAAATTTATATCGTATTCCTAATGATTTGGAAGATTTAATGAAGATTTTGGTCGGTATTCTTCAGGGTTAATTATGTTTAATAAATCCGATTTTTTTAAAAATTGGATTTCTTTTATTTATCCTTCTTCAAATAAACTGGGTTGAATAGCTGCTTTTTGGTCTTCTTTTTGTGCTTTTTTAAAGGTTATTTCTCCTCGACTTAAGTCAAAATATTCAGCTTTTTTATTTCCTAATAATAATTCTTCTATGGTTAATATTTGTATAATCGGATAATTTTGCCCATTTCCTGCTTGATAAAAACCCGCTTTTGCTGCTTCTTGAACCATGGGTTTTGTCGGTGGTGTTAAGGTAATAAATAGGCCAATTTTTGCCTTATTTGTTATCATTGTACCCGCTAAATCTCGTATCATAACTGCTCCAATATTTTGGCCCCCTTTTACACTCACAATTATCTTTTCTGTGGTGGTTTTATCTTTATTTTTCATGCTATCTTTGCAGTCTTTAAAGTAAATTATACCGTCTATTCCTGTGTCTGATCCTTTTTTCTTACCCTGATAGGGTTGAGCATTGACTAAAGAAACCGCCCACCATTGAAATTGATACGCGTCTCGGTTAAATAAATCTAAGGCCGAAGCTAAATCTTTAGGAGTACCTTCTACTTCAAATTCGATTCCTTTTACTGTTATTAATTTACTCGTTTTTTCATCTTCAATTTGACGATCTGGAAACGCATCTTTTAGTCTTTTTTCGATCGCCGAAATTGCCAAATGAGTAATCTCAATTCCGATCCAATTTCGGCCTAATTTTTCCGCAGCATGAACCGCAGTTCCACAGCCACAAAAGGGGTCTAAAATTACGTCATTTTCGTTACTACTAGCATTAATTATTCTCTCTAATAATTTTAAGGGTTTTTGCGTTGGATAACCTAAAGATTCCTTAGAAGAAGACCCAATTAAATTTATATCATGCCAATTATCGTTTAAAGGTACTCCGCTATTATCTTCTAAATAATATTTTAGTCTAGGAACACCATTTTTTGAAAAAATTACTAATCCTTGTCGATCATATTCTTCTAATTTATCAGGAATTGTTACCCAGTGCATTCCTGATTGTCCTCTAGTATTAGGGTCAATTCCCCGCCAAATTTTTCCCGTTTCTCCCTTCCTTTTACCACTTACTAATAAAGGTACTGAACTATATTTTCCTTTGTCATCTTCGTATCTATAATTATCTAAAGCACCTTTTGCCAATCCTTTATATTGAATCTTAAAAATGTAATCATTAGATTTAGTATAAAACAAGAGCACATCGTGTGCTTTACGGAATATTCTGCTAATGGAAGAGCGATTTTTACTCCTTTCCCAAATAATCTCATTTCTAAAGTTAATTGCGCCAAAAATAATGTCCAAAATCATTTTTAAATAATGACTGGCCGTGGGATCACAATGTAAATATAAGCTACCAGTTGGC
>JAABRE010000099.1 GCA_011391125.1 Synechococcales cyanobacterium S06
TTTTTGGCGTTGCACCTATGCAAGATGATTTGATATTTATTTTCAATGTAGGGGTAGGGCTTGTCCCTACCCTATCAGCGTTTCGGGGGCAACCACAAGGGATTGCCCCTACAATTTCATCTCAGAGTCATGCAACGCCAATTTTTTAGCTAAAACTAAAATTTATATTAAGAATACAACTGTACTAATTGTTCCAAACCATTAACCTTAATTCCCTTACCAATAGCGGCCATTTTCCATTCTTCATTATCGCGATAAACTTCGGCCATAATCATTCCAGTTTGGCCTTGATATTCTCCACCATTGAGATTATAGCGGGCAATTTCCTTGTTATTAGATAAATCAACTAAGCGCACAAAAGCATTATTAACCTGACTAAAATCCTGTTTTCGTTGTAAACAATTATAAATATTGACGACAAAAACGAGCTTATTAAGATTAGAAGGAATTTTCGGCAAATCCACAATTATTTGTTCATCATCTCCAGCACCTTTTCCAGTCAGATTATCTCCTTGATGGATAATTGCACCCGAAGGATGACGTAATTGAGCAAAGTAAACAACATTATCATTACGGCCAATTTTATCCTGAGAATTTAAACACAAAACCGAAGAATCCAGGTCAAAATTTTGGCTAAACATTCCGAATAAACCACCTTTTGAACTATTAACATCCCACCCCAAACCACACATAACTTTAGTTAAATTAGGAGCTTCTTTTTTGAGAGAAATTCGTTGTCCTTTTGCCAGATTAATAGTCATAAAAGTATCTCCTGTGACAATTAACAATTAAGAAAATTGTTAATTGTTAATTGTTAATTATTAATTGTCAATGGTTATTGGTAACGATTTAATAAAGCTTCCAATCCACCTTGATAACCTGCACCCACAGCATTTATGCGCCAATCGCTATCTTTGCGATATAATTCGGCCATAATTAAAGCAGTTTCAATGGAAAAATCTTCTTCTAAATCGTAACGTAAAACTTCTTCCTTTGTTTGAACATTAACTAAACGCACATAAGCATTTTTAACTTGGCCAAAATTTTGTCCTCGTTTATCTGCTTCATGAATAGTTACAGTAATCACAATTTTTTGAACATCCGCAGGAACTTTTCTTAAATCAATAATCACCCCTTCGTCGTCACCTTCACCTTCTCCAGTGCGATTATCTCCTAATAATTTAATGGATTGATCGGCATCTGGACTGATAAGATTATTGTAATAAATAAAGTGTTTATCGGAGATTAACTTCTCATTTGCACCCAGCAAAAATACGGAGGCATCTAAATCAAAATCGCCACCAGTATCAGTCGGATTAACATCCCAACCCAAACCTAAAAAACCTGCCACCAAACCGGGGGCAACTTTTTCTAAAGAAATTCTTTCACCTTTTTGTAAGTTAATTGTCATAATTAAATGATCTCCAAATTTTTAGTTGTTTTGAATATAATAACATATTAATAGTTAATTAATAGTTAATTAATAGTTAATTAACTAACTAACTATCAACTATTAACTATAGCATTTTTAGTTGATATTTTGTCTCTCTTTCCCCCCTCTCCCTTTGGGATGAGGGGGGTTGGGGGGTGAGGGTATATAACATTTAATCGAAAAGTGCTATATCAACTATCAACTGTCAACTATCAATTAAACTTGTCGTTGGGGTTGAAATTGGAAGAGGGAGTAAACCACGTTACGACGAATATCAATCATCATTTCGAGGAACATTTCATAACCTTCCTGTTTATATTCAATCAAAGGGTCTTTTTGTCCATAACCCCTTAAACCAATGGATTCGCGCAAACCATCCATGGATTGTAAATGTTCTCTCCAGAGGGTGTCAATTTGCTGTAAAATGAAAAATCTTTCAGCTTGGCGCATTAAACCTGGTTGAGATTCATCCACTTGTTTTTCTTTTAAGTCATAGGCCTTGTGGACTTCTTCACAGAGAAAGTTTTTAATTTCACCAACGGTCAGATCCTCAATGTGACTGGGTTGTAAGTCAGCTAATAAATAGACAAATTCCTTCGCTTTATTAACCAAATCCTCTAATTTCCACTCTTCGGGGGGTAAATCTGGGTTAACGTAAGCATCCACGATTTCTTCCATGGTTTTTTTGGCATATTCCAGCACTTGTTCTTTGAGGTCTAAACCTTCTAAAACCCGTCTTCTTTCAGCGTAAATCGCCCGACGCTGATTGTTCATTACTTCGTCATATTCAAAGACTTGTTTTCGGATGTCGTAGTAATAGGTTTCAACTTTTTTCTGCGCGCCTTCCAAGGAATTGGTCAACATTTTTGACTCGATGGGCATATCTTCTTCCACCCTAAAGGCGTTCATTAAACCAGCAACGCGATCGCCACCAAAAATGCGCAGTAAATTATCTCCCAAACTGAGGAAAAACTTAGTGGAACCGGGGTCTCCTTGACGACCGGCTCTACCTCGCAATTGATTATCAATGCGTCGCGACTCATGTCTTTCTGTACCAATGACATGAAGACCACCTAATTTAACCACTTCCTGCTGTTCCACCTTGGTGACACTTTCATATTCCCGCCGAATCACCTGATAAACTTCCCGCAGTTTTTGGATGAGGGGATCATCGGTGGGGGCATTTTCTGAAGCGATCGCCAACCGTTCTTCCACTTCCAACTCAGGTAAACTTTGGACTCCGTGGGTATCGACGGCAAATTTTACCGCTTGTTTAAGGCGATTTTCCGTTTCCGAAGTTAAGACAGTGGGGTAAATTTCCTGAGCAACTCGCCAAGTTTTACCCTTTTTAGCAGCGCCAAAACCTTGGGGTTTTTGACGACCACCGCCCATGGGTGCACTGATCATCAAAGCGTCTTCGGTTTCGGGGATGACTAATTGGGGCATCAAATACTCGCGAATTTTGAGACGAGCCATGTAATCGGCATTACCACCTAAAATAATATCAGTACCCCTTCCAGCCATATTAGTAGCAATGGTAACAGCACCTTTGCGGCCGGCTTGAGCAACAATTTCCGATTCGCGTTCCACATTTTCTGGTCTAGCATTGAGTAAATTATGGGGAATTTTGACCTCAGTTAACAACCTAGATAAACGTTCGGAATTTTCGACGCTAGTTGTACCAACCAAAACTGGGCGGCCAAGTTGGTGCATTTCTGAACATTCCGTTGCTACTGCTTTCCATTTCGCTTCCTCGGTTTTATAAACCAAATCAGGAAAATCGTAACGCTGGGATTTTCGGTTGGTGGGGATGATGGTAACTTGCAAATTATAGACTTTTTCTAACTCCGTTTCCTCCGTTTTAGCAGTTCCTGTCATCCCAGATAATTTAGGATACAAAAGGAAGAAATTTTGATAGGTAATCGTAGCAAGGGTTTGAGTTTCCTTTTGAATTTCCACCCTTTCTTTAGCCTCGATCGCCTGATGAAGACCATCACTCCAACGACGGCCGGTCATGACCCGTCCGGTAAATTCATCAATAATTACTATTTCATCATTGCGCACTAAATAACTGACATCTTTGACGAATAATTCTTTAGCCTTAATGGCATTGGAAATGTAATGAGCCCATGGGTTTTCTGGATCATATAGATCCGTTACGCCCAATAATTCTTCAGCTCGGGCAAAACCTTGATCCGTCATCAACACATTGCGGCCTTTTTCATCGACCTCATAATCACCTTCTCCGTCTTCCGTCTCCTGTTTCACCAACATTTTGGCAATTTCATCGGCTTTCAGGTATTTTTCGGTGGGTCTTTCAACCTGCCCTGAAATAATCAAAGGCGTGCGGGCTTCGTCAATTAAAACCGAGTCAACTTCGTCGATAATACAGTAATTAAAAGGCCTTTGGACCACTTCCGTCATGGTGGTAGCCATATTATCCCTTAAATAATCAAAACCCAATTCGCTGTTGGTAGTGTAGGTAATGTCACAATTATAATTTTTTTTCCTTTCTTCGGGACTCATTTCCGATTGAATTAAACCGACTTTCAAGCCCAAAAAACGATGTACTTGACCCATCCATTCAGCGTCACGACGGGCCAAATAATCGTTAACCGTCACCACATGAACACCCTTTCCGGTTAAACCGTTCAAATAGGCGGGTAAAGTAGCAACGAGGGTTTTTCCTTCGCCAGTTTTCATTTCTGCGATTTGCCCTTTATGAAGGACTATTCCACCTAATAACTGTACGTCATAATGGCGCAATCCTAAAACCCGAATACCGGCTTCTCTTACGACTGCAAAAGCTTCGGGTAAAATTTCCTCTAAAATTTCTTCTCTTTCCTGGTAATTTCTCGCCTTTTCTAAAGCGTTGCGAAATTGAACCGTTTTCCCACTTAATTCGCTGTCGCTTAATTGTTTAATTTCATCTTCTAACAGATTAATTTCTGAGATTAAAGGCTGAAATTTCTTCAGTTTGCGAGCATTAGGATCTCCTAATAGGGCTTTTAGCATAGTTTTCTCTTGTTAAATCGGGTTTTTTAGTTAATTTTTGTCACTATTGTTAATCTTATTCTAAGTCTGGGCTCTCAACTTCTGTCCAATTGGCAATCGGTTGATTAGAGGTAATGATTTCTTTGACTAATTTGACGATATCTTGCCAAGATACTTCCCGATGGGATAACCATAACCAATTCGCCAATTCTTGTAACGCTTCTTTAGATTGTTCCAGGTCCAAGTTAACAGCTTCTTGTAAAGGGGTGCTAAATCTGACGGGTCTTTCTTCTACTATTTCCAAAGCTCTTTTTACCACAGCTTCAATTTCTGCACCAAATTCTTCTTTTCCCCTTTCTTTTTGTCTATTTAATCCTTCCTCACTGGATGCGTAGAGGGGAGGTAAGCGATTGAGGGCGTAGGTACTCACTTCAATGGTATTGATCTCTTTGGCGATGTCGAGAGCAAGGGTGGGGATTATTTTGCCTAGTTCTTCCTTAACCAACAATTCCATGGCATTTTTATAGGTTTGTGGATTAATGGCACAGCTAGTGAATTCTAGCTTAAAGTTATCAAAATCATCGAACTTATCATTCATAACTTGAGTTCTCCTTAAATAAATGTTAAATAAGATTAAGAATGGAATCAAAAATTACCAAAATAACTACTGTGAAAACTCAACAATTGTCTCATCCTGAGAAAAGTTTTATTCATAAGCCCACTGTTAATACTTCTCAACTAAATACCATTTTTGCAGATACTTGGACAATTTTTTGGGGCGAATGGCTAGATTTAAGGATCAGAATTCCCCAAATTGCCTCCACTGGTTTGATTTCTCCCCTCATTTATATTTTTGCTTTTGGTTTGGGCTTAGGTAGCGCTTTAGATCAAACAATGAAATTATCAGCGGGAGATTCCTACCTGGAGTTCATTTTACCCGGTATGGTCGCTCTTTCTTCCATGACCATTAGTTTCGGTGGTACTACTTTCTCCATCTGTGGCGATCGCCTGTTCAATAAAACTTTTGAGGAATTATTGTTATTACCAGTGCATCCTTTAGCCTTATATTTAGGCAAAATGTTAGCCGGTATTGTGCGCGGAATGATGACTGCTAGTAGCGTTTTATTAGTAGCAATTCTCTTTACTGGTAAAATTTTTAGCTTCCTTAATCCGCTATTTTTACTACTTTTGATCTTAAATTGTGCCGTTTTTTCTGGTTTAGGAGTTATCGTTGGACTGCGGGTTAAATCTTTAGAAACCGTCGGATTATATAACAATTTCTTAATTGTTCCCATGTCTTTTTTAGGCGCTACTTTTTTTGATCCTGCTACTTTACCAAGTATCTTAAAAGTCGTCGTTTATTGTCTTCCTTTAACTTACACTAGCACTGGTTTAAGAGCAGCAGCTTATCTTCCTTTGTCCGAATTTCCTTGGTATTCTTTCCCTATTTTAATCCTTTTTGCTGTTAGTTTAGCTTGGTTGGGAGCTTATCAATTTTCTCATCAACAAGACTGATTTTTTCTCACGCAAAGGCGCTAAGGCGCTAAGGGGTTGGCTGGTTGGCTGCTTAATTTTGGGGTTTTTTCTCACGCAAAGACGCGCTTGGCGCTAAGTTTTTTATTAATATTTAAATTGTGCCTTTTGAGTCTTTGAAAATAAAGTAAGCTGCTCCTGCTAGTAACATCATGGCGATAAAGTAATTTCTCGTGATTGGTATTTTTAAATATGTTACACTAAATCCCGCAAAAACTAGCATGGCTAAAATTTCTTGGATTACTTTTAGTTGGGATACGCTAAAATATTGTATCCCAATACGATTTGCTGGTACTTGAAAACAGTATTCAAGAAAGGCGATTCCCCAACTTATTATTATTACTATAAATAAGGGTGAGTTTTTTAAGTCTTTTAAATGTCCATACCAAGCGAATGTCATAAATATATTTGAGATTAATAGCAGTATAATTGGTTTTAACATAATTATTTTAGTCGGTTTTAAATTATCTTAAACATTTATGAGAAAGTTCGCAATAGTTTTAATTTCAGGTCTATTTATGGGCTTGACAACTGCTCCTTTTAATGCTTGGTTTTTCGCTTGGTTTAGTTTAGCTCCTCTCTGGATATTTATTATTAATAATAATTGGCAAAAAAATATTAGGTTTGCTTTAGTTTGGGGTGTTGGTTATCACGGTTTGGCTCTTTTTTGGATTACTGGTATTCATCCGATGACTTGGATGGGTGTGCCATGGTTGGCCTCAATTTTAATCGCTTTTTTTGTTTGGGTTTTTATTACTTTTTGGGGCGCTTTTTTAGTTATTGTTTGGTCTTTTTTATTTAAACTTTTCGCTGATAAAAATATATTAATTAGACTTTTATTCGCTGTTTCTTTATGGTGTGGTTTGGAATATCTCTGGAGTTTGGGTGATTTATGGTGGACCAGTTTATCCTATACCCAAAGTCCTTTTAATCTCTATATTCTCCACCTTTCTCAATTTTCTGGTCCTAATACTGTTACTGCTATTCTTGTTTTAATTAATGGTTTAATTGCTGAATCTTTTTTGCAATTTCAACAAAAAAAATCGCCTCAAGTATTATTAATATCCACTTTTTCAATCCTAATAATAAGCCATTTTATCGGTTTTCTCATGTTTTCTAAACCTAGTGTAAATTTACCAGAAAATGAGCTCAAAATCGGCTTAATTCAAGGTAATATTCCTAATACGATTAAACTTTATCCCGAAGGTTGGCGCAAAGCTATTGAAGGTTACACCACTGGTTATCAAAGGTTGGCTCAAGAAGGTGTGGAAGTTATCTTAACTCCCGAAACTGCTTTACCTTTTGATTGGGATGATTTAGTCTTAAGTAATGGCTCTTTTTACCAAGCAATTTTACAGGAAAAAATACCCGTTTTTGTGGGAGCATTTGGTAAGGAAAATAACAGTTTTACTAATAGTTTATTTACTATTAATCGCGAGGGAAAAACTTTAAATCGCTATGATAAGGTAAAATTAGTACCTTTAGGAGAGTATATTCCTTTTAAACAAATCCTAGGCAAATTTATTAATAGATTATCTCCTTTAGATACCCATTTATTAGCAGGAAAAAGTAACCAAAATATTAATTCTCCTCTGGGTAAACCTATTATTGGTATCTGTTATGAATCTGCTTTTAGTAATCATTTTCGTCGTCAAACTCAACAGGGTGGACAATTCATCATTATTGCGTCTAATAATGCCCATTATAGCCCTAGTATGCCTGCTCAACACCATGGCCAAAACGTCATGCGGGCGATCGAAAATGATCGTTGGCTCGCAAGTGCAACAAATACAGGATATTCCGCAATTATTGATAACCATGGTGTCACCCATTGGATTTCTAATATTAATGAATATCAGTTACATTCTGATAGTATTTATCGCAAAAATACGGCGACATTTTACGTTACATTTGGCGATTTTTTGACTCCATTACTATTAGTTTTAAGCGGAATTATTTTGGTGAGTAAAATTTAATAATCTACTTTTCTCTTAATAAATTTATTTTTTGCTCACCCTACTTCTAATTTAATAATTTATTTATAGCACTTGCCAAATTTATGAGGACTCTTTTCCCCCTCTCCCTTTGGGATGAGGGGGGTAGGGGGGTGAGGGGTTGTATCTCATTTAATCTGAAAATGCTATAATTCAGCAATAATATCATCTATCTGTCCTCGAAAAACATTTCCTTGTTCATATTCCCTCTGAGATTAAATAATATTAGCAGCTATTTCCTCTCTTCGTTTTTCTATTTGCCTACGACGAACAATATTAATGATCTCGTCTTGTTCAATAAAAGAAAGATTATCCATTAATTCTAAAATTTGATTAAATTCTGTGGTGTGATTCATTTTTTACTCCTACAAAATAAACAACTTAATTATTTGCCATTATATTATATTTAATTAATGGTTTTTTAGCAAATTCGTGTCGCGCTTTAGCGCAACAACGAACGCCTAAAATAAATTAACCGGTAATAAGGGTAAGAAAAGGGTTACAAAATAGTAAACTAAGGGTGCAGTGAAAACATAACTATCGGTTCGATCTAATATTCCACCATGCCCGGGAATTAAGTCTCCCGAGTCTTTTACTCCAGCATCTCTTTTCATCATTGACTCCGTTAAATCACCTAATAAACTGGTAATTCCTATTAACATTCCCAATGCTAAACCGCTAATTTCCCATAAATTCCACTGCAATAAAAACGCGCCTAATTCTCCAATAATTAGGCTACCAAGGAAGCCAAAAATTGTTCCTTCAACGGTTTTTTTCGGACTAATATCTGATAGTTTGGTCTTACCAAGACGTTTACCCATGAGGTAAGCGCCAATGTCCGCTGCCCAAATACAAGTCATCGCTAAAAAAGTTATTTTTAAAGCTGTGGGAAAGCTGCTAGGATCAAGCCAATTAGTAGGAAAATAACCGTTTAATGGTAAGTTGCTAGTATGTTCTAAACCTACCCTTAATCTAATCCAATAACTAGGTAAATAACCACCATAAAAAAAGCCGAAAATTGAAGTAGAAATGTCCGCAATACTGGCTAATTTTGGCTCAAATAAGAGATAAAAACAGATAAATGTTCCAGCGATTGCAAACATGGGATCTGTTAAATTATAGTTAATACTGGTAGTAATTACTAACAGTTGAGACACCATTAAAGTTATTTTAGTTGCTGGTTCAATTCCCTTAGCTTTGACCAATTTAAAATACTCTAATTGTCCCAAAAATATTAAAATTCCAATCCCCATTGTAAAATACCAACCGCCCAAAATTAACATCACTAACGCAATGGCAATTCCTACTATTGTCGTGATAACCCGAGTCGCATTCATAGACTAAAATAAAGATAAAATTTAGCATAGGTTAAGAAATCCTTATCTTAGATTATCACTCTTTATGTACCTTAAAATATAATTTTACATTTTTTCACCACTAAGAATAAAAATTGGATCAACGGCGGCGAAAATTTGATGTATGCCCCTAGTTTCGAGGCGATTAATTCCTGATTGTACAACCTCCATATTTCTAGCTTGCAATTGGGCTAAACTTTCGGAAATAGCATATAAAGTTTTTAGATTGCCAGCAGTAGCAACTATTCTTCCTTCTGGTTTTAAATAATGCCAAACTTCCTTAATTATTTGCTTAATTTCCTGCCCACCTTCAATACAAACTATGTCAGGTAAAGGTGATAAATTTTGTAAAGATTCTGGAGCATTTCCTGTTACTATTTCTACATTTTTAACACCAAAATTTTCGCAATTACTATTAATTAAACTTGCTACTTCTTCATCTCTTTCTAGGGCAATAATCGTACTATTCGGACATAATAAACCTACTTCTACAGGAATTGTACCACTACCTGCACCAATATCCCACAACACAGAATCTGATTTCATTCTTAATGCGGAAATTAATAATAATCTGATTTCCCTTTTTGTAAAAGGAATACCGGGCAAAGATTCAAACAAATCATCAGAAATTCCGGGGGTTTTATAGGGCCAAAACATAATTATTTATTGTTGGTTATTTATTATTTTCAGTTAAACGGCTTTCATTTAATTATTATGATAACATAAAGATAAGTCAATCATAAATAAACAATTAACTATGTTTAAAATTCAAGAAGAAGACAAATTAAAACTTGCTCAAATTTGTGAAAATTACCAAGTTAATCAGTTGGAATTGTTTGGATCGGCAACTACGGAGCATTTTGATGACAATAATAGCGATTTAGATTTTTTAGTACAGTTTAAAAATATGAGTTCTATTAACCTTGTTGAATGCTATTTTGGCTTAAGAGAATCGCTAGAAAATAAATTCAATAAAAAAATTGATTTAATAGAATTATCTACTTTGAAAAATCCTTATTTTATTAAAGAAATTGAATCACAAAGGATTATTTTATATGCAAAATAAAGTTTTAAAGTATTTATTTGATGTTAAAAATTCCTGTGAATTAATCAGGGAATTTACGGAGGGAAAATCTTTAGATGATTATCTTAATAATCGGATGTTAAGTTCAGCAGTTGAAAGACAATTTTTAATTATTGGTGAAGCACTTAATCAAGCAATAAAATTAGACTCTCAACTTGCTAATAAAATTAATGAAAGTCGCAAAATTGTCGATTTTAGGAATTTTATTAGTCATGAATATTCTGCTGTTTCCGATGAATTTGTTTGGGGGTTTGTTAACTCTAAATTACCTATTCTTTATCAAGAAGTAACCAGTTTATTAGAGGAAAATGACCCTTAAATATTAACTATTTTTATCGTTGTTAAACTATCATCACTACAACCAGTAATGATGCAATTTTGCAAGATAACTTTTTGCAAGTAACTAATAGCATCACTGGTAATTATTTCCCCCAACATTAACACAGGAATCCCCGGAGGATAAGGACAAATTAATTCCCCACTAATACACCCAATACTATTTTCGATCGCCACGGTTTTCTTAGTAGCAAAAAACGCTTCCCTAGGGGATATTTTATAACAATTATTATCTCCTTGATAAATATTAATTTCACCTTGATAAATGGGATAATTACTATCTAACATTAAAGTAGAAAAACCCTCTATTAATTTATCAATATCTGCTTGAATATTGCCCAAACTAATAATAAAAGTCAGATTATTTAACATAGGTAATTCCGCAGTTACACCTAACTTTTGATGCAAAATTTCATCAGCTTGATAACCAGTTAAACCCAAGTTTCTAACATCAACAGTCAAACGAGTAAGATCCAGATATTGAAAACTAGGTTGAGAGTCCCCCAACTCCAGTATTGGTAAACCTTGCAGGGATTTTAACCGCTCCCTTGCTTGCAATGCCAAGTCAAGAGTTTTGGTCATTAATTCTGGACCGGCGATCGCCATTTGTTGACGTGCAGCATCAAGAGAGGCTAAAAGTAGATAATTAGGGCTAGTTGACTGCAATAACTGCAAAGCATTTTCGAGACGGTTTTTAGGGAGGCGATCGCTTTTAATATGCAACATGGAAGATTGAGTCAGCGAGCCAAGGGTTTTATGGGTGGACTGGACTGTTAAATCAGCACCCTGAGATAATGCGGAGGGAGGCAAATTTTTATGGAATAAAAAATGCGCACCGTGAGCTTCATCTACTAATAAAGGAATGTTATATTGATGGGTAATTTGTGCGATTTTGGCTAAATCACAGCAGATTCCTTGATAGGTTGGATACACTACCATGACAGCTTTACTATCAGGATGTTTTTGTAAAGTATGAGCTAAACTTTCAGGAGAAATACCATAACAAATATCCCAATTACTATCATAAACTGGGTTAATAAATATAGGAATTGCTCCTGATAAGATTAAACCTGAAATCACAGATTTATGGACATTGCGAGGCAAAATAATCTTGTCATTTGGGTTACAAGTAGCCAAAATTGCGGCAGTAATTCCACAGGTTGAACCGTTAATTAAAAAATAGGAAAAATCAGCGCCAAAGGTTTCTGCTGCTAACTGTTGAGCTTCTAAAATTACTCCTTCGGGAGCAAACAGATTATCTAACTCGGGTAATTCGGGTAAATCAGCTTTAAAAACGTCATTTCCCATTAAATTAATTAACTTATTACTAACACCTTGACCCCGTTTATGGCCGGGGGCGTAAAATGCAGCATCGGGGGTATTTGCTAATAGTTTTAATCTGTCTAATATGGGTGTTTTGTTTTGGTTTAATTTCATGGTTTTAATTATTATTTAATACCCCGTTCTAATTGTTTTCTCATTATAGATAATTGATCTTGATATTTCAAATTTTGTGCCAAATTTTGTTCTTCTTGTGGATCAAGTATTAAATTAAATAACATTTCATAAAATTGATTATTTTCGATCAAATATCTAACATATTTCCAGTTTTTATTTCTCACACCTTCACAAGAAGGTATTTGGTAATTCGGATTTTTAAAGAAATGTTCATAGATAAAATAATCTCTCCATTGTTTATTTTTAATAAAAAGATCAAGTAAATTTTTACCTTGCATAACTGAGGGAATTTTCACCTTAGCAATAGAGAGAATTGTCGGAGCTAAATCAATGTTTAAAACCAATTCAGGAATTAATAAACCATAATTCTGATTTAAAAAATTTTGAGCAGGTTTAATGATTAAAGGTATTCTAATAGATTCCTCATAACTAAACCATTTATCTGCTAAACCATGTTCACCTAGAAAAAAGCCATTATCAGAAGTAAAAATAATCCAAGTATTATCTAATAAATTTTTCTCGGTTAAAGAATTAATTATTTGGCCAAGAGATTCATCTATTCCTGTTATTAATCTATAATATTGTTTAACATTATGTTGATATTTTTCTGGAGAAGAAAATCGATTTAACCAGCGTTTTCTTGCTTCGGAATTTTGCAAAAAAATGGGTAAATTTTTAAAGCTTTTTTCCGTTGCTGTTGCTGGTAATGGTATAGTTACATTACTATATAAATCTTTAAATTTTAACGCTGATTGAAACTCTTCCGTTGCTCCATCTTGAGCATGGGGAGCTTTATGGGATAACATTAAAAAGAAAGGTTTATTTATACTTTGTTGCTTAATAAAAGTTAAACATTTTTCTGTTAGTATATCTGTTAAATGTTGCTCATTAAATTGAGGTTGAAAGTATTTTCCTTGACCTTCAAAACCTTCCCAAAAGTTAAAAGAATCTTCAGGTAATTTACCACCTATTCCCCATTTTCCGACAAAACCAGTTTCATAACCTGCTGATTTTAATAAGACTGGAAATGTTAAAGAAAATTGTTCAGTTTGTAGGGGTGTTTCAAAATCCCAAATCTTATGTTTTCTCGCATATTGACCAGTAAAAATACTTGCTCTACTGGTTGCACATATTGAGGTTGTGACAAAACAATTAGGAAAAAATAAACCTGTTTGAGCCAAATTATTAAGATGAGGAGTAATAATAATTCTATTACCAGCAACTCCTAAAGCATCCCATCTCATGTCATCAGCAAGAATTAAAATAATATTAGGAGGTTGACTTTTTTTAGACTGGTTTGCTAAACAACTTGGTAATAGTAAACTACTAGATAAGGTTAAAAATTGTTTTCTTTTCATAATTAGGGCTTGCTGAATAAGTGAATGAAAAAACAAACAGTTTTGATAAATTAATAAATAAAAAATAAGTATAATTTTTATTTATTAATTTTTGTCTTTTATATAAGTATTTATAATCTAAATTGGCAAAAAATCTTTGATCTTGAACAAAACCATGAAAAAGAAGATAATAACCCCTTTTTAACAGGGTGTTAAGATTCATTACTAAAAAAGCAATAGCAATTTCAGTTTCAGCAGTTTCTGATAATTTGGACATGATTTGGTTTAAACCAAATCGACGTTTTCCTTGTCCAAATTTTCCTTCAATTTCATTTCTAATTCTTTCATCTCTTTGAGATTGTTGTTTCATTTCTTTGGTAATATTTTTAGGTGGTCTTCCTAGGGGAGGGCCACTCATTCTGATACCTTTATCTTTACAGAATTTTCGATTGTTTCTATTGCGATAAATTTTGTCCACATGGACGGATTCTGGATAGAATCCTGTTAAGTCTTTATAATTTTCTATTTGGGTTTCTAACCACAAAGCTTCATTAAAATTATCCCAACTTAAATGAGATAATAAAATATAGCCATC
>JAABRE010000009.1 GCA_011391125.1 Synechococcales cyanobacterium S06
CAATCCCCCAATCCCCCAATCCCCTAATTCCCCAATCCCTCACTGTTTTGACATCCAAGAATGAAAGACTCTGATTTTTTGTCCCCTGAACCTGCTATAATTTGACAAAATCAGATCAATTTTTACCCAATTCTCATTTATGAAAACTGCTGTTAAAGTTATTAGACCCAATGGTATTTTAGACGGAACACAAGCAACTCAGTTTCGACGCGAGATCAATGACAGTCTCAGCAAAAATACTAAAATCATTTTAATTGACTTCCAAGACGTAACTTTTATGGATAGTTCCGGTTTAGGTATTCTTGTCTTAGCGCTCAAAAACGCTCGTACAGCTGGTTGTGAGCTTTTCCTTTGTTCTATTAATGAGCAAATTAAAATGTTATTTGAATTGACCAGCATGGACCAGGTATTCAAAATATATGCTAATCGAGCCGAATTTGAATTATCTCTCCCGAATTAGCCGAATACCCATTTAAGTGTCTTATTTTTTTAAGGGGAATATCCTCCCTAAAGCCTCATTCCTTAATTCCGTTGGAAGAGATAAATTAAATGGGTAAGTGCTTGGTTTTATCACTAGATATTCACCTAAATTTAATTTCCATAATTGATAAATCATCTTCAAATAGTAGCAAATTATGTTCTTGTTTTATCTTATTAATTAACTCATCTAGGTTACTATTATTTTTTTTTCTATAATTTTGCAATAAATTAAGAAAATTATCTAAACCTGAAATTTTACCATCTTTTTGCTTAACTTCATAAATACCATCACTAAAGACATAAAGATAGGAGTTTGCTGTTATATTGCAACTTGTATCTTGATAATTAACATTAGCAAATATTCCCACCGGAAAGCCATCATTTTTTAATTTTTCTAACTCGTTTTTTTCAGGATTAGAAAATAATATTGCTGGTGGATGTCCCGCATTACTATAAACTAAGGTACGATGTCTGGTATTATAAACACCATACCACATCGTTAAATATTTATCTTGCCTGTCATTAACTTGAAAAGTATCATTTAATCTTGTTAAAACTTCACTAGGTTGATAATAATTAACCCCTGATAATAATTGATTCCTTAATAAGTTGATCACCGATAAAGAAGGTAAAGCTGACCTCAAACCATGACCACAGACATCTAATAAATAAAAAGCCAGATTATACTCGTCTAACCAATAGTAATCAAAACTATCTCCTCCTAACTGACGAGAGGGAATAAATCTAGTATCAATTGTTATTCGTTCATTCTTTAATGGTTCAGGTAAAATTGAAACAACATATTCCGCAGCTTCGGCTAATTCTTCTTCCAATATTTGCTTCTGTTTCTGTAAGTCATAATGTAATTTATATAATCTTAAACCTGCTCTTACTCTTGCTTGTAATTCAAAAATTTCTATTGGTTTACACAAAAAATCATCACTTCCAGCATCTAATCCCTTAACTCTGTCGGATATTGAATCAAGAGAGGTTAGTAAAATGAAAAATGTACTCGCAAATTTAGCCGTTGATTTTATTTGGCGACAGACCTCTAAACCATTCATTTTTGGCATTAACCAATCACAAATGATCATTGCTGGAACTAACTTTTTTGCTAAGGCTAAACCTTCTTCGCCATCACTTGCTAAACTTATTTGATAACCTTGATCACTTAATGCTTTTTTTAAGAAAATACGAATGGCAGGATCATCATCTATCACCAAAATTTTAACAACAAAATTCTTATTTATTTGCTCTTGACTCATGTTAATTTTAAATTAAATCGAAAACCTACTTCATTCTTATCATAATTACGATCTGGGTTTACTATCCATCAGAAAAAGCGATCGCAATTTCCCTTGATTTTTATAAATCATAATGTCAGAGCTGATTAAGCCTTGTATTCTAGTGGTTTAATATTCGAGTTAATGAGTCAGGAGCATCGGCCAAAACTCCAATCTTTAAAAATTTACACAATTTATTGAGGATTGCCACTGAAGCTATACTATTATTTTAACCGACTTATTCCTATATCTTAAAGCTACTTGAATTATTCTAAAGTTCTTGCTCAAACTCGTTTTAAAGTTCCTAGTGATTTGAAATCATTAGATCAACTTTTAATGCGATCAGAAAAAATCAACTTTAGCGGTATACCCAAGCAGATTTGGCTTGAGTTTCAATTGGCTTTAGTCGAAGGTTTTACCAATGCTGTTCGTCATGCCCATAAAAATTTAACTCCCGAAGTCCTGATCGAAATTCAGATTATTGTTTTTACTGACAAAATAGAATTATATGTGTGGGATTATGGAAATTATTTTGATTTAAAAGCTTTTATGGCTAAATTACCGCAAAAAAAGCACCCTTTAGCCCTCGGAGGTCGTGGTTTAACTATTTTGCATCAAATTGCTGATGTTATTAGTTACACTCGTGATGAAACTAATCGTAACTGTCTCTTCATTCTTAAATATTATTCTAGTGAATCTGCCTAACATATTTTTGTGAAATTGTCAAGAGAGACTGTAACACTTTAAAAACTGTCACACTCGCGAAAAAATAGCCCGAAAAAAGATTTTCTCAGACTAAAAAGCTAAAACCTTGATACAGTAAAGGTTTTAGCTTTTTAATTTAAAAAAAAGTCGTAATTAGCTCATGTTAAATTATTTTAGCATAGTTTTAAAATTGTTCTTGTTTTCAAGGTTCAAAATCGGGCAAATTCAGCGATTTTTGCCAAAAAGGTCTGAGAATTATTCTCAATTATTTTGCCTTCATTGTTTTAAATTTTAAAACAAAATTAAGTTTTAGATAAGTTTTACTTATTGATGACCAAATTTTGTAGAAAAATTTTAGCTTCTGAAAAGTTGTTAATTTTACCGTCTAAAGTAGATTTTAATAACTCATCCAAGATAATTTTGTAATTAGGACCAGGAGAATAACCAAGAGTTTTTAAATCATTACCATTTAAAGGAGACTGAATCTGAGACCATTTAGTAAGATAAAGCCAAATAGTACGACGAATAGACTTATTATTTCTAACAGCAATTAATAATAAAGTAGGGGAATTATATTCCCGTAAAAAGAAGACAAGTTCACTTAAAGAAGGGGAATTAGAGAGAAAATCTCTTACCATTGTTTCATTTTTCTGTAAATTTGTTAACCGTTTAATACTATTATTTGGTAACTGAAGATGACTCGCTAAATTACCCCTAATTGAGTCATCCAAATTGGCAATTAAAATTTCTAATCTAATTAACCAATGGTCTAAATTCTGGTTAGAATCAATGAATTTCAACCAACGAGAAATACAACAAATTTGCCACCATAACTGGGGATTTAAAGTTAAATTATTGTCAAGACAACGGAGGGAATTGAGAGAATTAAGTAACTTTAAAGCCGGTTTCCAATAAGAAGCTTCAAGGATATATTTTAATTCAGTACGCAACCTAGTTGTTAAAGCTGGAGCGAGGTGTTTTTGTAAGCGTAAACGGTCATAAACTCCGCTTTCGATGGCATAATAAATGTAAGTTTTCGTTTGTAATTCTATTTCAAAACCGAGTCGAACAGCGAATCTAACTGCGCGATAAATCCGAGTAGGGTCCTCAATAAAACTATTAGGATGTAATACTTTTATGTGCCTATTTTTTAAGTCAATTAATCCACCAAAGAAATCCAATAATTCACCTTGACGGGGAGAAGTGAGACGTAAAGCTAAAGAATTAATGGTAAAATCACGACGGTATAAATCTTGGCGAATGGAACTAGCTTCCACTTCCGGATTAGCAGCAGGATAGGGATAAAATTCGGTTCTAGCTGTAGCAATATCTAACCAAAGAGAGCCCAAATTTTGGTCTTTATGCCAAAATAAAGCCGCAGTTTGGAATGCTCCATGAATGGACAAACGAGTCTGGGGATAAATAGTTTGTAAAGCTTGAGCTAACTCAACACCAGCATGAGTATCAGCCGAATCATGAAAACCATCAACCACTAAATCTAGATCCTGTAATAATAAAAATTTTTCCTCGGTTTCTGCTAATAATAAATCTCGAACTGCTCCGCCAACTAGATATAAATGCCAACTTCTTTTTCGAGCTTCATTGGCTATTTGATTTAACAAGTTCCAAATGGGAGGAGATAAACGATTTTTGATGGCCGGTAATAAACAAGAAGTACGGGGTTTTTCATTAGGACTTGATTGTATTTCATCTCTTTGTTGATGCAGTTTTCTTAAAACATCAGTACGAGTAACAATTCCGATTAATTTGTCTCCATTTAAAACAGGTAATCTACCCACATCATAAGTCACCATTAAAGACTCAATTTCGGGTAAAGTTGTTTCGGGAGTAATAGTTTTTAAATTGCAGGTCATATAACCTTTAACCGGAGCATGACTAAAACCGTGATGTAAGGCTAAATCCAAATCACGACGGGCAATTATGCCCAATAATTGCCCTTGTTCATTAACAACAGATAACCCCGAATGTCCATAACGAAATAAAATTCTTTGTGCTTGTTTGATGGTAGTTTGAGGGAGAATTGTTCTTACTGGTGATGACATCAAATCCCTAGCAATTGGGGGGTGAGGAATTTGTTCTTTGAACTCATTTAATAACTGATTTAAAGTTGTCTCGGGATTAACTTTTGCTAAACTGACAGAAGAAGCTTGAGAATGTCCTCCTCCGCCATATTTAGCAAATAATTGCTGAAGATTTGTTTCGGGAATACTAGTTCGACCAATAACTGTTAATCTGGTGTCAATATTATCAATTTCCTCATTTTTATTACGAATATAACAATGTCCTAAAAGTAAAGCATCAGTTTCAGTTAAATCCATTAAATGAGAGACAACATTTGATAAACCTGGAACAAAATTTTCGGTTTTTAATAATACCCAAGCAATGGTATAACCACTAACTGAAATTGTTTGTAACTCTTTTAAAGCAACGGTTAATATTTTTTGTAATTCTGAACTTAAACTTGGCTCCACATAGTCGGCAATAATTTTAACATTCGCTCCCTGAAACATTAACCAGGCCAAAGCTTGAGCATCTCTAGGAGTAGTTTGAGCGTAGGTTAAAGAGCCAGTATCAACATGAATTCCCAAAGCCATGACGGTAGCTTCAAAGGTTGTTAATTGAGTATTTTTTTCTTGTAAAAGTTCAGTAATTAAAGTGGTTGTAGCGCCCACAGCTTCAATTTGTTTATAGGTAGCTGGAATATTGCAATTTACATTGAGATGATGATCATAAATTTCGATCGCCTGTAACCCTGGCAGCTTGAACCATTCAGCAGCCTTACCAAAGCGATCGCACTGCTGACTATCAGGAATAATTAAAGAAGTAATTTCTGCTTCTCTGACACTACGACGTTCAATCAAAGAAAATTCATCGCGGTGTAAAGCCAAAAAATCTCTGACGGCTGGGTGTGCTCCTCCAGTTAAAACAATTTTTGAACCAATTTTTAAACGCGATAAACCAACGGCTGCTCCCACAGCATCAAAATCGGCAGTTGAATGACATAAAATTAAATCCATTTAATTAGTTGATAATTGTTAATTAATAGTGAGAATTTCGCTCACACTCCCTAATTGTCAATTGTCAATGGTTAATTGTCAATTGCTTTAATTGTTTAATTGACCTTAAAGAAAAATAGTCGAAATTTATTGCCCATCTTAACCAGTAGAAATACTTAGTTAACCTCAAACCCTTTCAGGAGAGGAGGTTTATCCCGATTTTACCCTTGATTTAAGAGAAATATTCTCAAAATAAATTAATAAAGCATCCTTGATTTATAATTAAGGCTCAGAAGGCCTCAAATTTTGATAACTTACTAACAGTATCTTTTAATAATACTCAGTCCATGGGTGCTATTACATTACCTTTTTGTTTTTTCGGAGATTTGTAAAATGTCTATTCTTTTTCAATTAGCTTTAGTTGCTTTAGTTCTCTTATCTTTTTTGATGGTTGTCGGTGTACCAGTTGCCTATGCTGCTCCCCAAAATTGGGATCAATCTAAACCCTTATTGTTTCTTGGTTCTGCAATTTGGCTAGTTTTAGTCGTAGTTGTCGGTATTCTTAACTTTTTTGTAATTTAATCCCTTGGGGTGCGTTTTCTGTAAGAATTGCGCACCTTTTTCCCTGATACTCCCTACTTCTTAAATTAAAATGACAACATTTGAAGGAAATTTTACCGACAATATCACTCAACTTCGCTTTGCGATTATTATTGGACGTTTTAACGACTTAGTCACCGATAAACTTTTATCCGGTTGCCAAGATTGCCTGAAACGTCACGGAATAGATGTTAACCCCGAAGGCAATCAAGTTGATTACGTGTGGGTTCCAGGTAGCTTTGAAGTGCCCATGATTGCCCGTCAAATGGCTCTTAAAGGCGGTTACGATGCCATTATCTGTCTCGGAGCGGTAATTCGTGGCCAAACCCCCCATTTTGACTATGTTTCTGGGGAGGCCGCTAAAAATATTGCCGCGGTGGGAATGCAAACTGGAGTCCCTGTAATTTTCGGCATCTTGACTACAGATACCATGCAACAAGCTCTCGAAAGAGCAGGAATTAAAGCCAACCATGGTTGGAATTATGCCCTCAATGCTCTGGAAATGGCGAATTTAATGCGCCAAATCAAGGCCAATTAAGGTTTTCCCCCTGGTGTAAAAAAATTTTGGAAAAAGGCTTGACAATTATATTTTTTTTTGTAATACTTAATAACGTTGGCAATGCGGGTATAGCTCAGTGGTAGAGCGTCACCTTGCCAAGGTGAATGTCGCGCGTTCGAATCGCGTTACCCGCTTAATCAAAAGCATCAATATTCCTTATTTCAAGCGACAGCCTTTCGGTGTAGGGGTTAACGGCCGTTAACCCCTACTGATAACTGTTATACTAATTCCAAATAAAAATTAAACAAAAGTTTTTAGTTTGTTGTTTGACTTTATTCCTAAGAAGCGCTAAAGCGCAACTACGAACCTATTTTTCAACTGTTTTAATCTTAATTGGAATCACTATAACTGTTATAGTAATTCCAAATAAAAATTAAACAAAAGTTTTTAGTTTGTTGTTGGACTTTAGTCCTAAGAAGCGCTAAAGCGCAACTACGAACCTATTTTTTAACTGTTCTAATCTTAATTGGAATTACTATAACTGAAATGACTTGCATAATGAACTAATAAAAAGTAATCTTGAATACAAGATTAAAAAAATTTATGAATAAGTTATTAGTTAATTATGACTCAATTGCCACAAAAAATAGTTATAGTTCATACATTAGCAGATGAAAAAGCAAAATGGCTCAAATTAATTGAGTCAGGAGACTGGGAAGTAGAAGATCAATCAGCTAATCAAGATCTGATTCAATTAATTGAGAATTGGTTGGCACAGAAAAGGCCTTTACCAATTTTAGTATTAATTGATATGGCCGCTCAAACACCCGATGGTCATTTTTTGCAGGCAACTTCTTTGGCTCGTTGGTGTAAGGAACAGGATATTGCTCTGAAGATAGTTGGTCTTCATGCCAAACAAGAAACTATTAGTAACATTGAAGCTAATTTTGCTAAATATCAAGGATTAGTGGGCATTTTACCCAAAATTAGTCTTAATAATCGTCAGGATATTATTACCCGTTTAGAAGAAATCTTAGGTACAAAACTTAAGTTATCCCCAGAGGAAATCCCTTCTCCCCCCCCAGAAATTATCCCTGTTAAGGAAAAAACACCTGCTCCAATTCAGGAAAAAATACCCCTCCCCGTTAAGGAAAAAACACCTGCTCCAGTAGTTACAGAATTACCAGCGAAAAAAACCGTAAATTCCCTAGAATCTCTCCATGAGGCCATTAAGGAAAATCCCCAGTCTCCTGCTCTTTATTGTGACAGAGGAGAGCTTTATTTCAGTTTAGGTGACGAAAAAGCTGCCTTTGCTGATTATCAACAAGCTATTAAACTGGATGCTAAATTTGAACCAGCTTATCTTGCTCGTGGTATTGCTTTTTGTAAATTAGGTAATTATACTGCGGCCATCAAGAATTTAGATCAAGCCTTAAAATTAAATGGTAAAAATGCGATCGCCTATCATCAAAGAGGATTAGCTCGTTTTCATTCGGGAGATGAAGGAGGAGCGAGGAAAGATTATGAGCAAGCAATTAAGCTAAAGTCAGATTTTAGTCAAGCTTATAATGACCGAGCTTTTTTGTTCTATTTGTTAGGGAAAACTAAGGAAGCTTTACAAAACTACGATTTAGCCATTAAATATGATGCTAATTTTGCCGATGCTTATTATAATCGGGGTAACATTTATTCAGATTTAGCTAGATTTGAGGAAGCTATTGAAGATTATAACCAAGCGATTCGTGCTAATCCCAATTTAGCTCCTGCTTATGGCAATCGTGGTATTGCTTTTTATGAATTGGACAAGGTTGAAGAGGCCATTGGGGATACTACCAAGTCAGCTAATTTGTTTAAACTTCAAGGATATCAGGACAATTATAAACAAGCTTTAGAAACTCTCAAAGAAATGAGAGCTAATTGAGAGTTGATAGTTATCAGTTAACAGTTATCAGTTATCAGTTATCAGTTATAGTAATTCCAATTAAGATTAGAACAGTTAAAAAATAGGTTCGTAGTTGCGCTTTAGCGCTTCTTAGGACTAAAGTCCAACAACAAACTAAAAACTTTTGTTTAATTTTTATTTGGAATTACTATAACAGTTAACATTGACAACGATTCAGTTAACTGTCAACTATTATAAGGGCGAACGGCCGTTCGCCCCTACTATTAACTGCTAAAAGTCTTCTTCTGTTAATGCGATTTGCTCTTCGGGAGCTTCCGCAATTAAAGCTGACCTTCTAAAGAACCAGAAATAGGCGATCGCAATGATAATAAATACAATGACCAAACCCACAGCTAATTGGTAGGCCGGATCAGCAAAACAAGCTAATAAGGCAATGATAGATAAAATTATACCCACAAAAGCACCGGGCAATCCCAAAGGACTTTGATAAGGTCGAGGAAGATTGGGACGATTGAGTTTTAATTGAATATAACTACAAAGTACGATGGCATAAGAAATTACCGCTCCACAGACTGCCATATTTAATAAAGCCGGCCCTAGGTTGGCATCTTTAGCAACAACACTAATGATAAAAGTACAAGCTAAACCGACTCCTCCCCCCAAAATTAACGCTCTAGCAGGGCTACCATTCTTATTAGTCACGGAAATCCAACTGGGGATATATCCGGCCCGGGAAAGGGAAAATAACACACGTCCGTAGGCATAAATAATACAGTGGAAACTGGCGATTACTCCCGATAAACAGAGGAAAATAAAAAAATCAGCCAGGAAACCTGGTCCAAAAATTAGTTTAAACCCGTCTGCTAAAGGTGCTCCCGACAGTCCCACCGCAGCCGCTCCTTGTAGAAGTTCTCCACTGCCTGATTTTAATTCCAAGGGAATACCGGAATTGAAAGTAAAGATTAAAAAAGATAATCCTAATAAGGTGTACATCCCATTGGTTAAGGCTTTCGGGATGTCGGTAACGACGTTTTCCGCTTCTTCGGCAGCCAAGGGTAATTGTTCAATGGCTAAATAAAACCAAATTGCATAGGGTAAAGCTTTGAATATTCCAGCACCTACGGGAATCTCCGTCGTAAACCACCAAGCCGGATTAAAATTACCAGTAAGTAGTAATCCTAAACAGAAAATCAAGATAACGGCGATCGCAGTTATTGTGGTGTATAAGCCAACTTTGAGGGTAGTTTTAACACCCAAGGTATTGATGTAGATAAAGAGGGCATAAAACGTACACCACCAAACAGGTTGGGGTACAACGGGTACAATGGTGTTTAAATAAGCGCCGATGAAATAAACAATTACCGCTGGAGTTAACACATATTCGATCGCCTCGACTACACCGGCAATAAAGCCCATAAAAGGACCGTAAGCATAGCGAGTAAAGGAATAGAAGCCTCCCGCGTAGGGTAAAGCGGCGGATAATTCAGCAATACTGAAAACTAAACAGAGATACATGGTGGCCATCATCATCGTGGCGATCGCCAACCCGCCAAAACCACCACTGGCTAAACCAACATTCCAGCCGGAAAATTCACCTGAGATTACAGCCCCAACACCCAAACCCCAAAGTAGCACCCAGTTAGCACCTTTTTTAAGCTGTCGTCGTTGTAGATATTCGCCGTCAATATTGGCGTAACGCACTACTTTTTTTAATTTTCTTCCAGTCATGTTTATTAAAAAAATTTTTTAGATCAGAGCATATTATAAAGAGAATGCTCTAATTTTGAACGAGATTTTAACATTAATTAATAATTAAATTTAGTTATTATAGGTAAATTATTTTATAATAATATCATTAATTAATAAGAACGAACATGAGCTATAAATATTATTGGTGTGATGTTTTTACTGAGGAAATATTTGGCGGCAATCCTTTAGTCGTTTTTCCGAATGCGGAGGGACTTTCCACGGCAAAAATGCAACAAATAGCGAGGGAATTTAATATTTCTGAAACAGTATTTGTTTTTCCCCCTAAAAACCCAAAAAATACTCGTTGTTTGCGTATTTTTACCCCAAATTCAGAAATACCTTTTGCGGGCCATCCTACGGTAGGAACAGCTTATATTTTAGGTTTAATATCAGCTATTCCCTTAGAAAATGACCTTACCAAAATCATTTTGGAAGAAAAAATAGGAGAAATTCCTGTTAGTATTATCAGTAAAAATGGCAAACCAATTTATACTCAACTTAGTGCTTCTCAACTGCCAGAAATAGGAAAAAATCCTCCTTCGGTAAATATTTTAGCCGAATTACTTAGCTTAGAAACCACTGATTTATTACAGGAAAAAGACCATCCTCAAGCCATTTCCTGTGGACTTCCTTTCCTGTTTATCCCCTTAGTTAATCAAAATGCCCTCAAAAAAGCCCAACTTAAACGAGAAATTTGGGTCAAAGAATTATCCAATTATTGGGCACCTCATTTATTCCTATTTACCTATGAAACTGAATTACCAAATAGTAAAATTAGCGCTCGAATGTTCGCTCCGGGGTTAGGCATTGATGAAGACCCCGCCACCGGTTCAGCGGCCACAGCTTTAGCGGGTTATTTAGCAACACGAGATCGCACTGTTGACGGAACTTTACATTGGCAAGTAGAGCAAGGATTTTTCATGGGAAGGCCAAGTATTCTACAGGTTGAAGCTGATAAAAAACAAGGCGAAATTACTGAAATTCGAGTGGGAGGAACATCAGTTTTAGTTAGTGAAGGAAAATTAACAATTAATAATTAACAATTGTCCACTGTTAATTCCATTTTTTCTTCTTGTTTAAATAGCTCAGGAGTTTGGATTACAAAAGGTAAACAAGCTCCTTGTAATCCTTTTTTAATGCGTTCGGGGCTATTTTCAAATAAGACAAAAAAGGGATAAATTTGCGCTGCTCCTTCACTTAACATATGTTCATCACAACGAGGCATTAACCATTCATAATCATGAGCTAATAATACCTGAGTTTCTCGCCAGCGACCAAGAAAATGAGATAAATCTTCATTCGGTTTATGAATAAAAATCAGAATTTCTACTCCTAATTTAATTTTCCATTCTGGATCACACATTAAAATAGCGATATCACAGGATAACATCTGTGCTTCCATATAATTAGTAGTAACAAAACTATCGTTATTCATCTGTTTATGATAACGAATTTTTGCTACAGGTAGGGGAATTGTAACGACACTTTCACTAGCACGACGCATACTCGGAATCATCTCTAAATAGGGACGATGCTGTTTTAAAAGCGGGATAACGGAGCTTCGATTGCTGTATTCCGCTAATAATATTTCATAATCAGATTGTTTGACAGACATTCTTAATTACATCCTAATTTTAATAAGTAATAATTGATAATTAATAATTAATAATTAATAAAAGAATAACTATCAACTATCAACTGTCAACTATATTTTGATAATTGATAATTAAAAAAAGAATAACTATCAACTGTCAACTATCAACGGTTTTTTAGCCAAGTGCTTCAAATATTTTGAACATTGGTAAATACATCGATAGCAAAATCACACCAACTAATCCGGCGATCGCCACCATCATTAAAGGTTCAAGGACACTGGTTAAAGCTTTAACCGCTTGTTCCACCTCATCCTCGTAGAAATCTGCTACTTTCATCATCATGCTATCTAATTCTCCAGTTTCCTCACCAATGGTCATCATTTGTAAGGCCAAAGGAGGGAAAACCGCTGCTCTTTCCAAAGCAACACTTAACATTCCTCCTTCTTGAATTTCCCTTTTCGCTCCGGCGATCGCATTAGCAATAATCACATTACCAGAGGTTTCTTGTACAATGTCCAAACAGTTAAGAATTGGTACACCAGAACGGGTTAAAGTACCAAAAACGCGACAAAAACGAGCCACAGCGGATTTTTCGTTTAAGTCACCAAATAAGGGTAATTTGAGCAATAACTGGTCAATTTGTAACTGTCCCATGGGAGTAGCATAATATTTTTTAATTACAAATACTGACCCCGGAAAAGAACCAATAATCGGGATAATAGCCGGACTACGCATAACCGCACTAATATTCAGCATAATTTGGGTTAACAAGGGCAATTCCACCCCTAAACCCTCAAAAATGCCCGCAAATACGGGAATGAGAAACATGGTCATGGCAAAGAAAACTAAGACGGCGAGAGAACCAACGGCCACAGGATAGGCCATCGCTGATTTAATCTGGTTTTGTAACCTGGCCATATCTTCCAAAAGTGTGGCTAGACGGTTTAAAACTTCATCTAAAACCCCACCCACTTCGCCAGCTTGAATCATACAGACATATAGTTTGTCGAATACTTCAGGGTGTTTAGCCATCGCATCCGAGAGATTATTTCCCTCTTGAACTTCCGCATTAATTGCGGTGAGAGCTTTTCTTAACTTGGGGTTACTTGCTTGTTCACCCAATACGCCCAAACAGCGAACAATGGCGACCCCAGCATTAATCATTACCGAAAATTGACGGGAGAAAACGGCTTTATCTTTAACCGTCACTTTCGCCATCATTAATTCAAATTGAGCTAAATAGACATCTAAATCAATGCCCGCCGGAGCAATTTTACCGACAGCAGGGTAGCGATTACTGAGGATACTACGAGCAACTTCAGGGGAATTTGCTTCTATTTTTTCTTTTTTCGCTTTTCCAGTACGATCACGAACATCAGCAACATAAATAGGCATAATTTTAGTGGATAGTTAATAGTTGATAGTTAATAGTTAATCGTTGATAGTTGATAGTTGATAGTTAATAGTTAATCGTTGATAGTTAATAGTTAATAGTTGATAGTTGATAGTTGATAGTTAATAGTTGATAGTTGATAGTTAATAGTTGATAGTTGATAGTTATTACCTAAAAACCTATTACCTATTACCTATTACCTATTACCTAAAAACCTATTACCTAAAAACCTATTACCTGACTTGGTGCAATTCGTCTAATAATTGAATTTATTTACGTTTAGCAGTAGCAGACAGGGGAGTCACACCAATTAAACGTTGTAATTCGTCGGGTTTACTACTCTTACTTAAAGCTTCTTCCATGGACAAACTACCAGCTTTCACATAATTAGCTAAAGCTTGTTCCATGGTTTGCATTCCTAATTTACTTCCAGTTTGAATAGCAGAATACATTTGGGAAATTTTACCTTCGCGAATTAAGTTAGAAATAGCAGGAGTAACGACCATGATTTCTTGACACATAACCCGTCCAAATTCTCCGGGTTTCGGATTATGTTTTTTCGCTAAACATTGGCTAAATACCGCCAAAAGAGAAGTAGATAATTGAGAACGAACTTGGGGTTGTTGTTCGGGAGGAAATACGTCTAAAATACGGTCAACTGTACCAGCAGCTGAATTGGTGTGTAAAGTTCCCATCACTAAGTGACCAGTTTCTGCGGCGGAAATTGCCAAACCAATAGTTTCTAAATCCCGCATTTCACCCACCAGAATAATATCAGGATCTTCCCGTAAAGCTGATTTTAAAGCATTGGAAAAACTCTTCGTATCCTCACCTTTTTGTCTTTGGTGAAACAGACTTTTAATATTAGGAAAAACATATTCAATGGGGTCTTCTACTGTTAAAATATGTTCACTTCTGGTACGATTAATTAAGTCTAACATAGCCGCCATCGTGGTAGTTTTACCTGAACCAGTTTGACCAGTTACTAACACCATTCCCCGAGGACGTTCGGACATTTCGCGCACAATTGGAGGCAAACCCAACATATCAAAATTAGGAATTTTGGAAGACAAAGCCCTTAAACAAGCGGCATAGCAGCCCCTTTCTTTATATACATTAACCCGAAAACGAGCTAAACCTTTTACACCATAAGAACAATCTAACTCCCAATTCTGCTCTAAATCTTTACGTTGGGTATTATTAAGCATACTAAAGATTAATTTTTGGCTTTCTTGGGGAGTTAAAGGTTCTTCTCCAATGGGTCCAAGTTTACCACTAATGCGAAAATAAATAGGAGCACCCGCTTGAATGTGCATATCAGACCCACCCATTTCTACTAACTGCTCCATTAAGTCTTCGATCATTAATTCCATTTTTGGTTCTCCTTTTTTGACTATTTTATTATTATTAAATAGGTGAATAATTAACAATTATTCATTTTTACTTCTTACTTTTTACTTCTATCCAAAACGAGGAGTTAAACAATAGGGACAATCAATCCATTCTTGTTGAGCTTCCGCTCCACAAGTGCGGCAAGTTAAAGAACTCTTGCGTTGTGCTTTCAACTCTGATTCCAAACCAGAATCGGTGAAAGTCACCCTTTCTACTTCCTCTAGTGTAGTATGCCCTTCTTTGACTAAATTCAAGCTATAGGCCAATAAAGTTACCATTCCCTCTTCCACCGCTGCTTCTTTAATGGTATCAGTGGTCGCTCCTTGGTTAATTAAAGAGGCTAAACGTTCTGTAACTTTCATGACCTCATAAACCCCAACCCTTCCTTTATAACCTCCTCCGTTACATTTAGGACAGAGAGTACCTTTGGCTCTTGCTTCTTTGATTTCATCTGCTGTTAAAGTATTCGCTTTATAAAGGGTAATTTCTGCGTCTCCAGAACTGGTAAAACCAAAGCGGTTTAATTCTTCTTTGCTGGGTTGATAAGCTACTTTACATTGACCACAAACCCGACGCATTAAACGTTGTGCTAATACTCCTAATAACGCTCCAGATACCATGAAAGGTTCAACGCCCATTTCATCCAAACGGGCGATCGCCCCTGCTGCGTCGTTAGTATGTAAAGTGGTTAAAACTAAGTGACCAGTTAAAGCAGCTTCGATCGCCGTTTTAGCGGTTTCCTTATCCCGAGTTTCACCGACGAGAATAACATCGGGGTCCTGACGCATAAAAGCGCGCAGAATACTGGAAAAATCCATCCCCTTCTCGCGAATTACCTGCACCTGGGTAATACCAGGTAAAGAGTATTCAATGGGGTCTTCAGCGGTACTAATGTTAACACCGGGGTGATTACGTTCAGCTAAAACCGAATATAAACTGGTGGATTTGCCCGAACCCGTGGGACCGGTTACCAAAAATAGACCAAAAGGACGGCCGGCCAATTCCCTGACAATTTCTAAAGTTTCCTTACTACTAATGAGGAAATCTAAACCCAATTGAGTGGAAGAGTTATCCAAAATCCGCAAACAAACTTTTTCGCCATAACGACTGGGTAAAGTATTAACCCTAAAATCCACCTTTCTACCTTGGAAAATACGGCGAATTTTGCCATCTTGGGGGGAGCGACGTTCGGCAATGTCCATATCGGCCATAATTTTAAAACGAGCTACCGCTGCGGGAATAATTTTTTTTGGCAAAGGGGGAAATGCTTGGACTAAAATTCCATCCTTGCGAAAACGAACCCGCAAACTTTCTTCTTGGGGTTCCACGTGGATATCCGAAACCCCTTCTTGGAGACCTTTGGCGAGAATTTTATTAACCAAAGCAATGATCGGAGCATCATTAGCACTATTGGAAGTGAGGTCTTCACCATCGTCGTCTTCAACTTCTTCCAAATTGGTGTTGCCCAAATTTACCAATTCACTGGAAACATCAACCTGCTGATCTAATTTTTTTCTTTCCTCATCTTTTATTTTTAAATCAATATATTTATCAATTAACTCTTGAAAATCTTCAGCGGTCATAACCCGTCGTTGAAAATCAATATTTTGATTTCTCAGTAGGCGTTTTAGTTCATCTTGAGCGGCTAAGTTGTTAGGATTAACCATTCCCACAATCAGCAGATTCTCATTTTTGCTTAAGGGCAAAATCTGATAACGACGACAAATATCCACCGAAACTAAACTGCCTAATAATTCAGGGGTTTGGTTATCTTCTTCGGCGCTAATTTCAGGATCGAAACATTCCACACCATAGAGAATTTTTAACTCAAATAAACGGGTATTTTTGTATTGTCTCTGTAATTCTGGAGTTAATTCTCGGCCGGTTATCTGCTGCAATACTTCAACCAAAGGACGGCCTGATTTGCGAGTTTCGATCAAGGCCTTGCTCATTTCTTCCCGATCCACAAAACCTGATTGAATCAGTTTGTTACCAAAGGGGGAGAAATCATTTCTCAGAGCTAAAGCTCGATTACGTTTCATTGATGAAAAGTTAGTCATAAAGCAAGCTAAATAAATTTACCTAAAAATTATTCTTTTTTGCAACTGAAAATTAATTCTAAAGCGACCACAGTTTTGTTGAGTAAAGAATAAACGTAATTCACTCAGAAGAGAGTTTTTTTTCAGCCGTATCTTTATCATATCGCCAAAAAAGTTCTCTACAATTAAGATCATAACTGTAATTGGCGAACTATTTTTTATAGTTTGTGATTACCGATTCGTGTTAAATTTGGTTAGACTATCTAGTGACAATTTCAAGTCTCTTGATCCACCTTTTCAAGAGGGAATCAACTTCAGAATAAGTTTACATTAACTGACATTATGAGTGAAGCACAAAAACAACCAGAAACAATTATAGACAATAGCCAAGAATTACCAGTTTCTCAAGATGGGGTTGAGATTCAGGAATCAATTGAGGCTCAAACTCCCTCCTTTCAAGAAAATAATGAACCCGAGAACAAGCAAGCATCTAATCTGACCGAGGAAACCAGAGCAACAGCAACAACAGAAGATGGAGACAATTTAAGCCCAAGTTTTGACGACTGGGAATTAGTTATCGATACTTTACAACAAGAAAATGCGGCACTCAAAGGCCGGCTAGAAGAACAAGTTAAACAAACTGACCAGTTTAAACTTCAATTTGTCCGTAATGCGGCGGATTTTGAAAATTTCCGTAAACGAACCGAAAAAGAAAAGGAAGAATTAGAATATCAAGTTAAAAAGAAAACTATTACGGAATTACTTGGTGTTATTGACAATTTCGAGCGGGCGAGAACTCAAATTAAACCCACCACCGAGGGAGAAACTACCATTCATAAAAGCTATCAGGGAGTTTACCGTCTCCTAGTTGATAGTTTGAAACGCATTGGTGTTTCAGCCATGAAACCAGAAGGCGAACTATTTGATCCGAATCTACATGAAGCCGTTATGCAGCAGGAAACCAATGATTACCCCGAAAATACGGTCATGGAACAATTCCAACGGGGCTATTTGTTAGGCGATCGAGTTTTACGTCATGCCATGGTTAAAGTGGCAACGCCGGCGGAAGATGAACCAATGCCCGAATCGGAAACGCCATCCACCGTTGAAACCGAAGCAACGGTAACTGAGGTTTAGTCCTAATTAAATTACCGAAGGAATTTGGTTTTTTTTGACCAAATTCCTCCCTCGAAAATAAACTTTATTAATTATGATTACTGGTTATGGGAAAAGTCATTGGGATTGACCTAGGAACAACTAATAGTTGTGTGGCTATTTTAGAAGGTGGAAAACCTGTCGTCGTACCGAATTCCGAAGGCAATCGCACCACTCCAAGTATCGTTGCTTTTGGTAAAGGGAATGAACGTTTAGTCGGTCAATTGGCTAAACGTCAGGCGATTACCAATGCCGAAAAAACCGTTTATAGTATTAAAAGATTTATCGGCCGTCGTTGGGATGAAACCGAGCTCGAAAGATCTAGAGTCACCTATAAATGTGTCAAAGGTAGGGATGACACCGTGGATGTCAAAATTGGTAATCGTGGTTACACACCCCAAGAAATCTCCGCCATGACGCTACAAAAATTAAAAGCAGATGCGGAAAGCTTTGTTGGTGAAAAAATAACACAAGCTGTGATCACAGTTCCAGCTTACTTTACTGATGCACAAAGACAAGCGACTCAAGATGCAGGAACCATCGCTGGTTTAGAAGTATTACGCATTATAAATGAACCAACGGCCGCTGCTTTGGCCTATGGTTTAGATAAACAAGATAAAGAAGAATTCGTCTTAATTTTTGACCTCGGAGGTGGAACTTTTGACGTTTCCATTTTACAGTTAGGAGGCGGTGTCTTTGAAGTTAAAGCCACGGCCGGTAATAATCATCTCGGAGGCGATGATTTTGATACCAGAATTATGTCTTGGTTGATGGACAAGTTTAAACAACAATATGGCATTGATCTTTGGGCAGATAAAATGGCGGTTCAAAGGTTACGGGAAGCGTCAGAAAAAGCGAAAATAGAACTTTCTAGCACTTTAAATACTCCCATTAATTTACCTTTTATTACGGCCGATGAAACCGGTCCTAAACATATTGAAACGGAAATTTCTAGGGCGCAGTTTGAAGAGTTAGCTAAGGATTTAATTGAAAATACCATAAATCCTGTCACCCAAGCCCTTAAAGATGCGGATTTAAAAGCAAATCAAATTGATCATATTATTTTAGTTGGTGGCTCAACCCGAATTCCCGCCGTACAACAAGGGATTAAAAAGTTTTTTGGCAATAAAGAAGCGGAAAAATCCGTTAATCCCGATGAAGCCGTAGCTTTAGGAGCTGCTATACAGGGAGGAGTTTTATCGGGACAAGTTAACGATGTTTTATTATTAGATGTTATTCCCTTATCTTTAGGAATTGAAACCGTCGGCGAAGTATTTACTAAGATTATTGAACGCAATACCACGATACCTACCAGTAAATCTCAAACCTTTTCCACGGCCACCGATGGCCAAACTTCGGTGGAAGTCCATGTCTTGCAAGGAGAAAGAGCCATGGCCAGAGATAATAAGAGTTTAGGTAAATTTTTGATGACTGGTATTCCGCCGGCACGTCGAGGTTTACCCCAAATTGAGGTTAGTTTTGAAATAGATGTTAATGGTATTTTAAAGGTTGATGCTAAGGATCAAGGAACAGGGAAAGCCCAAAGTATTGTGATTAGTAATACCGGTGGTTTAAGTGCCGCCGAAGTAGAGAAAATGCGCCAACAAGCCTCGGATTTTGCGGAACAAGATTTATTGCGCTTGCAAAAAGTCGATCTCAAAAATCAGGCTGAAGCTTTGTTTTATAGTTATCAGACGACTTTGGAAGAAAATAGGGAGTTAGTTACTGACAGGTTAAAATTACAAATAGAGAACAAGAAAAAACAGTTAGAAATTGCCTTGATGGATCCTCGCATGGATTTGGATCAATTAAAATCCTTATTAGAAAGCTTCCGGGAAACACTTTTAAGCATTGGTTCAAATGTTTATCAACCTTCGGCAAAAAACAAGCAGCGTTCTGCGGAACAATTATTTAATAATCAAATTATCAGTGGCAAAGGTACAATTACTCAACAAGTGATGGGAGCAGGAACTAATCTTGACTTAGGAGAGATGAATATAGATGAGCTTGACTATACTGGGGACGATGAAATCATCGAGGAAACGGTGATTACAGGAGATTATGAGTCCATTGACTAAAATAATTGACAAGAAATTGTTAATTGTTTTTGCTATTCTGTAATTTGTAAGTGTTCGAAAAATTTATAGGTAATTTATCAGAGTAAGAATTTATGGCAGGTGACTATTATGAAATGCTCGGTGTTTCCAGAAATGCTGATAAAGATGAGCTCAAAAAAGCCTATCGTCGTTTAGCTAGGAAATATCATCCCGATGTTAACCAAGAACAAGGAGCCGAAGAACGTTTTAAAGAAATAAACCGAGCTTATGAGGTGTTGTCTGAACCAGAAACTAGAGCGAGATATGATCGCTTTGGTGAAGCAGGAGTATCCGGAGCTGGTGCTGGTTATCAGGACTTCAGCGATGTCGGTGGTTTTGCTGATATTTTTGAAAGCATTTTTAGCGGTTTTGGTGGTGGTGGTGTCGGTGGTCAAACTGCTGGACGTAGAAGAACCGGGCCAGTTCGAGGCGATGATCTGCGTTTAGACCTAAAATTAGATTTTCGCGAAGCAATTTTTGGTGGTGACAAGGAAATTAGAATTCCCCATTTAGAAAACTGTCAAGTTTGTGATGGTAGTGGAGCTAAACCTGGTACTGGTAAAAGCACTTGTGCGACTTGTAGTGGTAGTGGTCAAGTTCGTCGTGCCACCCGTACGCCTTTTGGTAGTTTTGCTCAAGTTTCCGCTTGTCCCACCTGTAATGGCGAAGGGCAAATAATTGAGCAAAAATGCGAATCCTGTGGCGGTGCTGGTCGAAAACAGGAAACTAAAAAGCTGAAAATTACCATACCGGCTGGGGTTGATAATGGTACTCGTTTAAGGGTATCTCGCGAGGGAGACGCCGGAGCACGAGGTGGTTCTCCGGGGGATTTGTATGTTTATCTGTTTGTGGAAGCAGATCAGGAATTTTATCGCGAAGGGATTAATATTCAGTCTGAGATTACCATCAGTTACCTACAAGCTATTTTAGGCTGTAGTTTAAAGGTTAATACTGTCGATGGTAAGGAGGAGTTAATTATTCCTGCTGGCCTACAACCGAATACGGTTTTAACTTTGGAAAATAAGGGAGTACCAAAATTAGGTAATCCTGTTAGTCGCGGTGATCATTTGATTACCGTTAAGGTGGAAATTCCCACTAAACTTAGTGGTAAAGAGCGGGAATTGTTGGAGGAATTGGCGAAAATTAAGGGTGATAGTACGGGAAAAGGCGGTTTAGAGGGGTTTTTAGGGGGATTTTTTCATAAATGAGTCACACTCAACCCGATTTTCAATTAGATTTGCGGGGAGTTCCCTGTCCTCTCAATTTCGTTCGTACTAAACTTAAATTGGAGCAAATGTCAGTGGGACAATTGTTGGAAGTTTGGTTAGATCCCGGTGAACCCATGGACAATGTCCCCGATAGTTTAGTCATTGAAGGTTATACCGTTGAAGAAATTCACAGGCAGTCCGACTTTTTTGTCATGAAGGTGAGACGGTGACCAATATTACTCCTGAAACTGGTAAATTGCTTGGTACGGTGGTCGCTGTACAAGCCAATTTTTATCGCGTTCGTCTGTCTCCTGCTTTCCCTCCCGTCTGTCTCCTTTGTACTCGTCGCTCCCGTCTCAAAAAAATTGGCCAAAAAGTAATGGTGGGAGATTTGGTTTTGGTGGAAGAGGTTGATTTTGTTGATCAAAGTGGGGCGATCGCCGAAGTATTCCCTCGCCAAACGGAGTTAACTCGGCCTCCGGTGGCCAATGCTGACCAAATTTTGCTAGTTTTTGCGGTGGAAGACCCTCCCCTAGAACCTTGGCAATTAAGCAGGTTTTTAGTCAAGGCCCAAAGTACGGAGTTAAATCTCTGTCTCTGTTTAAATAAAACCGATTTAATCACGGAGGAAACCCGCTTAAAATGGCAGGATTCCCTCGAAAAATGGGGCTATAAGCCGTTTTTTGTCAGTGTTGACACGGGGGATGGAATTGCAGCTTTGAGCGACTATTTAAGCGGTAAAATCACCATTGTAGCTGGTCCTTCGGGGGTGGGTAAGTCCAGTTTAATTAATACTTTAATCCCTGATCTACATTTAAGGGTTGCTGCTGTTTCCGGCAAGTTGCACCGTGGTCGTCACACTACCCGTCATGTGGAGTTATTTGAGTTACCCGGTGGTGGTTTGTTGGCGGATAGTCCAGGGTTTAATCAACCAGATTTGGATCTTGATCCGGTTAATTTGGCTTTTTGTTTTCCTGAAATTCGGGCTAAATTGACTCAGGGAAGTTGTAAGTTTAATGATTGTTTCCATCGCGATGAACCTGATTGTGTTGTCAGGGGAGATTGGGAACGGTATGAATTTTATTTGACTTTTTTGGCGGAGGCGATCGCCCGTGAAGCAGCGTTGCATAAAACACCGGATCAGGAAGCGAGTTTAAAAATAATGGTAAAAAATGATGGTAAAAAGCAGTTTGAACCTCGTTTAGAAAGCAAGAAATATCGCCGATCTTCTCGTCGTGAAAAACACCAAAATTTATCGAATTTGTATGATAATTAGATAATAAGTAAGAGGTAATAAGTAATAGGTAATAGGTAATAGGTTAAGAGGTTAAGAGGTAAGAAAAGTGAGATATTTTTTTATCAATAACCTCAAATTGTAACCTTGTCAAGTATAAATAATATATTTGAGTCAATCCACCTAAAAATCAGATTTCTAAATAAATGCTTAATTGCCTAATTTTAATCCTTAAAAAAATCTTAAAATTAAGGCAAAAAACTTAAAAGTAATTAATAATAAAAGTGTCCAAAATGAGTAAAAAAATCTTAATTTTAGCCGGAAATTTTGTTGAAGACTATGAAATCATTGTCCCCTTTGTCGGGGTAAGTCTTGTTACCTACCCAAAAAATCCGATTTCAGCTTAGGAAATCCGATTTTAAATTGATTTATCGTTATAAAGTGATGTAGATAACAAGAAAAAATAGAATTTAATTGAGAATAACTAAAATTGTGATCGAAAGCTAATTAAGGAGCGAGGGCAATAGTTTGTAGTTCTTGTAAATTATTTGGGGTTTCTTTTGAAGAATTTGGCATATCATATTTGATTACATCTGCCAATTCTTGTAGTTGACTAATAGCTTCGGCTCCTTCTAATTTCATTAATTCTCGTTCATCTCGCATTTCTGTCCAAGTTATGCCATAATCTGACACCAAAAAGCGAATCAGGTGATTACCACCAAAACTGACCATAAAAGAAGCACTGTGGAGTTCATTACCACAGGTATAGCAGGAAGCTACATAACCTCTTTTTTCTAGGACAATGGCTAAGGCTTGAAGATTCATTACCAAGTCTTGAACAAAATCACGATGTTGTTCGGCAAGTCGTTTAAACAAAATATTCCTCCAACCAACAATAAATAAACATAAGTAGATCTGTTTTAATATTTTTTTAAGATTTACCCGCTTTACTTTTTACCATAATCGAGTCTAAAAAATATCTCTATTTATAATAATGCCCTTTTTTGGCGATAAGTTTCATTTTTGCATTAGTTCTTAATATTTGACATAAACTAAAATAAAAATGTTCCCAAAAGGATTAACTATCCTAAAATTAGTTTACCAAATTTAAGTGAGACAAGATTAAAAACCATGGCTAAAGACATCGAAATCCTTGGCGATAAAACCGCTTTAATTGAACGAGGATTAGGGTTAGTGGAACAAAAAATTGCATCAGCGATTCAAGAAAGAGGACAATGTACCATTGCTTTAGCTGGTGGTAGTACCCCAAAACCTTTGTATGAAGCATTAGCGCACAAATCTTTACCTTGGGAGAAAATTCATGTGTTTTGGGGAGATGAACGTTATGTGGCTCCGACACATCCTGATAGTAACGAGAAAATGGCGAGGGAAGCTTGGTTAAATAAGGTGAATATTCCGGCTAGTAATATTCATGCTATGCCAACGGGGGCAGGAAATCCAGCCGTTGATGCGAAAAAACATGAGCAAGAATTACGGTCATTTTTCTCGGTTAAAGAGGGAGAAATTCCGATTTTTGATGTGATTTTGTTGGGAATCGGTGATGATGGTCATACTGCTTCGCTTTTTCCCCAGACTGAAGCTTTAAAAGTCAGGGATTGTTTAGTTACCGTGGGTAATAAAGATAGTGAACCCCGTCTTACTTTTACTGTACCTTTAATTAATCATGCTCGTTGTGTGATCTTTTTGGTAGCTGGCGAAAATAAACAACCGGCCTTAGGGCAAATTTTCGCTGAGATTGCTGACGAATATCAATATCCTGCTCGTCTGATTCAACCCCAAGGCGATCTTTACTGGCTTTTAGATAACACTGCCGGTGCTAAAATTAATTATTAATTGTCAGTCATCAGTTTTCTGTTGTCAACTATCAACTATCAACTATCAACTATTATGATTGTTTGTCAGAATTGCCAGCACCAAAATCCTGATGGTGCAGTGAACTGCGAAGCTTGTTATACTGATTTACCTAGTCTGACAACTTGTCCTCATTGTGGAGTTTCAATTCTCAGTAATGCTGTTTTTTGTGGTAGTTGTGGTAAGAGTTTGCAACCTTTAGAAGTCGAGTTATCTGCCAATAATGCTCTTGAAATTGGTCAATCTGAACCTATTTCTGTAATTAATGAGGTAACTCCTCTTCTCGTTGACCCGATCGCCACGGCCACGGTTTTACAAACGAGCAAAACAGCTAAATTAGTTCATGTTCAAACTAATACGATTATGGAGATTCCGAATAGTATATCTATCATTAATATTGGTAAAGCTAATCCTCAATTGCCTCCTGACATCGATGTTTCAGGTTTCCCGAATTCGGAAATTGTTTCTAGGGTTCATGCTAGATTAGTAGTGGAGAATAATGAATTTTATCTGGAAGATTTAGGTAGTTCTAATGGTACTTATATTAACCATTTACCTTTATTAAAAGGCGATCGCCATCAGTTAAAAATAGGTGATCAAATTAGTTTAGGAAAGGAAGATAAGGTAACATTTATATTTCAATTAGTCTCAGGATAATTCATTAGTTATCACGACAAAAATTCAGTAGTTATTATTTTTTGATTATGATTGAACATTCTGCTATTGTTTCAGTTGATTGGCTTAATTCTAATCTTAATGACCCAAATTTAGTGATTATTGACTGTCGTTTTCAGTTAAATAATTCGCAATTTGGCTATCAAGAATACGTAAAAAGTCATATTCCGGGAGCTTTTTATCTCCATTTAGATGAGGATTTGTCCTCTCCCGTCCAAAAACACGGAGGTCGTCATCCTTTACCCAATTTTGACCTTTTTGCCGCTAAAATGGCTAATTTGGGCATTAAACGCGGGGAAACAAGGGTTATTGTCTATGATAGCTCCCGTTTTGCCTTTGCTTCCCGTTTATGGTGGTTATTGCGTTATTGTGGCCATAAGCAAGTTGCCTTATTAGATGGGGGTTGGCAAGCTTGGCAAGCAAATAATTACCCGGTTACTCAAGAAATTCCCTCGGAAAAATCCGGTCATTTTGTACCCGAAATGCAAACGGATTGGGTGGTGGAAATCGAAAATGTTAAGAAAAGAAAAGATTTGGCCAAGGTAATTTTACTGGATTCCAGGGAAGGCGATCGCTATCGTGGGGAAAGAGAACCCATTGATCCAATTGCTGGACATATTCCGGGAGCAGTTAATTCCTGTTGGTTAGATGTCACAAATGAGCAAGGATACCTACGATCTTTAAAGGAATTAGAAACAATTTGGTCATCTTATTCAGAAACAGATGAACTAATCGTTTATTGTGGATCAGGGGTGACAGCTTGTGTTAATCTATTTTCCTTAGACTTAATCGGTAGAAAACCACCGTTATTATATCCAGGAGGCTGGAGTGATTGGTGTTCTTATTTAATTTAATGATTCTAAGCGATATTGGTTAACTTGTGGGGTACAATTAGTTAAACATACCTTTATATATTTCAGCATAAGTATATGTATTACTTTAACCAAAGTGTAGTGAAATGGGCATCTTCTTATTTATATTTGTCTATTAATCTATGACAAATGTAAGGTTTTTTACGGCTAAAATTCTAACTAATTAAGCTCAATATAGTCTCTTTTTTTTGAGATATTCTTGTTTACTGGGATTATTTATTTTAAAACTAATTTAAAATTTACAACCGGAGGAATTTATTAATTTTTTACTTTTATTTTTCAGATTTTATCACCGATTTAAACTTTTTAAAAAGCTTCTTTTACAAAAATTTATTAAGCTTAATACTGGTATTTTTAAGTTAAAAGAGTATCTAGTTTAAATCAGCAAAATTAAGATAATCTAACGCTTTTATCAAAGCTAAAAGTTCATCACTAATCTGGTAGTTAAAACACAGATTATAGTCGTGATCAATTTATCAAAATTAATTACTAATTAATAATAAAAAATCTGATAACTAATGGTTAGAATAAAGTTCCCTTGGTAATTTAATATTAATCCCTCTAAACTTTTGGAGTGTCAATTAAAGTTGACTAGATTAGTTTAAGAAACTGAGCCGATTTTTTCGGTCTAATTTTAATCACAAATTTGCTCATCTAAAAACAAGGTGAGTAATCTCTCAAACAACGTAAATAAATACAATCAAAATATTAGGTGCTATATTCTATGAGTTTTAAAAGAGACCGTCTTTCGATTTTTGTGGACGGAAATAATATGTTTTATGCACAACAAAAAAACGGCTGGTTTTTTGATCCCCGTCGGGTTTTAACCTATTTTACCAGTGATCCTTCCGTAAGTTTAATTAATGCTTTTTGGTACACTGGTTTAAAGGATTCCCAAGATCAACGAGGTTTTCGTGATGCTTTAATTAGTTTAGGTTATACAGTCAGAACGAAAATTCTTAAGGAATATTACGACGATTCTTCGGGTCGTTATTCCCAAAAAGCTAATTTAGATATAGAAATTGTGGTCGATATGTTTAATACGGTTGACCAATATGATCGGGTCATTTTATTTAGTGGTGATGGCGATTTTGAACGTGCGATCGAATTATTACGTTCAAAAAATACCCATATTACGGTGGTTTCCACGGAGGGAATGATCGCGCGAGAGTTGAGAAATGCAACGGATCGTTATATTGACTTAAATGATATTCGCGATCAAATTGAGAAAAATGATAACTCTTTTGAGTGAGTTTTTTAAAATTTAGTTTATCGTAGAAAATAACAGGAAAATTTAAGAAATTTATGAGCACTAATCAAGACCGAATTATAATTTTTGATACCACTCTCCGGGATGGCGAACAATCCCCCGGTGCTACTTTAAATGTAGATGAAAAAATTACGATCGCCCGCCAATTAGCTCGACTTGGGGTAGATGTCATCGAAGCTGGTTTTCCCCGTGCAAGTTCTGGAGATTTTGAAGCTGTACAAAAGGTAGCTGAAATAGTCGGAGTTGAAGACGGCCCGATTATTTGTGGTTTGGCCCGGGCAAATTTTGACGATATTAAAATCGCAGGAGAAGCGTTAAAACCCGCAGCAAAAGGTCGTATTCATACTTTTATCGCAACTTCTGATATTCATTTGGAATATAAACTCAAAAAATCCCGCTCGGAAGTTTTGGCCATTATACCCGAAATGGTCGCTTATGCCAAGTCTTTTGTGGACGATGTGGAATTTTCCCCCGAAGATGCCGGCCGAAGCGATCCTGAATTTCTCTATCAAGTTTTAGAAGCGGCGATCTCCGCTGGTGCAACTACGGTCAATATTCCTGACACGGTGGGTTATACAACACCGGCTGAATTTGGCGGTTTAATACGTGGGATCAAGGAAAACGTGCCTAATATTGACCAAGCCATTATTTCTGTCCATGGGCACAATGACCTCGGTTTGGCTGTTGCTAATTTCCTCGAAGCTGTCAAATATGGCGCACGGCAGTTGGAATGTACCATCAATGGAATTGGCGAAAGAGCCGGCAATGCGGCACTGGAAGAATTGGTCATGGGACTCCATGTCCGTCGTCAATATTTTAATCCCTTCCTCGGCCGAGCTCCCGAATCCACTGAACCCCTTACTAATATTATCACTCAGGAGATTTACAAAACCTCCCGTTTGGTTTCGACTTTAACTGGGATGATGGTTCAACCGAATAAGGCGATCGTCGGAAGTAACGCATTTGCCCATGAATCTGGCATCCACCAAGACGGTGTCCTCAAACATAAGTTGACCTACGAAATCATGGACGCAGAATCCATTGGTCTCACTACCAACTTGATTGTTTTGGGCAAGCATTCGGGGCGCAATGCTTTTAGAACTCGTTTAACGGAGTTGGGTTTTGACCTCTCGGAAACCGACCTCAATAAGGCCTTTTTGCGTTTTAAAGACCTGGCCGACAAGAAGAAGGAAATTAGCGATTGGGATTTGGAAGCAATTGTTAAGGACGAAATTCAACAACCGCCGGAATTGTTCCGTTTAGAGACAGTTCAAGTTTCCTGTGGTGACAATTCCAAACCAACTGCCACCGTGGTGTTGACTACTCCTGACGGTGAAGAATTAACCGATGCCGCCGTGGGTACTGGTCCCGTGGATGCTGTTTATAAAGCCATTAATCGCGTGGTCAATGTTCCCAATGAGTTGATTGAATTTTCTGTGAAATCCGTCACGGCCGGTATTGATGCGATCGGCGAAGTGACCATTCGCTTATCTCACGAGGGCAAAATTTACTCTGGCCATGCTGCCAATACTGACATCATTGTAGCCTCGGCCCGCGCTTATGTGAGCGCTTTAAATCGCCTTTATGCCGTGATTGGTCATCGAAAAACCGAAGAAGGGCGATCGTCTGTGGTTGTTGGTTAAGTTATTCAAAGCAGGCAAAATGCCTGCCTTGTCCAGCTTGACAAAATGTCGATTATACCCATATAGAATAAAAAAACTTTAATTTTCCTCATCTAAAACAAAAGAAACAAAAGTTGTTCCTTGAGGTAAAGAATAGGTAATAAATCTTTTCGAGATGGTGATACTTTCATGGGGATCGTTAATGTCACTTAAATCTAATGAACTAGGATCTTCCACAAGTTGCTCACCCATATAACACCATAAATCAACTCCTAAAATTGACTGTCCTTTTTGTTCAATTTTCCTCAGAAAATTAAGTGCATCCGAAGGAGTAAATAAACGTTCTCCTGCTTTTATAATACCTAATTGTTGATATTGATCAACAATTTTCATTTTGTATTCTTAATTTGTAGCACTTTCCGATTAAATGTGATAGACCCCTCACCCCCTACCCCCTCATCCCAATGGGAGAGGGGGAAAGAGAGGCAAAATGTCAAATGAAAATGCTATCTAGTTGATATAGTGATTCCAATTAAGATTAAAACAGTTGAAAAATAGGTTCGTAGTTGCGCTTTAGCGCTTCTTAGGACTAAAGTCCAACAAGAAACTAAAAACTTTTGTTTAATTTTTATTTGGAATTACTATAACTTAAATTTAACCGATCAAAGAGCTTGAAACTCATTTTTGCGAGTTCCATCGGGATTATAGTAATTCCAATTAAGATTAGAACAGTTGAAAAATAGGTTCGTTGTTGCGCTTTAGCGCTCCTTAAGCATATCGCTGACAACTATCAAATTAGATTGTTTAATTTTTATTTGGAATTACTATATGTCTTGTATCCTTTGTTGGCCGAGTTTGATCTGGATTTAAGTAAACTGTTTTGACTAATTCCTCTGTCCAACCTCTTTTTTTGGCGTTGCACCTATGCAAGATGATTTGATATTTATTTTCAATGTAGGGGTAGGGCTTGTCCCTACCCTATCAGCGTTTCGGGGGCAACCACGTAGGGGTCTTGTGCCTACCCTGCCCCTACAATTTCATCTCAGAGTCATGCAACGCCCTTTTTTTTAGTTGAACCTTAATTTTTTTACTAATTATTAAACTTTTCACAATAATTTTATCTAATTTATTTTAACTTAATAATTACTTTTTTCAGCTAGACAATGAAATCTCATTAAAATCAGCTTCTTTACCTTCTTATTTACCTTTTTTACTATAATGGATAATTAGATAAATTTTCCTACTTAATGATTGAATTTTCTTAAATAGCCCACCCTAAAAACTAAATTGTAGAAATAGGAGTCATAATATGTTAGAAGTTAAAGAAACTAATTGGCCGACTGAAACTTTAGAACATCGTTTTAACAGGTTAATTACTCAAGAATTTAGACGTAATGAACCTTATCCAGAGTTATTAAATATTCAGGAAATGACTGATTTAATTAAGGGTTTATTTGCGAATTTTCCCCTAGAAAATATTTCTGATGATGATCTTAGTCATCGTATTGACGGTATTTTAGCAAATCATTGTCTCTCTAAATTATTGAGTGATTTTACTCCTGAACAAATGACGGAGTTTGAAAATGCAGTTATGGGGAAATAATTATGGAAGGTTATTTATTAGATACCAATAGACTTCTTGCAGAAGTCAGGTAATAGGTAATAGGTAATAGGTAATAGGTAAAGAAATTGACGCTTATGAGAGGAAAATTGATTTTATTCTTAGTTTCGCAAGAGGTCTAATATTGTCACCGAATTTGTGAAGCAAAATCCTGAAATTCTGGCTAAAGCTGATTTATGCAAGCAACAAGAGCAACCTATTTATATTAGTGTCATGACCTATTATGAAATTTATCGTGGTTTAATTGCTGTTAATGCTACTCGTAAATTACAAATCTTTGAAATGGTCATTAAAAAATACCAAATTTTACCTTTAGATGAGATTAATTTGTTACAAATTGCGGGTAATATTTATGCTGATTTGAAACGACGAGGTAAAATAATTCAAGATGCTGATATTTTAATTGCTGCTACGGGAATTTATTATAATTTAATTGTCGTTTCTAATGATTCTGATCTCCACAGAATTAAGGGTTTAAATTCGGAAAATTGGTTATCTTAAATAATTTGCTGAAAAATATTTCTATCATTCAAAATGGGATCAAATTTTACCAATATTAACCTTTCTGAAAAAGGGCGATCGCCTTGGCTATTTTATTAATTATTCCCATTCTTTTTGCCAACCTTGACAGGAATTTTCGTCACAATTAGGGGTAATTAAGATCGCGGTATTTTGAAGGCGATCGCTTCCTTGAAATGTAATTTCACCAGACATTCCGTCAAATTTATTGTTAGGATTAACTAAGTATTTTTGTAGTTTGGAACTGCTTAATGGTGGTTTTATTTGCGATAAAGCATCAAGCAATACTTTTGTGGAATCATAATCGATAACTTGTCGGACTATTTCTTCATTTAATAAATTGTTACCCCAAAATTTCTTTAACTCATTTATTTGTTTTCTCTGATTTTGATTTATCTTTTCAGAATAATCTGACCAAGGGACAGAAATGACAATATTTTTAGCAATATTAGTATTTTCTGTATGAATTGATTCTTCATAAAGAGTCATAACGTTACCAGTTCCGATTAAAAATTTGCCGTTATTTTCTTTAATTATATCTTTAGTATTGCTAATTTCCAAGCTGGTGGCAGAATTATTAGTAAAAGCATCTGGACATAAAATAAGTGCTATTTTTTCCTTTCTCTTTTTTAAGTTTTCAAGGATTGATTTTATGTCAATTTTTTCTTCCAAGTTATAGGTTTTTATAACAGAATGTTTTGACCAATTTTTTTCAAATTCTTGTTTAAAAGAAAGGCTAAAAATTTTTTCTGAATAAAATATAACAACTTTTTGATAGCCTTTATTTTGTAAATATTGAGCTAAAAGTTGAGTTTGGTCTTTATTAGTAGAAACCACCCTAAAAAAGTAAGTTTGTTGACTGGTATCTGTTAAGGTTAATTTCTGATTATTTTTTAAAGTTACTTCATTGGCGGTACTAGCAAATGACATTAATACTAATTGGGCCTTTTTATAAGTATCTTTGGTATTAATCGTAGCTCTTGAACTATAATGACCTATTACTCCATAAAGTTTTCGTTTAACAAGTTCTTTAGCGATATACTGTGCTATTCCTTCGGTTTTGTTATCTCCGACATTGTTTTCATCATTAGCAACTAAAATCAAAACTTGATTTTGGTTATTATTTTCGTTAAATTCTTTTTGTTTATATCCGATTCCTTTTAGGGTATGTTTACTGACTTGATCTGGACCGTCTTTTTGTTTTGTGATAGGAATAACGACGGCCAAAGGGATTACTTGATTTTGGTTAATTTTTCCGAGTTTAAGTTTTTGTAAAACTTGTGCATTATTTAAAAAGATCAATGTTTCCCCATCTTTATTATTATCAAATGATGTTTGTAAAGACTTAATTGCTTGATCAAAATTTTTATTGGCAAATTCTTCTATTCCTTTTCTCTTATTTAGCTCTGTTGGTGGAGTTTTCATTAATGATTTTTCACCACAGGATAATAACCGATTTTCTGGTGTTAATTTACAGGTTTCAATTAATTGAATTGGTTTTCGATATGTATAAATTAAGAAAATAATTAAGAGTGTAATTATTAGTAATAAACTGAATCTAAGAGGTTTTTTGTACTTTTTAAAGAAGTTTTTAAGCTTATTCAAAAAAGTAGGATTATCTGGCTTGTTTCCCTGTAACATTTCCCAAGTTAATATCGGTATAGCTGCATTTTTACATAACAAAGGTAGCCAACTTGCTAGGGGAAATTCATCTTCTAAACCCTGTAATCTTTCTCTTGCTTCCCGCAAAGCTAAAGGTAATGATTCTCTCTGAAAAGCATTAAGAAAATACCTGATAAAATTAGCAGCTACCTCATTAGGGACTTTTTCTCTAAAAACAATAACTCGTGGTACTTTATATTGTAGCGCTGTTTTAGCTAAACCAATTCCATCACAAGAGTTAAAAATTAATAATTGTAAACCATTTTTAGTAGCTTCTCTTAACCCTTTTTCTAATAAATTAATGCTTATTCTTTCCTTTGGATTAATTTGTATAGTACCACCTTTACCATGTCCGGCAAAAAAGATAACAGACCATCCTTTTTTATCCCATAATTTCTCATTAATATTCTTTAAATTTGTTTCATTTTTTGGTATAACAACTAATTCTATAGATGATTCGTTTTCTAATTCTTTTAATACTTCTTTATGTTTTTCTAAATCAAGATCGTTTGTTTCACCAAAAATAGCTAAAATTCTTATTTTATCTCTCTGATAATTTCTGATCAAAGGATGAATGAACTGTAAATTGCTCAAAATCAACTCAGCAGCTTCAAAAGTTTCAAAAAAATCCCATAAGTGTAAAGGTAAACGAGCTAATTGTTGATCATCGGTTTCAATTATCAATAAAATCTCATCATTCCTATTAAAATAAGTCAGGATTTGTCTATTAATTGACGCAAATTCTGGTGAATGTAACCAGGTGTTAATTGTCTCTTTTAATGTCTCACAAAGAGTATCAAAATCTGTTAACGAGATATTGGTAAATCCTGTAGGATCAATAGTTATTTCAAGTGATGGTTGTCGAGTTATTTGCAATAAACTTTCATAGAATATTTGCCATTCTTTATAAACATTAAATACTGTGTTTGCTGATGGTAATTTTCCTATCACTTGTGCTGGTGGTTGATGAAGTTTTTGTAAACGAGCCGTTACGTCATAAGTAATATCACCATTTAGTGAATTTTGGACAAAGGAAAGAACAGCAGAACAATTCATGGGCAATAACGTTAAATATAGGGATGATTCCTAAATTTAACGTATATTGAACCTATTTCGACTGTTTAGATACAAAACTTTTCACTAATAGTTACTCCTTCTAGGCTAATTTCAATCTTAAATTCATCTCCATTGTCACAGGAAAACTGACGCAATTGAATATAATTATTATGGAATCTTGAAGTCACTGTTTGTAATTTTTCTCCTGAAATTAAACACAAACTTACACTTAAATTATTCGGTAAATAAATGTTATTACCAAATGGATGAACTTGCAATGAAATATTATATCTTCCTTTACTATCAGTAAGTATTATTAATAGTAAAACAACGGATTTTTCACCTATTTCTAGTTGTAAATTAAGTAACTTAGCGCGACTAATTGGATTATTAATAGTTGCCGTTGACATTATTGGCTCTCTTGGCAAATAATCACTTCTTAATAACCACCCTAATTCGATCGCTTGATCTAGCTTGTTTTCTAGCCAGTCTCTTAGATTAGTTCGCTTTGAAGCTAACTGATAATTAACTCTTTGGTGATATAATTTGGTTAACCATTTTTCATTATTTAATAAGGCAGCCCACTGAGAAAAATTAACATCTAAACGGGGAGAATAACGGGAAACTTCACTTAATTGTGTGATTAATTTTTGGGCGGTTTCTGTTGATAACTCTGGTAAAGATTGCAGTTCTCCCTTTTCTTCACACAATTCCAGAGCCGAGTAAAGTAAATCAAGATCGTAAATGATGTTATCGACACTAACAAAATATTCTCGAAAAGTCGGGTCAAAATCCGCCGTTTTTTTCACCGTTTCTCGCGAAACAAATCCCCAAATATGCAGATATTTTTCCTCTGATTCTAACTCTAATTGTACGGGTAAATAGTAATCTCCTGCCCAATTGGGAATATCAACCCATTCTTGGGGAATGGTAAATTCTTCGGTGTCGATCGCCTCACTAGGGATTAAAATTAAACGTTTAGAATTCCCATTTTCTGAGAAATTAATCGTAATTGAACTGCCATTCACAAATTCCCAAGTTTCAGGCTTAGTAGCACATAAGTTGACATTTGTCAAGCCTAACTTTTGTTCAATCCAGGGAACAAAAACAGAGGTAACTAAACTATTAAGATAGCAATTATGTTTACCTGTTTGATTAGAGTAATTTTTAGTAGCTAATTGGGCATTTGTCAAGTCAGAATCGCTAATTTTAAGCCAAATATGTTCAGAATCAAGATTAGTTAAAGTTTCAAAAGATCGGGTATTCATGGAAAAATTGCTCCTAGTTTATTGATAATATTAAATTGCGATGTTCTTTGCTGTTTTATGCGTAAAAAAGGTCATTTCAGTTATCAGTTATCAGTTATCAGTTATCAGTTTTTCTCCGTCACCAAGCAGGAGGAAACCTAAAAAAGACTTATTCTTCTTATTTTTTACTTTTTAAAAAGGCTCGGATATCTTACACAGCTTTCCTTGGTCAAATTTTCTGATAAAACTGTAATATTTCCCTGATTAATTCTCTTAATTTTGACCTAGCAATTTCTGTGAAACTTTCGAGGTGAAAATTATCTTGTATTTGTGTTGCAATATAATCGGTATTACTAATTTCTGAACTATGGTTGTTCAAAGTAAGTTGTTGGATTTTGCGATCGTAAAAATCCCTCATACTTTCCTTCAAATATTGCAATTGTTCAGAAGTGGGTTTAGGTTTAATTTTCTGAGAATTATGGGGGTGAAAAGAGTGGAAAATTTGTTGATAAATAAATGTTCCTAGACGAGAAACCGTTGATTGATTAATTCCCAATTCTTTTGCTGTTTTTATCTGCCCAAATTTTAAAGCAAAATTATAAAAGGCAATTTCTTTTTGTTTGGTTTCAAAATTAGTTAATATCTGATTAATAAACTGTGTTAACATTTGTATTTCTTCCAAATACGTATCATCTTCAACTACATTATTAGGACTAGGAATAACGTCTATTAAAGGAGATTCTTTTTTTTGCTGAAACCAAGATTGATCAAGGGAAATCAAGGGAGGATTATCCACTAATTCTCTAATTTTTTTCCCGACAAAATCGAGTATATCTTTAACATTTTCTCCTGTCAGGGGAGTCTTATTTTGGCTTAATTTATTAAACTCATTAGCAATTTCTTGAAAGTCATTATCTATCCATTTATTACAGGGTGAATTAACCTGACTAGATTTTTTTACACATCCACACAAAATAGAATACTGCTCAATTTCAAGGGAATTGCTGGCTACTTCTAACCATCGTTTCCGAGTTGAACGGACTGCCACACCGCGATCAGTAATACTAAAATTTGGCATAAGATATTTCCTAATCTGCTTACGAAAGCAGTCTTTGATCATAAAATTAGAAGGAATTTTAAACTTATATTTTTCCTGTTCAAAAAACCGGCAATGTAAAAGATCATAAGTGAGATCAAACAAATAGGCTAATTCATATTTTATTAAATAACCAGAGAATCGCTGGTATTCTTTTCTCACAACTATTACGCAACGATTCATTAAGTAACATTGCCAAACCCTGATTAATTGCTTATTTTTTGGGTTAATTATTAACTCTTTTAATAAATGGGAGTGTAAACGTGAGGAGTGAATTTCCTCACCCATATTGTCAATATAATTTCGTAAGCTTATTTCTTCTCGGTATCTGACGCAATTTCCTTCTATTCTAGGTCGGGTGTAAAATATTTGGATCATATTTTTCCTGGTTTAATTGATGTTGTAATATTGCGATAACTGAGGCTAAATTATGCACAGATTCTCCCAAAAAAGATAAAAAGGACTTCCGAAATAACTCGAAAGTCCCACAAAAAAAGGAGTAAATTTTAGGTCACGAATCTGAACCAATTAAACGACCTGAAAATCAGCGTTTGTAAGGGCTAAACCACTGTTTAAAGTAGCAAATTGAACTACCGTAAAGGAATTACCAATTCCATCTTTATCGAAGAAGACAGCACCTGTTGAACTGTTATAGATAAAGCGATGATCAGCAGTTGTCGCTTTACTTCCTGTAACAAAAGCCGTTGTAGGTAAAGTTCCAGCAGTTAAACCACCAAAACCTGTTCCTGAAATGAGCAAAGTATCATCAATGACTGAAAAATCAGTGATTTTATCTTTTCCTTCGGTGCTACTATTAAAACGGAAACTATCCTTACCTGCACCTCCAGTTAAAACATCATTGCCAACACCGCCAATCAAGGTATCGTTGCCGTTTCCTCCTAAAAGGGTATCCAAACCAGCTCCTCCAGTCAAGTTGTCATTACCGTTATTCCCTGTAAGGGTATTGTTACTTGAATTACCGGTGAGAAGATCGTTGTAATTTGAGCCAATCAAGTTTTCGATCGCCACCAGAATATCGCCATTAGCTTCACCTAAAGAACCAAGATTGGTAGTTAAATTAACGGTAACAGCAGAGGTAGCACTACTGTAACTTGCGGTATCAGCTCCTAAACCACCGTCTAAAGAATCAATACCCAAACCACCGGTTAAAACGTCATTGCCAGCATCACCAATAAGGGTATCATTGCCGGAAGAACCGCTTAAATTGTCATTTCCTGCACCACCATTGAGGATATTAATGCCATTATTGCCGGTTAAATTGTCGTTTAAGGTGCTTCCAGTAAGATTTTCGATGGAAATGAGGCGATCGCCCAAAGCCTCTCCAGTGCCTAGATTAGTGGTTAAATTAAAGGTGACGGACGAAGTTGCGGTTGCATAGCTTGCCGTGTCAATCCCTGCTCCACCGTCTAAAGTATCAGCTCCTAAACCGCCAATTAGGGTATCATTGCCGGAAGAACCGTTTAAGTTGTTGTTAGCGTCATCGACTTTGAGGGAATCTGCCAACTGTGAGCCAATGATATTCGAGAAATTCTCCACAGTAAACGAAAGAGTACCTTGGGGAGTATTGAAAACCGTTAAACTATTACTAGCGAGGTCAACATTTAAAGAGCTAGTGGTACTGGTACTAGAATCAATAGCGTTGAGATAGTCAGAATTACCAACAATTCTTTCAGCAGAAACCGTATCAATTCCCAACTCTCCTTTATCAATAATACCTGCGGGTTTGAGGGTAATTGCTGTGGTTAAATTGCTGTAATCGACGGTATCAACACCAACTCCCCCTGTGATTGTATCATTGGCCAAACTTGCGAAGAACAAATCATCTCCACCTTGACCATCAAGACTATTATTACCCTCATCACCAATGATGAGATCATCAGTTTGACTACCAGTTACATTAGCGAAGTTAACCACCGTAAAGGTGACATCCCCAGATGGCAAACCAATCACCGTCAAAGTGTTTTGGGACAAATCAATATTAATTGGGGTTGTGGAACTAGAAGAAGCATCAATCAGATTGCTAGATGAACCATTAGCAACAATCTGCTCCACTTGGACAGTATCAGTTTCACCATTAGCTTTAAAAATAATACCTTGTACTTGTAAGGTAATGGCGCTATCCACGAAACTGTAATCAACTGTGTCAATACCTTCACCACCAACGATTGTATCATTGGCCAAACTTGCGAAGAACAAATCATCTCCACCTTGACCATCCAAACTATTTATCCCCTCATTCCCTGTGATCTGGTCGGCTAATTGGCTACCTTCAACATTGTTAAAGTTATAAACATCAAAAGTGACATCACCTAAGATCAAGAAACTAGCTGCGAGGTTCACATCAACAGCATTAGTCAAGCTGTCCGAAGCATCAATGGTGTTAACAAAGGCGGAATTAGCGATGATGATTTCAATGGATTGAAGTGTATCTGTTCCTAAAGCGCCCTTATCAACGATTCCTTCAGCTTTCAAGGCGATCGCCCCTGAGAGATTGCTATAATCTACAATGTCAATTCCGTCTTGACCATTAATACTAAAGCTGCCAATAGTGACAATCAAGTCATTATCTTCTGGAGTTCCCTCTAAGACTAAGTCATTATTAAATACTTGGGCATAAATTCCGTAAGTTGCTTGATCAGTCCATGTGATAACATAACCGCCATCAGATAATGCTGTTGTTGCCGAGAGAAATTGACGATCTTGTGTATTATTGGTATTAACTAAAAATTCTTCCCCAACTAAATTACCATTACTATCAAGTCGTTGTGCGTAAATATCTTCATAGCTACTATTAGAGGGGGTAGATTGCCATGTAATCAAGGTATCTCCATTGGCTAACAATGTAGCTGAAGGTTCATACTGCCAACCAGTGGTAGTGGTATTGACCCGAAAGGCCGAACCTACAGCCTCCCCATTGCTGGCATATTTTTGTCCATAAATATCAACACCATCAATAGATGAATGCCAAAGGACTATAAAACCACCATTACTTAATGGAGCTATTGTAGATGGTTTAATCTGTGCAACGCCGTTGCCTAGGTTAATTTGAGCAGAAGAAGTGACAACAAACTCACTACCAACAGGATTACTATTGGCATCAAATCGTTGTCCACGAATAGCATTATCAAAATAACTGTTTCCCCAAGTAATAACGAATCCTCCATTAGTCAATGATACCACTGACGCATTTTCTCGATAACCGGAGGCTGAACTATTAAGACGAAATTCACCGCCCCTAGGATTGCCATTAACATCATATTTTTGACCATAAAGTCCAAAAATTGGTTGATCAGACCCAAAACCACCTTGATCATTGTATGACCAAGTCGCCAGAAAGCCACCATCAGTTAAACTAATGACTGATGCATCATTTAAACGAGATGTGGTGCTAGTATTAGCTTGAAATTGAGTGCCAAGAGGATTGCCATTACTATCATAGCGTTGTCCATAAACTCCGCCGCCCGAACCATTAGTCCATGTAACGACAAAACCATCATTTTTTAGACCTGTAACAGAGAGTGAGCTACCCTCGTTGATTTGATTTGTATTAATTTTGAACTGGCTGGTGGAAGGTGAGCCATTCTTGTTATAAACTTGTGCAAAAATATCTGGACCAGATTGCCAAGTAACAAGAAAACCATCTCCATTAGCTAAAGTTGCCGTTTTAGAAACTGAACCATTCGCCACTCGAAATTCGTTAATATTACTCATGTTGATTATTGTACTCAAAAAAGTTGTTATTTTTTGCTTGAGCGTTTCTATAGAAACTATTGCGCGGGGTTTTGTAAGATTATGAATCAACAAAAAACTTTTTTTTTGATTCAGCTTTTCCAATTTATCCCACTGAATACTTCAACGTGGTTCGTGGTTGGACTAAAGTCCCAAGAAAAGCTCGTTTTGGCAATAAATCACAACTACAAATTTTCCTAAGAGAATTTATTTGATTAAAATTTTATAGTAATGCCAAACATAATCAATGGGTGCAGAAGGAGAGACGATATGATCAGCAACCATGGCTAAGAAAAGAAATCTTTTGTATTCTTGAATCACCCGTACGGTATAGATTTCAGACCATCTGCATGACCAAGATAGTTTATAGGAAAAGGGAAAAACAACTCCTGGAGTATCTAGGTTAAAATGGCAAATTTTTTCGTACAATTCTTGTTCTGCTGGTTTCATAATTATTCTTTGACCTCCTTTATTAACCACCACCACCACCACCACCACCACAGGAAGGTTTGGGGGGAACTTTCGGTGTCGGGTAAATAATCTGTAGTTCTAAGTCCAAAAATTCGCTTAATTCTTTGCCAATCCACCAAAATTCGGCTGCTGTTAAATTGGCGATCGAGTATTTATTTGAACCTGCATAGATGAATAATTCAGGCTCGATTTTGACTTTCCCTCTGTTTTCTACCTTACCTGTGCTATCAAGATATTTGTCAAATTCGTAACTGGGGGAATATCCTAACAAGGAAATTTCTGAACGAGGGTTATTTAATACTCTGAATCCCAATGTGTTATAAGCTTCTATTTGGTTAGGGTTAATGATGATTTTTGCTAATATTTCCCTATGCTTCATGACTTGCCATCCAAAAAAGAAAAGAAGGAAAATTGGAAATAAGGAACCAAAAAATAAGAAACCAAAAAATAAAGGGATTAAAGTTGAAAATATAGCATCTCCTAACAGTTTGATGATATAACTGATAGATATAGTCCCGAATATTATCTCCAATCGATCGCCTTCACCTTGCCATTTTACCTTGGTATATTTCGGTTTAAGTTCCGGATAATTACTAATATTACCATCGCTAGATATTAGAGCAGTTTGTGCTATTTTAGCATCACTAAAACGGCGATCTAAATGATGTTGTATCATTTTATCTAACCATTTTTGAAACCGGTTACTTAACTGATTTGTCTTAAATTTAATTTGTCCATTAACTAAAGGTAATTCGGCGGGATGAGTACCTGTAACCAGATAAATTAGGGTCATTCCTAAACTATATAAATCCGAAGCAGGAACAGCTTGACCGCCAAATTGTTCTAGGGGAATATAGCCATAACTTCCCACAATGGTAATTGTACCTCCTTCTTTATTGGCAACGGTTTGAACCGAACCAAAGTCCACTAAATAAATGTCACCAATACTATTACCAGAACGATTACTTAGCAAAATATTACTAGGTTTAATATCTCGGTGAATAACGATGGGATTTTGCCCATGAAGATACTGTAAAATTTGTAAAAGGCGAGCGGCTAATTCCACTAATTCTGCTTCGGAAAACTTACGACCTTGTTGAATCCAAGTATCCAAAGAAACCGCTTCAATATAAGTTTGTACCAAAGCAAAACCATGATAATTATTATCATTAACTTCAAAGTAGTCTAAATATTTAGGAATGGCAGGATGAGCGAGATTTTGTAAGGTTTTCGCTTCTCTTTCAAATAATTTGAGATCATCCCACTGAAAATCTTGGTCAAAAAGTAAAATTTTAATTACGACTACATTTTTAGAAAACAAATCTTCGGCCAAAAAAGTCCTTCGGCCAGCTTTTTTGCTTAGTTGTTCCCCAAGTTGATAGCGATTATTTAATACAATATTATTGTCCATCTGTTCTAATTGGTAACTGTATAATTTCTCTTGCGATGGTTTAGGTGAATTTATGCAGGGTAATTCTCCTTGTTTCTAAAAAAACTTTATTGAGGGGATATCGCCCTTTTAGTTAATAGTTATGGTAAATTAAGCTATATTTTTGAGTGCCATGGCGCTCATTTTTGTAGGATAGTTAAGCTATAATTTGTCTGGTTATTTAAAATTTTGACCAAAGAATTTGGTTTCAAGTCTCCTAGCTTGGTGACAGATAAAAACTAATAACTAATAACTGAAATGAAAAGGATATTCCGCTCGATTATGATTAAAACTAAAACTAAAATTGCTCAAATTTCAAATAAGTTAAATTTACTGATTGATTCCCCTTGGAAAGTTATACTTATTTTTTCAGTTATCGGTTTATTTGCTATTCTTAATCACTCCATGTGGCGAGATGAAATGAATACTTGGTTAATTGTTCGAGATAGCAATTCATTCTTAGAAATGGTGAATAATGTTCACTATCAAGGTCATCCTTTATTATGGGCTTTATCGATCTCTTTTTTATATAATTTTGTTAAAAATCCGCTCATAATGCAGTTATTTCATTTATGTTTGGCGATAACTGCTATGATTATTTTTTGGCAATATAGTCCTTTTAAAAAGTGGCAAAAAATCTTATTTACTTTCGGTTATTTACCTTTTTATGAATATTTGGTAATTAGTCGCAATTATACTTTTGGAATGTTATTTTTATGGGCATTCTGCGCTACTTTTAATTCCCGTAAAAAAACTTATTTAATTTTAGCCGTTATTTTAGGCTTAATGGCTAATAGTAATGCCTATGCTTTATTTATTTCTTGTAGTTTAGGATTAATGTTATTGGTGGAATTTTGTTTTGATAAAAACCACCGTCAGGAATATTTTAAAAAGGCGAAGAAATACGATTTTTTCCTAAGTTTATTTATCCTAATTTCTTTATATATTTTATCTATTTATATTCTGTCTCCTCCTCCTGATAGTGCTAATCATGGTGGTCAAGATGGGTTCTTTTTTGCTTTTGAATTAAAGCGTTTTTTCATAGCTTTAGGTAAGTTATTTAGTGGTTATATCTTAATTACGCCTAAGAAACAATGGTTAGATTTAATTATTTGTAGTATAATAAGTTTATTACTTTTTGGTTTCACCATTTTTCGATTATCTAAAAAACCTTTGCCTTTATTTTTTTATGTTGTTGGTACTGGTTTCATTTTAGCTTTTAATTATTTTCGTTTTATCATTGCGGATTTTCGACACTTTGGACATTTTTATTTAATTTTACTGGCCGCTTTTTGGTTAGCAAATTACTACGAAGATTCAGCTTTATTAAGCAAAATAATACCCTTAAATAAAAAGCAATTTACTTTAGTTAATCAGGGGTATTCTTGGGTATTAATGTTAATTTTAGTCGCTAATTTTTTAGGCGGAATAAATGGATTAACACGGGATATACTGATACCATATTCTGCTAGTCGTGAAACGGCAAATTACATTAAACAAGCAGACTTAAATGATGAATTTATTGTGGGTAGTGAAGATGCGCAAATGGCTGCTTTATCTGGTTATTTGTATCGCAAATTTTATTACCCAGAATTACAAAGAATTGGCAGTTTTACCCTTTTTATTAAAGAAAGAGTGTTTGTCAAACATGAACTGATTTTAGAGCAAATTAAACAGATTTTACAGGAAAAAACAGATTTGAACAAAGTTTTGTTAATTCTGAATAAACAACTCAAAGTAAGTCATAGGGATTTAAAAATAACTCCCATTAAAGAGTTTAAAAATTCTTTTAACCGAGATGAAAAATATTATTTATATTGGGGAGAATTAATTAAGAATTAAGATGTTTTTACCAATAAAAAGACAACTATTTGAATACTTGAAATTATTAATTGATTCACCGTGGAAAATAATACTTATTTTTTCAGTTTTAGGTTTATTTGGTATTCTTAATCATTCTATGTGGCGGGATGAAATGAATACTTGGCTAATTGTTCGTGATAGTGATTCATTTTCAGAAATGGTGAATAATGTTCACTATCAAGGCCACCCTTTATTATGGGCTATTTGTGTATCTTTGGTGAGAAATATTACCGATAATCCACTAATTATGCAGTTATTTCATCTTAGTTTAGCTATTAGTTCCATTAGTATTTTTTGGTTATATAGTCCTTTTAATTATCGCCAAAAAAGCTTATTTACTTTTGGTTATTTTCCCTTTTATGAATACTGTTTAATTGCTCGACCTTATGCTTTAGGAACTTTATTTTTATTAACTTTTTGTGCGACTTTTAATTACCGCCAAAAAACCTATTTAATGGCCGCTTTTTTATTAGGTTTAATGGCCAATACTAATGTTTATCCTTTATTAGTATCCTTAGCTTTAAGTTCGATGTTATTATTAGAATTAGTATTTAATCAAAAGCACCGTAAAACTTATTTTAAACAAGCTAAAAAGTACGATTTATCTTTAAGTATTGTAATCTTAATTGTCTTATATATTATCGCAATTTATATTATTTTACCTCCTGGAGACAGTAATAATCATGGTGGTTTAGATGAAGGTTGGGTATTTTATTTTGATTTTCACCGTTTATTAATTGCCTTAGTAAGATTAATTGCGGGTTATTTCATTATCATACCTAGTTCGTCACAGTGGTTAGATTTTGATTTAATTTTATGTGCTTTAATTGCGGTATTTATTTTCGGTTTAACCCTCATTAAGTTAGTAAAAAAACCTTTAATTTTCTGGTTTTATTTAAGTGCTAATCTGGCAATTTTTGCCTTTACTTATGTAAAATTTTTAGGTTCAACTCGACATTTTGGTTTTTTATATTTAACCTTAATAACTGCTTTTTGGTTAGCCAATTATTACCCCAATTCAAATTTTTTAGTTAATAAATTTAAGCTAAAATCTGAGTTATTAAATGTCGTCAAAAAATGGCATTATATCGCGTTTATGATCATTCTTTATGTGCAGTTTCTCGGAGGAATTATCGGTTTTTCAAGGGATGCGTTGAGTTTTCATTTTACTAATCCCTATTCAGCAAGTCGTCAAACTGCTAATTATATTCAAAAAAACGACTTAAATAATGAGTTTATTGTAGCAAGTGAAGATGCAACCATGGCTGCTTTATCTGGTTATTTAAACCGTAAATTTTACTATCCTGAATTACAAAGAATTGGTAGTTTTACTCTCTTTACCAAGGAAAGACAAGAAATCTCACATTCTGAAGTCTTAAAACAGGTTAATTTCTTATTAAAAAATGACCAAAGTTTAGCCAAAATTCTGTTAATTTTGAATAGCAAATTAGAAATTAATGAAACTAATTTGAATATTACTCCTTTACAAAGTTTTGAAAAATCTTTAATCAGAAATGAAAAATTTTATCTTTATTTCCTAAGCGAAAAAATTTAATTATTTAATTATCAAGATTAGCTTTGCCTACTTACGCTGAACAAAAAAACTTTAATACTTGGTAGGGTGAATTAGCAGCGAGATTAATTTAGATGAAAAGCTAATAACTTTTAATTCCCAGCGTAACCCACCATCTTTTGGTAGGGTGGGTTAGCCGCGAGATTAATTTAGATGAAAAGCTAATAACTTTTAATTCGCAGCGTAACCCACCATCTTAAAATTAAGTCATGATAATTAAGTTTTTTATCTTCACAAAAGTTACGATTCAGTATCTTTTGACTTGTATATTCAGGCAATGAAACTGCGATCAGGAATTTCTTGAGATGCTAAGTATCAATACCAATAACCTACTTATGTGTCAGAATAATGAACGGTAATTTATTGATAGCGTACAACTTAAACTAGAACTTACAGAATGGAACTAATTTATCAATATGCATGGCTAATCCCTGTTCTACCCTTGGTAGGAGCGATGGTGGTGGGCCTCGGACTAATTTCTTTAAACAAAGCAACCAACAAACTCCGTCAGGTCAACTCTGTTTTCATCATCTCCCTGTTAGGAGCTTCCATGGTGTTAGCTTTCAACCTGCTTTGGAGTCAAATTCAAGGCCATGCTCCTTACAACTACAGTTTTGAGTGGGCTTCCGCGGGTGATTTTCACCTCAGAATGGGTTATACCATTGACCAACTCAGCGCTTTAATGTCGGTCATCGTGACAACGGTGGCTTTTTTAGTGATGATTTACACCGATGGTTACATGGCCCATGATGATGGTTATGTCCGCTTTTACGCGTATCTCAGCATTTTCAGCGCTTCCATGTTAGGTTTGGTCATCAGCCCCAACTTGGTGCAAATCTACATCTTCTGGGAATTGGTGGGGATGTGTTCATATCTCCTCATTGGTTTTTGGTTCGACAGGAAAGCTGCTGCAGATGCTTGTCAAAAGGCTTTTGTAGTCAATCGAGTTGGTGACTTTGGCCTACTTTTAGGAATGCTCGGTTTATATTGGGCAACGGGTACATTTGAATTTGAGTTAATGGGAGAGAGACTCTCTGATTTAGTCTCCAGTGGCACTTTAAGCGCCGGTTTAGCCGCTATTTTCGCAGTTTTGGTCTTTTTGGGTCCTGTTGCAAAATCGGCTCAGTTTCCCTTGCACGTGTGGCTACCTGACGCGATGGAAGGTCCGACACCCATTTCTGCCTTAATCCACGCTGCCACCATGGTTGCTGCTGGAGTCTTCCTCATTGCGCGGATGTATCCCGTCTTTGATGACATTCCCGTCGCTATGAATGTGATTGCTTGGACTGGTGCATTTACAGCGTTTTTAGGTGCTAGTATTGCCTTAACCCAAAATGACATTAAAAAAGGTTTAGCTTATTCCACCATTTCCCAATTAGGTTACATGGTAATGGCCATGGGCATTGGAGGCTATACTGCTGGATTATTCCACTTGATGACTCACGCCTATTTTAAGGCGATGTTGTTCTTGGGTTCAGGTTCGGTAATTCACAGTATGGAAAGTGTGGTCGGCCATGATCCAGTTTTAGCACAGGATATGCGCTTAATGGGTGGCCTACGCAAATATATGCCAATAACTTCGGCAACTTTCCTCATTGGTACACTGGCAATTTGCGGTATTCCTCCCTTTGCTGGTTTCTGGTCAAAGGATGAAATCCTCGGTTTGGCTTTTGAAGCGAACCCCGTTTTATGGTTAGTGGGTTGGTCAACGGCCGGATTAACTGCATTCTATATGTTTAGAATGTATTTCATGACCTTTGAAGGCAAGTTTCGCGGCAACGACACCGGTATCCGTAATCAACTTTTAGCCGAGGCCAACGGTATTAATTTCGGTCCGGGAGCGATGAATGTCAAGGAGTTGGACCATAATCATGACCATGGCCATGATCATCATCATGCTCCCCATGAATCTCCTTTCACCATGACCTTCCCGTTAATGGCCTTGGCTGTTCCTTCTATGTTAATTGGTTTATTAGGTAGGCCTTGGGAAAATAATTTTGAACAGTTCATTTCTGCTCCCGGAAAACTGGTCGAACACGTCCACCATTTTGACTTGACCGAATTCCTGATTATGGGTGGGAATTCCGTTGGTATCGCTTTAATTGGGATTACTTTCGCTTCTTTGATGTATTTGCGCGGCAAAATTGATCCGAAGGCGATCGCCGCTAAATATCCTCAACTTTACCAATTTTCCCTCAAGAAATGGTACTTTGACGAAGTTTACGACAAAATCTTTGTTTATGGTTCTCGTCGATTAGCTCGACAAATCCTTGAAGTTGACTTCAGGGTCGTTGACGGTGCGGTTAACCTGACAGGTTTAGCAACGTTGATTAGTGGCGAAGGCCTGAAATATATTGAAAATGGTCGCGCTCAATTCTACGCTTTGATTACTTTTGGTGCAGTTTTGGTGTTTGTGATTCTGTTTAGTGTGATTTAGGTTTTTCTATCTCACGCAAAGACGCACTCGAAGCAAAGAATCAATCTGTGCTCAATTTTCATTTTTTTAGGGGTTAATTGCCCCTTTTTTTTATTTATAGCTAAGACTTTCTTAATCAGGGAGATTTCCGATGGTTTAAGATAAAATATTAAAGTTTAGTAATAATTAAGTGAGTAAAAAATGTTAGATTATCCTAGTGATTTTATTAATAAAATTATTTGTGGAGATGCGATCGAAATAATGAAACAAATTCCTGATCAAATGCTTGATTTGATTGTAACATCTCCGCCCTATAATCTCAAAAATTCGACAGGTAATGGTATGAAAGATGGTAGAGGAGGAAAATGGGCTAATGCAAAATTAGTTAATGGATATTCCCATCATAATGATAATATGCCCCATGAAGAATATGTAGCTTGGCAAAGAGATTGTTTATCACAAATGATGAGAATTATTGCTGAAGATGGAGCTATTTTTTATAATCATAAATGGAGAGTACAAGGGGGTTTATTACAGGATCGACAGGATATTGTTTCCGGTTTTCCTGTCAGACAAATAATTATTTGGAAAAGAAAGGGAGGTATAAATTTTAATCCGGGTTATTTTTTACCTACTTATGAAGTTATTTATTTAATCGCAAAACCAGAATTTAAACTAGCAAAAAAAGCGAATGCTTATGGAGATGTTTGGGAGTTTGATCAGGAGATGAAAAACCCACATCCTGCACCTTTTCCTGTTTCTTTAATTGAGAGAATAATATCTTCTACTAATGCACAAATTGTGTTAGATCCTTTTATGGGTTCTGGTACAACTGCGATAGCTGCTAAAAAATTAGGTAGAAATTTTATCGGGATTGAAATATCTCTTGAATATTCCCATTTAGCGACATCAAGAATAGAAAATAACACGTTTCCTGTGACAGATTCCGATCTTATTACTGAACAAATAAGTTTATTTTAAAAAGTAGCTAAAAAATTTTACTAAAGAAAGTTTGATCACAGAACTTATCCACATTAGAGAACAAGGTTGGATTAAAACTAAAAGAAAAAATAATGATGGTGGAGTCGGTAATACTTTAGAAGATTTATTAGGAATAGAAGAAAATAATTTACCGATCGCCAATGCAGCCGAATGGGAATTAAAAGCACAGAAAAAAGGCACTTCTTTAGTAACACTTTTTCACCTAGAACCTTCACCGAAAGCTTATAAATTTGTCCCTTCAATATTGTTACCTAATTATGGTTGGAAACATAAAGAAGCAGGTAAAAAATATCCTGAAAATGAAATGAGTTTTAGACAAACTATTAATACAAAAATATTCAGCGATCGGGGTTTTTCGGTCCAAGTAGATCGAGAAACACAAAAAGTACAAATAATATTTGATGTCAATAAAGTTAATCTCAATAAACATCAAAAATGGCTTAATTTTGTCGAGCAAAATATTGGTTTAGAAAACTTAAATCCACAACCTTATTGGGGTTTTGATGATTTGTATAGTGATTCCAATTAAGATTAAAACAGTTGAAAAATAGGTTCGTAGTTGCGCTTTAGCGCTTCTTAGGACTAAAGTCCAACAACAAACTAAAAACTTTTGTTTAATTTTTATTTGGAATTACTATATCATAAAGCTGGGACAAAATTACATAATTGTTTCTTTATCCAAGCATCAGCAAAAAAAATAAATGGTGAATTACATTTTCTTTATGAAGATATTTATATGCTGAAAAAATTGGATTTAGATAAGTTTATCTCCACCATAGAAATCGGTGATATTTATGTAGATTTTGACGCAAGAACCGGACATAATCATGGTACTAAATTTAGAATCAAAAAAAATGCGTTTATCAAATTATATGATATATTCGCCAATTATTAGTTAAATTAACAAAATTTTGTGTAATTTGATTTTTTTCCGTATCTTCCGCAAAGGCGCAAAGAATCAATTTGTGATCAATTTTCATTTTTTAGGAGTTAATTGCCCCTTTTTTTTATGATTAAATTCAGAATATTTAAGGTAAATTATCTAATAAATTATTGAGAGCTTCTTCTTTATTTTTATCTGGTATTTGCTCAAAAACCTTTTTGAGTAATTCCGGTGAAGCATTCTTTTTAAACCAGTCGTCATCAGGTTCATTATTTAAGTTTAAATAATATCTCAATCTCTTTTTAATTTCTTCCTGATCATATTTATCTAATTGTCCGAGCCTTTCTAACCAATTACCCAAGTTATCTTTAAAACAATTACCATCTACAGTACAAATTTGATTAACTAAAGCATAAGACTTATTTGAAAGTCCATTTTTTTGATTTGTTGTGATGGGATAAGTGGTAGGTAAACCAGCAAATGTATCTTGAGAAGTTAAAGGAATTACAGTAAAAGTTTGCAGATAATTAGTATTTTCTTTAAACTCATTATTTTCCCACACAATATAAGGATGAAATCCCCTTAAAACTCGACTAGAATTAATAGTTAAATCACAAAAATCTGTTTTACAAATAACTTCACCAGGAGCATTAAGATTATAAATATGTTGGTGTCCTTTTTGACATCGTAAAGAAACTAAATGAGGATTAATCATATAAATCCATCCTAATTTTGGTCGTTTTCCAGCCACTCTATACTCCTAATTCTAACAGCAATTTTTCACGTTCTAATTGAAGATTAAGTTGAGCTTTTTGCTCTGGTTTATATTTAGAGATTGCCTCTTTCATTGGTTCAGTTTGATATACATAATTCAATAAATCATTGAATTTATCATTACCCGCTCCGGCCCATTCTTTTCTAATATTATCTAACATTAATTCAAGACTTTCTGAAAATTGAAAATCTCCCGGATAATTAATATTAGTTAATTTAATTAACCGAGTATTTCCAGAGGAAACTTCACAAAGCTGATTATTTTGTTTTAAACTATTTAAAACAGCGTCTATTTCTTCATGCCAAGGCCCATGTTTATAGAAACGCCAATCTAGTTCAGTTAACTGTTTTCCTGTCCATTTAACAGCATATAAATCCGCTAAATATAAGAATTTTACCAACTGAGTTTTAGTTATGTAACCTTTTGTTTTCTCGACAAAATATAAGATTAATTTTTCTAGCATGGTATTGACCTCTTATAGCTAGGATTGTAGCTATTCTAATAATAACTATTTACATTTTAACACTAATCGGATTCACTCAGAAAAATTCTCATTCAAAATAATTAAGAAAAAAACCTTAAATTAGTCACAATTTGATTAATTGCTGTGTTCGGATTTTTGCTAAAAATTAGTGATCTAAAAACAGAAGGTTTAATTATCCCTTTTTTAAGAGTTAATCTAAGCTAAAATCAAATTATAATATACAAGAAAGTGGTAAATCTTTAAACTTTTTGACGATTTATTTGACAAATACTTTCTAATTGTTAATTCTCTATGAAACGTCGTAATTTTGTTCAGTTAACTTTAGGTTCGACTTTAGCCACCTTGGGTTTAAGTCAGTTTCAAATCGAAAAAAAAGGTTTACAATATGCAAAAGCTATCGCCCAAAATACCCCTCGAAAATTAGCATTGTTGGTTGGTATCAATAATTATGAAAAATATCCGCTTTCAGGTTGTATTACCGATGTTTATTTGCAAAAGGAATTATTAATCCATCGCTATGGTTTTAATCCCCAAGATATATTAATAGTTAGTGATGACTCAGAAATAAAACCAACTCGTAACGGTATTTTACAAGCATTTGAGGAACATTTAATTAAGCAAGCAAAACCAGAAGATGTGGTAGTATTCCATTATTCGGGTCATGGTTCAAGAATAGTGGATATTAATAATTCAGGTAAAAAAAATAGTACCTTAGTTCCCCTAGATCGACAAATAAATAACGTGGGAGGACAAAGAACTGTCTCTGATATTATGGGGAAAACTCTGTTTTTATTGATGTCGGCTTTACCTACAGAAAATGTCACCGTTGTCTTAGATAGTTGTCACTCTGGAGGCGGAAAACGAGGTAATTTAAAAATAAGATCTATTACTGAATTAGGAGATTATCCCAGCAATGAAGAATTTGCCTATCAACAACAGTGGTTAACCCGTTTACAAATGTCACCCGACCAGTTTGAATCTAAACGCCAACAAGGTGTGGCTAAAGGGGTGGTTATTGCTTCAGCAGGTGAGAAACAATATGCTGCTGACGCTCCTTTCAATGGATTTTATGCAGGAGCTTTTAGTTATGTGATGACTCAATATTTATGGCAGGAAGCGAGTAACCAAAATATGGGTAATGTGATTACGACTTTAGCTACTAATACTACCGCAATTTCTAGTAGTAAACAAGTCCCAGAATATGAATATAAAGGAAATTCCCCCCAACAACCAGTGTATTTCCTGAATAAACAAGTGCCGCCAGCAGAAGCTGTAGTTACCGAGATTCAAGGGAATGAAGTGGAATTATGGTTAGGTGGAATAGCACCCCAATCCTTTGCTGCTTTTAATCAGGGTGCAAGATTTGCTTTAATAAATAAACAGGGAAAAGTCCAAGGTTTAGTGGAATTAACAGATAGAAATGGGGTAAAAGGTAGGGGTAAAATTGTTAAAAGTGATGGTCAGGTACAAAGGGGTTTATTATTACAAGAACAAGCAAGAATTATTGCTGATGATTTTCGCTTAAAAATAGGTTTAGATGACTCTTTAAAAGGTGAAAATACTACGAATTTGAAAAATTTGGTCGGTATTGAAAGGTTAGAATTTTTACCTTTAGGTCAGGGTGAAGTTCATTATATTTTCGGAAAAATGACTCCGGAATTATCCCAAGAATTAAGCCAAAATCAAACCGAAAATATTCCAGCTGTAGGAAGTTTTGGTTTATATGGACAAGGTTTAGATTTAATCCCGGATTCCTTTGGCAATAGTGGAGAAAATTTAACCGATGCTTTAACCCGTTTAAAAACAAAATTACGCTCATTATTGGCTGCTAGATTAATAAAATTAACCTTAAATTCTGATTCATCAAAACTTAATGTTTTGGCAACAATGAAACTGAAAAATGGGGAGTTAGTAGCGAAAAATTTTACGGTGAGAGGAGGAATTAATGCTACGGACAACAAAGCTCCGGAAGCTTTATTTTCAGGTTTAATTAAAAATGGTAATAGTAATATTCCCCAAGTAAAAGTTAATTCTTTGATCGAATTTAATATTACTAATAATGAAAAACAGGATTTATTTGTCACAGTAATAGTAATCGATTCTGATGGCACAATTAATATTATTTTCCCCAATACTTTAACGGATAATAATAATAGTGTTGTCAAATCTGGGGAAACTAGAATTATTCCGGATGGTAATAAAGGTGATCAATTTAGTTTAAGAATAGGACCTCCTTTAGGGATTGTGGAAGTTTTAATAATTGCTAGTGTTTCACCTTTAACCGATGCTTTAAAAACTTTACAGGGAATTGCTTCTCGGGGTGGTCAAAGGGGTGGAACTCCTGTAACTTTAAAAGATAATGATTCCACTGAAACTGTGGATAATCTTTTGAAAGATGTCGATCAGGGTAGTCGCGGAATTTATGCTCAATATAACCCAAATTCTCGCTCTCTTGATACCAGTTTATTGGCGGCAATGTCTATTACTTTTTCCATTAATAATTGACAATTGACAGTTAACAATTGATAATGAATTTAAAGTTTAGGAAAGTGATCAAAATGTTATTCAATTCGCGTATTTATGTGACTCTCAGACCTTCTGTTTTAGACCCTGCTGGAGTAGCTGTTCAATCAGGTGCGCAACAGTTGGGTTATCATGGTGTTGATTCTATTAGAATTGGCAAGTATATTGAACTTAGTATCACTGCCGAATCGGAAGATCAAGCTCGTCAGCAATTAGATGAAATGTGCGATCAACTTTTGGCTAATCCCGTGATTGAAAATTATCGTTTTGAATTAACTGCTGTATAATTATGAAATTTGGTATTATTGTTTTCCCTGGCTCAAATTGCGATCGCGATGTGGCCATGGTCACCGAAGGTCTGTTAAAGCAGCCAACTAGAATGATTTGGCATCAAGAAACGGACCTCTCAGATGTCGATGTGGTGGTGATTCCGGGAGGGTTTAGCTATGGTGATTATTTACGCTGTGGTGCGATCGCCCGTTTTTCACCCGTAATGCGGAGTGTGGTCGAACACGCAAACAAGGGAAAATATGTGTTGGGGATTTGTAACGGTTTTCAAGTTTTGACGGAAAGTCACTTATTACCAGGTGCTTTAATCAGAAACCGTGATTTACACTTCATTTGCGATCGCCAGCCTTTGCTGGTAGAAAGAAAGGACTCAGTCTGGACTCAATTATACTCAGAAAAAGAGGTAATTACCCTTCCCCTCGCCCACGGAGAAGGTCGTTATTATGCCGATGACGACACCCTCAAAGATATTGAGGATAATGGTCAAGTGTTATTTAGGTATTGTAATTCAACGGGAGAAATTACGGATGATAGTAACCCCAACGGTTCACTAAATAACATTGCGGGGATTATGAATAAAACAGGCAACGTGTTAGGGATGATGCCGCATCCAGAAAGGGCTTCAGACCCCAGTTTAAGAGCCATAGACGGGAGAAAACTGTTTGAAGGGTTAATTTCGTCAAAAATCCTAGTAAACCCTTAATGGTTCGTTGTTGCGCGTAGGGGCGAACGGCCGTTCGCCCCTACACCACCTTGACACGGTAATCCTTATTCATCCCCGATGATTGGGGAGGGTAACCACAAGGGTTCCCCCTACCAAGGGGTGACTTTTTACCCAGTTTTCTTGGTAATCTTAAAAAAAAGTAAAATTAAGGACAAAAAATCCGAAAATTAAAGCATAAATTATGTAGTTATGAGTAGAATAAGAGTATTAAAAATTAGATCAATGTTTGTCTAATTGATTAATCACAAGAAGACAAGAACATCTAAATAATAATCAATTAATTCGCCATTTAGAAAGATCAAATTATCATTAAAGTAATAGTTAATCGGTAACAAGTTTTTGCTTACTTTTTACTTTTTACTTCTTTTCCCCCAACACTCCCTAGCTTTTATCTTTACCCATTCTCTCCCATGAATAAACAGATCATACATCTCTTGAGCGCAACATTGACCAAAATTCGTCAAAATACTATTCCCGTTGGTCTTTTCGTTGCTTTAACTAGCAGTTCCTTGCTGATTTCCCCTGTTAATAGTGAAGTAAAAAAAGGTATCGAAAATAGTCCGAAAAATGTAGTCGACGAAGTTTGGCAAATTGTTAATAGTGAATTTGTAGATCGGGACTTTAATCATACTGATTGGCTCAAAACCAGAGAAGAATTACTCAGTCGTAATTATAGTAATAATCAAGAAGCTTATAATGCCATTCGTGACTCTTTAAAAAAATTAGGCGATAAATACACTCGTTTTTTAGACCCAGAGGCCTTTAGTGACTTAACCAGCCAAACTTCGGGGGAACTTTCTGGGGTCGGTGTCAGAATTGAAATTGATAAAAATACGGGTGTTTTAACGGTGGTTGATGCTGTACCTAAATCTCCGGCGGAAGTTGCTGGTTTAAAGTCAGGGGATCAAATTACCAAGATTAATGATCAATCTACTGCTTTAATGTCCCTAGAACAAGCTTCCGAAGCTATGCGCGGTGAAATCGGTACTGAAATTGTCTTGGAAATTTCTCGCGTTCAAAATAAACCTTTTCCGGTAACTTTAACCCGCGCACAAATTGAACTTCCTTCTCTTAGTTATTCCGTCAAAGAAGAAGATGGCCTCCGTCTTGGTTATATTAAATTAGATGAATTTACCGCCCATGCTGCTGAACAAATGCAAAAGGCGATTGAGGAAATGAGCCAGGACAAAATTTCCGCTTTTGTCTTAGATCTACGAGGCAATCCTGGAGGTTTGTTATTCGCAAGTGTGGATATTGCTAGGATGTGGATGCCAACTGGTTTGATTGTTCGTACTGTTGACCGTAAAGGTGGCGATCGGGAATTTTCCGCCAATAATACCGCTCTGACGGATTTACCTTTAGTGGTGTTAGTTGATGAAAATTCCGCAAGTGCCAGCGAAATTTTGACCGGTGCGCTCAAAGACAATAAACGCGCTACCATCGTGGGTACAACCACTTTTGGCAAAGGTGTCGTCCAATCTTTGCATTCGTTGTCTGATGGTTCAGGTTTAGCGGTGACCATGTCCCGTTATTATCCACCCAGTGGAATCAACATTGATCACAAAGGCATTACTCCGAATATTGCTCAAGATTTAACCAGAGATGATCGTCTTCGTTTAAGCAAAAACCCTGATTTAATCGCAACTCCAGAAGACCCTCAATATAAAAAAGCGGTTAATGTGTTAAAAACCAGTCATGTCATTCCACCGACCAATATGACGGAATCTGTGAGTAGTCGCTAAATTAATAATTCGTCTTTTTGTTCGAGAATTTCGGCTAAATTAGTTAAAGCGATTTCGGTCTTTTGAGAATTACGAGATAACATTCCCACAACCTCTTTATTTTCCGTGGCCGTTTTCACTAAAATATTAATTTGTGGCTTTAATTCTTCAGCAATATTATTCACCGTTGTATTTGCTTCGGCGATCGAGTTACTTAATTTTTGAATTTCATTAGCAATAAGAGTAAAAGGAGTTTTTCTTTCATCATGATCGGGAAAATTAGCCGCCATAATTGACGATTGAAAAGATAATTTTTCCACTCTTTTATTAATTTTAGTAATCAGATTGGTAGCTTGGTCAACCAGTCTGAATTTACTATTAAAATCAGAACCAATTTCATTAATTTTCTCGGTAAATAAAATAATAGATTCCACACTTTTAGCTAAAGCAAAAAAAGTCTTTTTTCCTTCTCGAGAAACTAATATACTTACTTCAGAAAATCGGTTATTTAAGTTCGTAATTTTTTCACTTTTAGCTGCTAATTCTTCCGTTTGTAGTTGTAATTGTTCCGTCTGAATTTGTAATAATTCGTTTCTTTGCTGTAACTGAATTTGTTGACTTTCTAACTCTTGAGCGTAGGCTTTAACTTTTTCTCTTTCTTGTTCAATTTTGTGGGCATATTGTTTCAAATCATTTTCTTGTTCAATTAATTTGTCATTAATTTTGGCAAAAATTTGAGCTTGAGCTAAAATCAAAAGACTAACTTCTAAAAGTCCCATTTCTTCGTCCTTTTTTGTAATAATAATCGGTTCATAAAGCACATTATTAGAACGATTTAAAGCCAATTTTACGGCCTCAGTAATATGGCTAGAAAAGGGGATTTTCAATAATGGTTCATCTTGGCGATCGATCATGATTTTAATAGGTCGTAAACTATAGAGATCTCGACTATATTGTTTACTTAATTGCTCAAAAAATTGTCTTCGAGACTTAATACCAATTACTTGATTATTCTCGGTTATAAAAACTCCTAATATCTGAGGATTTTGGATTAAGTGTTGTTCCACTACTTGAGTTAAAATAGTAGCATCAACACGATAATTGTCTAAGGGTAATTCTTCTAAAGTTGTGGTTACATCTGGGATAATATTATCTAACATAAATTTAATTATATTTTTTTATTCGCTCACTAAATACCATAAAAATATTACAATTAGGAGATTAAATTTAATTTATTATCTGGTTAAATATCCTTGTTTAAGCTCATCAATTTTCCCAATTTAGATATTTAATTCTTGAGATATAGCACTTTCCGATTAAGTGTTATATACCCCCTCACCCCCCTACCCCCCTCATCCGAAGGGGAGAGGGGGAAAGAGAAGTAAAATGTAAACTAAAAATGCTATAATCAGAATTATTGATAATGGATAGTTAAAAAATATTAATTATTAATTACCTTTTAAAACTCTATTTTTCCCTTTTTTTGTAATCAAAAATACTTATCCTTGGTAGATAGGAGCGAGATTTATTTTGATAAAAAACAAATAACTTTTGAGTCGCAGCGTTACCCATCATCTTAAATAAGGTATCCAATTATCTAACAACAAAAAATCGAATTTATTTACTTTTAAATTTTTCGACCATTAACCTGTTAAAACAATTTGCTAAAATTTGAGTGGAAACTTTAATTTCTTTTATTTCTAATCTGATTTTTTCTATTAGTTAATAATTAACAATTGTTAATTGTTAATTATTGTTATAGTAATTCCAAATAAAAATTAAACAAAAGTTTTTAGTTTGTTGTTGGACTTTAGTCCTAAGAAGCGCTAAAGCGCAACTACGAACCTATTTTTCAACTGTTTTAATCTTAATTGGAATCACTATAATTGTTAATTACCAATTAACTTTACTGGTCATTTCCATTAACCAAGGGTGACCATACCAAAGGAGAAAAATAAAGGCTGTTACGCCAATATAAGCAGGTTTAAGAAACTCTCCTGGTTGTAAAGTTTGACGGCCGTCTAAAACTGCTACAAAAGGGATGACCGAAGTTCGATCCTTAACCTTCAAAAATGCTTCACCGTAACGCTTTTCTAAACGTCGATCGCCATGCCAAACCGCAAACAAGTGATGAGCAATCAAGCCAAGCGAGGTAACAATCATAAAAGTGCTGCCAATCCAGAGAGTATGGGCAATACACCAAATAACTTGTCCCACCATTTGGGGATGACGACTAATGCGAATAATGCCGGTTTCGTAAAGATGCACTTGGGGTTTGGCGACGGCGGCAATTTCCAGTAAATTAAAAGTTGAAGGATAAAGAAAAATAAAAGAAATCGCCGACAAAACCCAAACCAGAGTTTTGATGACAGGAATATCTTGCACTTGCCATAAAATTAAACCGTCGTAACGGTGATTAAAAAAGTAGATAATCAGAATAGTAGCCAAAGGAATACTAACCAAAGCAAACAAAATGCGATATAATCTAGCACCAATGATGCTTTCACCCCACATTCTTGCAGCAGCTAAACCACTGTGAACAATTGCAAAGACGAGCAGAAGCCCTAAAATGATGATATGGCTTAAAGTTAACGAATTTAGTTCCATAGATAATAAATTAAGAGCGATTTTTAGTAACAGTACATGGTATCAATGAATTGAGTCGAGTTTTTTATTTAATCACCCCTTACCGCAAAAAAAAAGATGACAGATATTCCCTTTACCCTAGATCAACTCCGCATCCTCAGAGCGATCGCCCTTGAGGGTAGTTTCAAACGAGCCGCCGATAGTTTATTTGTTTCTCAACCAGCGATTAGTTTACAAATTCAAAACCTAGAAAAACAGATCAGCGTACCCCTTTTTGATCGCGGCGGAAGAAAAGCCCAACTTACCGAAGCGGGTCATTTACTCCTCGATTATGGAGAAAAAATCCTCAGTTTGTGTCAGGAAACCTGTCGCTCCATCGAAGATTTACAAAACCTTCAAGGAGGCACATTGATTGTAGGAGCTTCACAAACCACCGGAACTTATCTCCTACCGCGAATGATGGGTTTATTTCGGGAAAAATACCCGGAAGTTGCCATCCAGTTGCAAGTACATTCCACCCGTCGTACTTCTTGGGCTGTAGCAAATGGTCAAGTTGATTTAGCAATTATTGGTGGTGAAGTCCCCAGCGATCTCCACGATATCCTTGATATTATCCCCTACGCTGAAGATGAACTAGCACTCATTTTGCCCGTCAATCATCCCCTCGTCCAAGAAACCGCCATCGATAAGGAAAATCTCTACAAATTAGATTTTATCACTCTCGATTCCCAATCCACCATTCGCAAAGTTATTGATCAAGTTCTCACCCGTTTTGAAATTGATACCAGTAGATTGTCCATTGAAATGGAACTCAATTCCATTGAAGCGATTAAAAATGCTGTTCAATCAGGGTTAGGAGCAGCTTTTGTCTCCACCACGGCCATCGAAAAAGAGCTAGAAATGGGATTATTACACCATGCTAAGATTGAAGGAGTGCAAATTATACGCACACTTAACGTCATTATTAATCCTAACCGTTATCGTTCTAAGGCCGCCGAAGCTTTTATTAAGGAAATTCTCCCTCAATTTGGGACCACTGATCCCGCTTCTTTTATTGGCGAATTCCCCGAAGCACCTCCCTTAGAAATTGAAAATGATGAAGAAGAATAATTAATAATGGACAATTAATTGTTGATTGATAAGTCTGGAATTATAAATATAAATAATTTTTACCAACTATCAACTATCAACTATCAACTATCAACTATTGACATGGAAATTATTTGTACTCGTCCGGGTTGTGATCGTCCTCATAATTATTTTCCTGATTTAGACCAGCCTTTTAATTTACAAACTGCACAGCAAAAATATTGTACCACCTGCGGAATGCCCTTAATTTTGGCAGGGCGATATTTGCCTTCTAAACTGTTAGGTCAAGGAGGATTTGGAGCCGCTTATTTAGCTTGTGATCGTTATACTCCAACTCTCAGAAATTGTGTCGTTAAACAGTTTCAACCTGCGGGGAATTTATCATCACAACAGTTAGAAATTGCCTTGAAGTTATTTGAAAGGGAAGCTTTGGTTTTAGAAAAATTAGGTAGTAAAAATTCTCAAATTCCTGATTTATATGCCTATTTTCCCTTAGTTATTAACAAGATTAATAGTAATCAACAAGAGCAATTCTTTTATTTAGTACAACAATTTATTGACGGTGAAGATTTAGAACATGAGTTAGCAAAAAAGGGAACTTTTACCGAATCAGAAATATTAGAAATCTTACAGTCACTGTTACCTGTACTTAAATTTGTTCACGAAAATAACTCAATTCATCGTGATATAAAACCTTCTAATATTATGCGGGATAAACAGGGCATTTTATATCTACTCGATTTTGGCGCTGTTAAAGAAATCGCCAATAATCCCGGCAATAACCCCTTGACTCCCTCCACTGGTATTTATTCCCAAGGTTTTGCACCCCCTGAACAAATGGCCGGTACTCAGGTTTACCCCTGTACTGACCTTTATGCTTTGGCCGCAACTTGTGTTATTTTACTTACAGGTAAATCTAGTCAAGATTTGTATGACACCTATAATAATAGATGGAAATGGCAACAATTCGCTCCGAAACTAGGCGATCGCCTCACCAACATCCTGAATCAAATGTTGCAATCTTCTCCAGCAGACCGGTTTCAGACGGCCCAAGAAGTCCTTAATTGTCTGGTTTCTCCTCCTCTCACATCTTCATCAACGGTAATACAAACACCTGTAGGGGAGAAGGGACATTCACCCCTACCTAAACCTGCTCCTCCTAAACCACAAAAAACACCTATTTCAGTCATCCAATTTCTAGGAAATGCTGCCTTTACCGGTTTTGAAACTACTTTATTATCAATTATTTTTGCTAGTATTTTACCGAATCTACAGTTATCTTTTGTGTTAGGAGCTATTAGTTTTCTCTTAATCATAACTGCTCTTTATTTTCGCATAATTGAAAAAATAGACTTAATTGTAATTGCTTCCATTAGTTTCGCCATAATTTGGTTTATTCCTCTTTTACATGAGATTTTACTTACTTACAAATTACCCCTATTTTACTTAATTATTATTCCTCTTTTTGTTGCCCTTTTTTGTGTGGCGATCGCCACCATATTTCGTTTAATTTATCAAATATTATCAGGTCTTTTAAAATAAGGTGGAAAATTTTATGAGATTTAACTATTAAAGATTAAAATAATTGGCGATCCGACAAAATTACGACTTATTTATTATGAAATTTGACTACGATTTAGTTATTATTGGTAATACAATAGAGGCGATTTACGCAGCTTCAAAAGCAGTTCACCTCAAATCTCGTGTCGCTTTAGTTTTTAGCGACGTAAAAGCTAATTTGAGAGTATCTGAAAGGCTTTTCAAACGAGGCTGCACCTTAGACATAAATCAACATTTAGGTTGTTTGGGAGTCGATGTTATTCTCGGTGACGGTGAGTTTATTGCTAAACCTAACCCTGTATTTCTTGTTAATAATAGAAAGCTAAAATCCCGCAGTTATTTAATTGCAACTGGTGCGAAAATTGTCCTTCCTAATATTCCTGATTTAGAGCAAATTGGTTGTCTAATTTTAGATCATTTTTGTCAGTCTGATTTAACTAATTTACCCCAGAATTTAGCCCTTATTGGAAACAATCCCCAATCAATCGAATTAAGCCAATTATTGGCAAAATTAGGTAAAAATGTTAACTTAATTTTACGGGAAAAAAGGCTTTTACCTTACCTAGATTTTCAAGCATCTTTTTTACTTCAATGTCACTTAGAAACCGAGGGAATAAACATTTTTACCGAGTCTCCTTGGACACAGATTAAACAAATTGACCAGCAAAAATGGCTTCAAATTGGTAATCAAGTTATTCAAGTCGATGAGGTGATTTTAGCGCAAAATTATCAACCAAATTTAACCAATTTAAACCTGGAATCTTGGGGAGTAAAATTTAATCAGTCTGGTTTTCCTCTTGTTAATAATAAATTACAAACTACTAATCCTAATCTTTATGTTTGTGGTGATATTCTCGGAGGTTATTCTCAAACCAATATTGCTGAATCTGAAGCCGATATTGCGGTAAAAAATGCTCTCTTTTTTCCCTTATTTAAGGTTAATTATAATTGTCTCCCTGTTACAGTTTTTACTAACCCCAATTTAGCTCAAGTTGGTTTGTCTGAAGACCAAGCCAAATACTATCATGGTAAAAATGTTCAAGTTATTTGTGAATATTTTAAACACCTTCCTAACCATCAATTTACTAACCAAAATAGCGGTTTTTGTAAGATAATTTTCCTTAATGATGGTACAATTTTAGGTTGTGTTATGGTCGGAGAAAAGGCCGCAGAAATTATTGGAGCACTCGCTTTTGCTATGGCACAAAATATCAAGCTGCCCCAATTAGCTAATTTTTATTATCCCTATTTTACTAATAGTGCAATTATTAGCAAAGCTGCTCTTTCCGCCAAAATACAATTATTAAAAAATAATAAAAATCTACTTAGTTTATTTGAAACGTGGTTTAATTGGCGAAAAAAATGACCAAATTTATTGTAATTGAAGGAATTGACGGTTCAGGAACTACTACTCAATCTGAACTTTTAAAGGAATATCTGTTAGGAAAAGGTGAAAAGGCGATCGTAAGTCCAGAACCTTCCGAGGGAATAATTGGCAAATTTGTGAGGAGTATTCTCCAAAATAAGGAGCTAATTAATCATAAGAATCAAAATTTCGATGAACAGATGGCCTATCTTTTTGCCGCTGATCGATATGACCATTTATATAACGAAAAAAACGGGGTATTTAAGTTAATTAAAGATGGTTATTACGTAATTAGTACCCGTTATTATTTCTCCTCATTGGCCTATAATTGCAATACAGCTAAAGAATGGCAATTAGTCGAAACTTTAAACGAGAAATTCCCCCAACCTGACTTAGTTATCTACTTAGATTTACCGGTAGAAATCTCCCTAGAAAGAATCAAAGATCGTTCCTTAAAAGAAGTTTATGAAAATCAAGCTAAGTTAACCAAAGTTAGGGAAAATTATCTCAAAATTTTTGCCAATTATCAAGGAAATTTGCTAAAAATAGAGGGAACAAAAACCGAAACAGAAATACACAATCAAATTATTGAGTATGATCATATTTTTTAATCCCCCATAATTTTCTGTGAATTACTGATTAGAATTTGCGGGAATTTTTTGTAATCTTCGTTTAAATTCCTCCACTAATTCTGCTTTTGTTCTTTGTTTTTGGCCAATATTAACATAGTGATCGGCTAATTCTTCTAACTTGCCATTTAACACTAAGTTTCCAACTTGACCAGAACTAAGACCAGTAAAAATAAATCCATCATTTTTGATATAATTAGGAAGTTGTTGTTGGAAATATTTGGGTAGGGAAAACCAAGGAATTCCGGGGTTTTCATGGTGTTCAATGTGATAACCATCGTTAAAGTTTAAAGAGTTACCACGATTATTAATACAAGCAAAAGTTGAGCGATAATTATTGTTAGGTTCATCCGGATCAACAAAAATATGTTGTTTCCAATTTCCTTCCATTAAAGCAAAAGACATTATTAATGTGGGTAAGATAAAAACGAACAATGTAGTAATCGGTTTTAAGGCAAAAAGTCCAGCTATAATAGTAAAAAATAAGACTTCTCCAATGATAGAATGCAAAGCAGCTTTATAACGTTTTTTGAGAATTAAATGATAAGGAAGTTCAAACCAAATAAACAAAGCAAATCGCAACATATATTTCAAATGTTCTCGTTTAGAATCCCTTTGATAACCCATAGTTGAACTAACATCATGGGGGGCCATATTATTCTCAGAATGGTGCATTGCCAAATGATGAGCATAATACATCAAGGGAGGAATACCAAAAAAAGCGCATAAAAATGTGGTATTAATATGTTTGAGAAAGCGCCATTTTTTATTGAAAATGGGTGTATGGGTAGAATAATGCAGTGCAAGAATAAAAGACCGCGTATAAACTATAATATTAAAAATCAGATAAAAACTACCAATACAATAGATAAAAATATTCGGTATTTTACCCTCTAAAAAATACAAGGAAATCCCCAGAGGAATCGAAGTGAGAAAAATATTAATCATCACATACAAAATGTAGATATGTTCTGGTTGTTTCTTGTTAATAATATTATTAATCAACCAGTTGGTTAGACCCTCAGGAAGAGTAAATAAATGCTCGTTTCTTGGTTGTTCTAAATCTAATTGATTTAATTTGTCTAAATCTGCTGGAATTAATTGTGTTGTCATTATTCACCTATCTTTGATTAAAAAATTGTCATAATTTATTACTAAAATAGCATAGTATCGCCGACAATTTTCATAAAATAAGCCAAAATATTGGCCATTAATAAACTAAAAAAGTAAAAATTAATCCTGAAAATCCTGAAATTCCTGATAGTCTTTTGCTGCATAAATTAAGGGTGATAAACCTGCTATTTGTTCACTTCCATTAATGTCTAAAAAACTATGACATAAGTAAACTTTTTCTGTAGATCTTGATAGTAAATCCTTGATAATTCTAATTAATCTTTCTTCGTTCATTTTCTCATTATCCTCTGGTGTTAAAGGTTTGCCATCCCAATTTTGCAAGAATATTGGTGCAGCAAACAAGTTGGCGGCTCCTCCTTTTTCCCATAATCGAGAATTAGTATCTAGTAAAAAAAGCCAACGGTGACAGGTTCGCTCCTGACGATATTGAAATACTGTTGCCAAGGTGATCGAATCCTTGCTTTTGCCAAAAATGCCCACTGGCCTTGGATTTGAGGTAATTGCTTCTCGCTGCAAAAGTTGGACAAAATTTCCGACAATTTCCCCATTTTCCCCTTGTCGTTGATTCACTTCCCAGTAATGCTGCGCTGTTTCCATCAATTCTCGTAGGGCGGAAAGTTCAGCGCTATTGAAATATTTACCATTATCATAAAAGTCCTTGATGGCCTTGTCTAATATATTCAGAGGTGTGGTTTTTTCTTGAAGATTTTTAGTCTCTTTAAGCCATTGACAAATTTCTTGATATACCCTGCTTGCTTTATATCCCAATCTGTCCCAACGGGGAAAATTGGTTTCAAAATCTAAAAGCGGCTGACAATGATCTATCAGTAAACCAGCGCGCACAGGGTCAATTTCGGCAATTAAATTCCCGTTTTGGTCGGGTTTTTGACTCAAAATAATCAGCATTTCCCTCACGGTGTCGGGGGGGGCTAAATGAGCTAAATTTGGGTAAATTAGGCACAATAGGGTCAATAAAGCGCGAATATGGGCATAACTGACTAGGGGTCGTTGCTCATTTAAGGGTGTAATCGGGACACCCTGAGACGACAGTATTTCCAGCAAACTATAGCGTGCGATCGCATCTAAACCAGGAGCTATGATGGCAATTTCACCAGCAGCCAAGTCGCCTTTGCTGACAGAATCGACGATAAATTGGCTAACTTTTCTCAATAAAGTAGCTCGGGTAATGGCCTTAATTTGGACGATGGAGTCGGGTAAACTGTCGTTATAGTCGAAATTTGTCAGTAATTTAACTGCTGTGTCAATTAACGGTCTATCTTCTCTTAATTTCTCGATTTTACAACGGTTGGCGATGTTTTTTAAATATTCTGGATCTGCATTGATTCCTAAACGAATTTGACCGTTAGGGTTATAGGTAAAAACACCAAACTTTGAGTTGTCGAGCAGAAACTCAAAAAAATGACGGGCGATCGCTGGATAATCGTCTAAATCATCAGCAAAAATCGCCTCATATTTCTCGCTTAAATATTGCTGATATAAGACATTTGGGAGTAAAAACTGGTCATAGAGGTAATAAATTAAACCATAGGTAACAAAACCGTGATTTAAACACCATGATGCCCAATTTTCAATCATTTTACCCCATTCTGCGTAAATTTGACGATAATTATGCTCAGGGGATAATTGAAAAATACCTAAACCATGCTCTAATCGGGTGGGAATTTGATCTAATTTAACTCCACTAGCTCCAGCTAATTGTAATAAGTCCAAAATATTGCGGACGAGTCGCTCCCGATTAAGACCGGGTAATTCGGCATTTTTTAGCTGATTTTGCCATAATTTGGTCGCTAATTCCTGTTCAGTTTCGGGTCGCAAACAAATCAGAAATTGTGCTTTAATCTGTAATTCTTGGCATAATAAAGGCCAAAAAAGCGTAATTTCATCTTGAAAAAAACCGAGGGGAGTCTTACAAATAATGGCTGATTTGCCTTTAATTTTTTGGGCTAATTTGTCGGCTAATTGATGACGATTCTGATTGTTGGCGGCAAAAACTAGGGTAAAAGCCGAATTATGAGAATCGAAAAAATCAGAAAACTGCTGTATTAATCGTGTAGTTTTCCCTGTTCTAGTTGTTCCTTCTATCCAAATTGGTGACAAAATAATTTATTCTCCTTGATTTTGTTAAGATGTGGTAGCAATATTTTATAAATTGTAACTATAATTATAATTATTTTTTGAATATTTGAACTATGAAATTTAAAGATATATTAAATTCAGGAATGGGATGGCTTTCCAGTACACCAGATCGGGCATTAGATCAAGCATATAAAGCAGCTTTAATGATTAAAAATATTGAAACTAAACATTTCAAAGGCCGACAAGTTTCCGAGGAATATTCTGAATATTCACCCAGTGTTCATGATTATTTTGTTGGGGAAGTTGAACAGTATTTAGGTACTGTTAAAATGAAATTAAACCAATTTAAAATGACGAATTATTTTCGGCGTTTATCCCAATCTAATACGGGAGTATTTGAAGAAGACCTTACGGAAGCTGAAAGAATTGCTTTAGAAAAATTGAAATTTATTGATGAAATTTGTTTAAAATATGAGCAGAAAGATAGTAAATTGGCAATAATTTCCAGCAAAGCAAAAAATGATAATTATCCACAAAAACCAGTGGAAAACTATTCCAGTAAAACCGGAGTTATACCTCGTTCAATTTTAAGAACTTTTGGTAAAATTAAACAAGAAATTGATCCAGAATCTAGGGAATCAGAAGAAGAAGTCGTTAAAAAATTTAGAAAATCTCGCAGTAAAACTGCGGTTTCGGTTAAGTTTCTTTTAACTTTAATAATTGTACCTTTGTTAGTGCATCAAATTACGAAAATATTTTTAGTTGCTCCCATTGTTGAAAATTATTTTCTCACAGAAACTAGCCCCCAAATCTTTCTCAATCAAGACATAGAAGAAGAAGCCTTACATGAATTAAAAATATTTGAAGAAAACTTACATATTAAAAGTTTAATCGGTTTAATTCCCAGTTTAACTTCAGAAGAAATCGAAGAAAAAGTTAAGGAAAAAGCGGGAGAAATTGTCGAAGAAGCTAGAAATGAAGGACATAATGCCCTTGAAAATGTATTTTCTGATTTATTATCTCTGTTTGCTTTTGCTTGGGTAATCGCTATTAGTAGAAGGGAAATAGTTGTGTTAAAATCATTTATTGATGATCTTGTTTATGGTTTAAGTGACTCTGCTAAAGCTTTTTTAATAATATTATTTACTGATGTTTTTGTCGGTTATCACTCTCCCCACGGTTGGGAAATTATCCTAGAAGGAGTCTCCCGTCATTTAGGTATTCCCGAAAATCGACAATTTATCTTCCTATTTATTGCGACTTTTCCTGTTATTTTAGATACGGTTTTAAAATATTGGATTTTTCGTTATTTAAACCGTATTTCTCCTTCCGCAGTTGCTACTTATAGAAACATGAATGAATAGTTTATTAATTAATTTCTCTTAATTTTTAACTCCTAAGTATCTTAATTATTTGTTATATTAAATAGCAAGTTGACATTTAGGAGTTTGAAGATTTTTATGCCTGCTAACGAATTATTAACCTTGGTTGTGTTACTTATCCCCGGTATTTTATTATCTATTTTGGTTATGGCTAGTTTTGCCAAGGGAGGTTAATAAAATTTTAAAATAGTATTTTTCGCTTTTAAAAGCTTAATTTAACTAAACCTCAAGGTAGAGATTTAATTATTTAAGTCTCTACAAATTCCTCGAAAATTTTATCTTAAATATTTGGCATAAATTGTGTTAATTTGATCCAGCTCAATCTTAACTAAGTCTGGTTATTTGGTTTACTTAAAAGGAAATTAAACTAATTGAAATAAAACAGTTTTTTCAAGATATTAAATCAATTTATAGGTAGTTAAATAATTTGTATTGTTCTGCATAATAATTGCTTAACCATTTTATAAACCTATTTTCCCTATTCTTGTTTATAATTGTATTATCATTTATTTAGTTAGTAAATATTATGAAGATTACCCAAGAAGATCAAGCGATTACTTTTGCAGATTGGGGATATTTAGCCATTGCTAAACACTTTCAGAAAATCCTTAAACATGAAACTGCTGTTTTAGATGACCAAGATTCGGAAGAATTACATCAAATGCGGGTAGGAATGCGACGACTTAGAAGTGCTCTTTTAGGTTTTGATTCTGCTTTGATTTTCCCTCCAGAAATATCTCAAAAAAAAGTAGGCAAAATTGCTTTTATTTTAGGTAATTTACGAGATCTAGATGTTTTATTAGACACTCTTAAAACTATTTATCAACCGACTTTACCTGAAACGGAACAAAATAGTTTAAATATTGCCATTTCCCGCTTAACTAAAAACAGAAAGTCCGCTTTTCATGAGGTAGAAAAAATTATTGATGACCAATCCTATAAAAAGCTTAAAAAAGGGTTTAAAACTTGGTTAAAATCGCCTCATTTTCAACAAATTGGTGCAATAAATATCAAAGAAGTTTTACCAGATTTATTGTTACCACAAATTAGTCATTTTTTCTTACATGAAGGGTGGTTGGTAGGATCACAATTTCAAGAATATCAGCTTAAAGTTAAGGAAAATTTGAGTCAAGATGAGGTGGAACTTTTATTAGTTTCTGACGGTAAAAAGCTACATGATTTAAGAAAAGAAGCCAAAAAACTGCGTTATAATTTGGAGTTATTTACTCAATTTTATGGCGATAATTATCAGGAATATCTACACCAAGTTAAGGAAATTCAAGCTGTATTAGGAGATTTACAAGATAGTTTTGTGTTAACGGAATTTTTCGAGGATATTTTTGAACTTGAATTAGAGAAAAAGTTACCTACTTTAGTAAGTAATTTAACAGAAATTCGTTACCAAAAATGGCAGCAATGGCAAATTTTACAAAGTTATTTTTTGAATACCAAAAATAGGATTAAATTTAGGGAAATCCTCACCATCAAAGATGATAGTAATTTTACTCCAATTATACTGCCAGAAGAAATAGGCTAAAATTACTATTTAAAGTTTAATCTGATCATTACCTTTTGTTTACTTTTTCAGTGTAAGCTAGATCACAATAAATCGAATATTAAGGATAATTCTTGGCTCATGTTATCACCTTATTTGGAAAATAAACAGTTTTACACAGAAAAATTACTCGAGGAAAAACGCTTACATTTATATGAAAAGGGGGACCTAATATCTTTAAATTCGGGAGGAATTTGGGAAGTTTATCAGGGTTTTGTACAATTAAGCAGTATTACAATTACGGGAGAGGAAGTGTTATTAGGTTGGGTAAAACCGGGGGTATTTTTTGGTAGTTATTTAACAAATTTGGAAGTTTGTGAAGCTAAAGCTTTATCGGAAGTCTATTTAAAATGGTATCCTTGGAATGAGATTGATTCTGTTCCAAATTTAACCCATAAAGTGTTGCATCAAATTATTCCCAGAATGCGACAAACTGAAGCTTTATTAGCTATTTCGGGAATGCGTAGAGTCGAAGATAGATTACTGGAATTGTTAGCTTTATTAAAGCAGGAAATCGGCGAAAAAGTGCCTTCTGGAGTGCGTTTAAATGTGCGTTTAACCCACCAAAATTTGGCTAATGCCATTAATACTACTCGGGTAACTGTAACAAGATTATTAGGCGATTTTCAACGTCAGGGTATTATTAAGTTAGACAAAAATCGTCACATTATTATTATTTAGAAATCCGATTTTTATAAAAAATCGGATTTCTGATTAACTAACTATTTTTCTTTGCAAATAACGGTATATTTCACCAATCCAGAGGATAATTGAGGTACTAGAAATGATCCAAAACCAATCACCTATAGATAAGGGAATTGTTCTAAATATATTACCGCCAAACTGAATAATTAATATTTGTCCCACTAATATTGTTGAGGCGATCGCCACAAATGCTCGATTCTCAAATAAACCTGTTAATGCTGACTGGGTCAATCCTAAACAACGGGCATTAAATAAGTTCCAAAATTGTAATAGTACAAAAACGGCAAAAAAGATGGATAATTCGCGAATTGTCATCTCTCCATCTTGGCGCAAATATAACAGAAAACCGACTAAAAATGTGAGTAAACTTAAACCAGTAATCGCAATATTTTTGCCCATGGTGTTAGAAATTATGAAAGATTCGGGGTTACGGGGAGGATTTTCCATCACTTGAAGATGGGGCGGTTCTGTTGCTAAAGCCAACGCCGCAAAAGTATCCATAATCAAATTAACCCATAACATTTGAGTCACAGTTAAAGGCAATTCAATCCCCATAAAAGGCCCTAAAAATGCTATTCCTAAAGCGACGACATTTATTGTTAATTGAAATAGGATAAAACGTTGGATATTTTGATATAAAGATCGCCCCCAAATTACAGCATTGACGATACTAGCAAAGGAATCATCTAATAATATTATATCGCTGGCTTCCTTGGCGATCGCCGTTCCACTTCCCATGGCTAAACCAACTTGCGCTCTTTTCAAAGCTGCTGCGTCATTTGTACCATCTCCAGTAACGGCTACAACTTCGCCATTTTCTTGTAATAATTGTACCAATTTTAACTTATCCAAAGGACAAGCACGGGAGAGAACTTTTAAGTATTTTACAGCCTCTTTAACCTCATTTTCACTTAATAAATTAAATTCCTTACCAGTTAAACAAACATATTTATTATTTTGGTAATCTTCTGTTGTTAATAAACCAATTTGACGGGCAACTTCTTGAGCAGTTTCGGGACTATCTCCGGTAACTACTTTTACAGCAATTCCTGCTTTTAAACAACTATTAATTGCTTCGGGAACTTCTTGTCTTAAGGGATCGATTATTGCGACATAACCTAACCAAATTAATTCATTATCTAAATCTTCTAAATCATCAGCTTCCTTAACACCTGCGGGTAAAAGATCATAAGCAAATGCTAAAGTTCTCATCCCTCTTTCTTGATATAATTTTAAACTTTTTAAAATGGATTCTCTGTCTGTAATTTTTTCGACTCCATCGGGAGTTAATATTTTTGTACAGCGATTTAATATGACTTCTGGAGCACCTTTAACATGGAGAATATGGCTTCCTAAAACAGGAGAATAACCTAAAGTTCCCATATATTTTTTCTCAGAAGAAAACGTAATTTGAGAAATAGCTTGAAACTGATTACGATAGGAAATATACTCGACTCCTAAACTATTTAACCACAATAATAACGCTCCTTCCGTCGCATTTCCAATGACACTAGGAGGCAGATTTGCTTTAATTTCTAAATCGGCTGTACTATTAGCAGCAATAGCTTCAGCCACTAAACCTTGACAATCACAAATACCATTAATCACATTACATTCTAAACATTGAAAATGTGCTTGATTAATACCCATTTGATTACAAGTTAGAGTACCTGTTTTATCAGAACAAATCACAGTAGCAGCGCCAATTGTTTCGCAAGCGTGCATTTTTCTGACCAAATTATTAGTAGCAGCCATTTTCTTCATACTATAAGCAAGGGAAAGAGTAACACTCATGGCTAATCCTTCAGGTACAGCAACCACAATAATTGTTACAGCTACCATAAAATAGTTAATTAATGATTTTATTACTTCCGTTGGTAAAGTGGAAATTAAGTCTAAAGAATAGCCAAAACCAAATCCCAATAATAGTATTAATCCAGTTAAAATACTGCTATTTAACCAATTTGTTAATAAATTATCAGTGAGATTAACTTCAGAATTAAAAAAACTAATACCATCTTCTACAATAGGTAGCCAAATCGGTATTAAAATTACAATTACACTAAGAATTAAGAGAGCAAAAGAATACCATTGAGCGACATTAAGGCTTAATTCACCTGTCAAAAAACTCCTGACTAATAAAGCCGTAAAAATTAACACAGCCACCCCAAACCCGATGACACCAATTAGTTTACTTAACTTGTCTAATTGTAAATTTAAAGGTGTTTCTTGTTCATTTTCAACCGTATTAATTGCACCAGAAATTTTACCGATTTCGGTACTATCTCCCACCGCCATTATTTCACCTAAACCATGACCTTGATCTACAATTGTACCGCGATAAATATGGTAAGGAGAATAGGTAGAATTTTCTAAATGTTGTGCTGTAGTTTGTTCTTGATTAAATTTAGAAACAGGTTCACATTCACCGGTAATTTTCGATTGGTCAATGTGCAAAGATACCGCTTCCAAAATTAAAGCATCAGCGGGAATTTCTTCCCCTTGTTCAATATAAATAAGATCGCCTACCACTAAATCTTGACGTGAAATCGTGGTAAAAGCTCCTTCTCTGATAACTTTTACCTTAACTTGATCATAGACTTGGTTTAAAATATCAAACTCTTTAGAAGCTTGATATTCATTAATAAATGCTAAAGTAGTTGCTAACAGAATCGCCAAAATAATGCCAATCGCTTCTGCATATTCCTGTTCAAAAAAACCGATCATAATTGAGACAAAAGCCGCAATTAGTAAGATACGAATTACTGGATCTGCAAATTTATCCAAGTACAATTGCCACCAAGACTCTCGTTCTGGCGGTGTTATAATATTACTACCGTATTTTTGCCTATTAATTTTAACTTGTTCCCAAGTTAATCCCTGATGGGAAAGATTGCGATCGTCTAATTTTTTTGTCATCATAATATTATCGCCTATCTGTTATTTTTATCTTACCTAATAAATCGGGCATAAAATAGTTATTTAAGACAGTTTTTTAGGGATTCTTTTTATTATAGACTTCGGGCAAAAATATTTTCGAGATTAATAGCTATTGATTTTTATTTTTCTAGTTATAAATACTTGGAACAAAAAAAACTTAAGGTTAAACCAACTAATTATTGAAAATTAGTTCCTTAAAAAAAGGAGGCGCAAAACCAAAATTAATTTGTTTTTTTCCTTTTTAAAAAGAAAGTTTATACCCAATGTTTAGCTAAATTAATTTTGATTGAGTAAAATATCTGTTATTACATAATCTTACTTTTCACTGAAACATAAATTAATCATCAAATACAAGTAAATTTGCAACTCTTTAAACAAATTAAGCGTAATTTATTCTGAAATAAAACAATTAATTTTAATGTTTTTACACATTCAATGGTCAAGATAAAACTTCACTTTCCTTGAGATTTGTTATCATTAATTGGTGGATTTGTTTGACTAGCTCTTGCTTTAACTTCCGTTAAAAGGGTTTGATATTCAGGATAGTTGGGATTTAATTTTACTAATTTTTCTAAAGGAGGAATTGCCTCCGTTAAATTATTAGCTTGAATCGCAAGTTCTACCAAACCTCTTAATGCAATTTCGTTATTTGGCTCTCTTTGTAAAACAATTTCATAACCTCGTTTTTGAGAAGCTATTTGTTGTTCCATGGATGCTTGTTGAGAAGATGGGTTAGGTTGAACCGACGTACTACCAAACATTCCTGCTAAACTAGAGATACTCATAGCAATCAAAAAAACACCTGAAACAAGGGGAATATATTTACGAGCTTTTTCTTTATTAAACATTTTTATAAAAAGAATTAAAGAATAACCTTATTATACCAAAAAATCTGTTAGATATTCTCAGTAGTAAAGGTAATTTCTAAATTATCCCGACAGCTTGTAAAATAGAAAAACCCCCTTAATCCTGATCCCTTTATGACAACTTCAAAGCTCAAATTAACTCGTTTTTTTCGCCCTAGTCTGTCAACTAACTTAATGTTAATTGGAATGATCATCACTATTACTTATGTTTTAATCGCCCTTTTTGTTCCTTATTTTCAACAATGGGGCTGGATACAAAATCCCACGGAATCATTGATCAATCCCATTCACGAACCACCGGGAGCAACTCATTTTTTTGGTACAAATCGCCAAGGATATGATGTTTTTTCTCGTACTTTATTTGGTACTCAAGCAGCTATTAAAGTTGTTATTCTTGCTACCACTTTAAGTTTAATTATTGGTGTACCATTAGGTTTAATTAGCGGCTATTTGGGAGGAAAAGTTGATAAATTTTTATTATTTATCATGGACACAGTTTATACATTACCCGGATTATTACTATCAGTAACCTTGGCTTTTGTAGTGGGTAGAGGTGTTTTTAATGCAGCGATTGCTTTAAGTATTTCCTATATTCCCCAATATTATCGTTTGGTGAGAAATCATACCACCAGTGTGAAAACTGAATTATTTATTGAAGCTGCCAAAGCCATGGGAGCAACTCCGATTCGGGTACTTTCAAAATATCTATTTTTTAATGTGATTCAAAGTGTACCTGTTCTCTTTACACTTAATGCCGCTGATGCTATTTTAATATTAGGAGGTTTAGGCTTTTTAGGATTAGGATTACCCGAAGAAGTACCCGAATGGGGATATGATTTAAAATTAGCTTTAGATGCTTTACCTACTGGTATTTGGTGGACTGCTTTATTCCCCGGTTTGGCTATGACTTTAATGGTGACAGGTTTATCTTTATTGGGCGAAGGTTTAAGCGAAATTTTAAATCCCCAGACTCAAGAATAAATATACTTAGTATTTAGTTTTTACCTGAAAACTGTTAACTTATTATTTTAGTTAAACCACATTTGCAAAACTACTAAATTGATTAAATAAATAGGAGATTGATTGATGCATTTATTCTTTTTGATTCCTTTTTGTACCGGTTTAATAACTAGCTATTTTACTCGGACTGTCGATGATGAAATAACATATTTAGCTAATGTCATTACTCTGGTAAGTTTCGCTATTAGTTTAATAATTGCTCCTTGGCAAATTCAATTATTAATTCTGGTTATTCTCCTCATTAATATTCAACGTTTTTTTCCTAAAAACCAGCAAGAAATTGAGCAACCAAAAATAGAAAATACCCAATTAAATCAGGTCAAATTACCTGAAAATAGTCAAGAAAATCGCACGATTAAATATCGTGGTGTTACTTACAATCTTTATTCCACTGAAACCAGTATTACGGAAGGTGAAATTGTTGGCAGATATCGTGGCAATGTTCTACATAGTCATAAATTAACCGAAAATTCCATTGAAAAAAAAGAACCAAATCCTAAATATTCCCTCAAATACAGAGGTGTAAGGGTTAATAGTAATTCTAAATCTAAAAACCCTCAACAATCATAATTCTATTAATTAATGATTTTTCTTATTCTGATTAGGAAAAATCTTTTACTCCAGTTACTAATAATTTAGACGGTATTTCTTGATTTTGCCACTCTCAGCAAAGGCCTTTTTAGTATAAAATGTTACCAAATTCCTAGAAAAACAGTTTTTGCTTACCATATTTTTTGCCATTTGTCAATAGCTAATTATCTAGGTTTCCTGACTATTTTTAGTAAAAAAATGAGAAATAGAAAAAAATAAAGAATAACTTTCGGGTATTGAAAAAAAAAGATATTGAAAAACAAGGGTTTCTGGCTTGTTTTTTGAAAAATACACATAAAAACCACCCATACTTTTTAAATGTACCATAAAAAAAGCAGTTTGTCTATATTATTAGTAATTAATCTTTTTCCTATTATTATTAGTAAAAAAAATTAGGTCTTAACTTAATATTATTCATTGGTTAGTCAAATTAAACACACCTGTTAAAATCAATTAAATTTATTAAGTTTAGACCTATTTAACTGAAAATTATAAACCTTGGAATGCTGTCCTTACCCGCTAAAATAAGCAAAGAAAATGCGTCTAAGTTTAGGAACAAAATTGGCTAATTTTTCCTGTCTCAAGTTTCCATAATTTGCTAATCCTATTTAACTTATCAAGAATAATCAGAGAAAAATAAGGAAAAGAAAAAAGATGATAAATCATTATTCAAAAACTAGATTCTGTGATAAAGTATGGAGAATACATCAGAAATAATTTATTTAAGACAATTTACCTAAATACATGAGCAAACAAAAACAGAAGAATAACGACAAAAATAGCACCATTAATTAACAATTAAAACCAGTAAAATAAATGACAGAAATATTAACTAATAAAATTCATCTTAAACCAGCAGTATATATCATCGGAGCAGGACCTGGCGATCCAGAATTGCTTACCCTCAAAGCCCATCGCCTTCTCACCCAAGCCGATGTCATTTTATATGCAGATTCCCTCGTACCCAAGCAAATGTTACGGGAAGTGCGACAAGATGCTGAATTAATCCCTACAGGCAATCAAACCCTTGAAAGCATTGTACCTTTAATGATTGAAAAAGTTAGGCAAGGTTTAGCCGTGGTAAGGTTACATTCAGGGGATTTAACCCTATATAGCGCCATCCATGAGCAAATACAACTGTTACGGTCCGCTAATATTGATTTTGAATTAATTCCTGGCATAAGTGCTTTTCAAGCAGCCGCAGCAAAAATAGAAGCTGAATTGACCATACCGGGTTTAGTTCAAACAATTATTCTAACTCGTGTTAGTGGCAATGCTTCTCCTGTCCCTGAATCGGAAGAATTAGCTTCTTTAGCCGCACATAAAGCCAGCTTATGTTTATATTTAGCGGCTCGTCATGTGGAAAATGCCGAAGCAAAATTATTGCAACATTATCCTTCTGATACCCCTGTGGCCATTTGTTTTCGGGTTGGTTGGCCTGACGAACAAATATTAGTTGTACCTTTAGAGAAAATGGCAGAAACTACTCGAGAAAATAACCTAATTAGAACTACTTTATATCTAATTAGTCCCGCTTTACAAGATGATTTAACTGAAAAACGTTCCCGTTTATATCATCCTGAACATTCCCATTTATTTCGGCCTTCTAAAAAGATAAAATAATTAACAATTTAAGACAAAATTACGCAGTAAGTCAAGAGCTTCTGGGATAATTTCATGACCCATGTTATACTCTTGATACTGTATATTTAAACCCAATTTTGTTAATTGATTTTTAGCATTTTGTGCAGCTTTAATTGGCACAACTTGATCTTGTTTTCCGTGGATAATTAAAACGGGTGGATTATTTTTTGATTGAGGTTGACAATGTAAATAACCACTTAAACTACAAATAGCTGCTAATGGTAATTCTAAACCCACATCTAAAGTCATTGCTCCCCCTTGAGAAAAACCCGCTAAAATAGTTTGAGCAAGAGGTATTTTTGTAGTTTCTTCCAAAGAGATTAGCCAATTAATTAATATTTCTCTACTTTCTGTTAAACCTTGATAATCCTCCGTTTCTAAACTATACCATGCTCTTCCTCCTGGTACTTGGGGATGGGCAAAAGGAGCATTGGGAAATATATATTGATAATTCGGTAAATCTAATACATTGGCTAAAGGTGCTAAGTCGTAAAGATTCGCTCCCCAACCATGTAACATTACTAACAATTTATCGGCGGGTTGGTCATTTTTTGGTGGAATGGTAATAGATTGTAATGACATAATTTTAAGTACAAACTAAGAAGTAAAAAGTGGAAAACCACCTTAAATTGTAACCGTTTATTTGGGCATAAGAAATCCGATTTTTAACCAAATATAAATTATCAAAACCCAAATATATAGTAATTCCAATTAAGAATAGAACAATAAAAAAATAGGTTCGTTGTTGCGCTTTAGCGCCACTTAAAAAGATCGCTTCCAACTATCAAATTATATTGTTTAATGTTTATTTGGAATTAACTATACTTACAAAAATCTGATTTCTAATTAAGCGATCACTGTTGTCATCTTAAATGAAATTGGTATTAATTTTTTTACTACTGTAATTCTGCTACTATCTGATTATCTAGTAATATGATATTGCTCAGGAGATCATAAACCGTAATTCGCAAAAAACGGTCATTATCTACTCTAAATTGTACCTTAAGGCGATCGCTTCCTGGATAACCCACCGGATTTAATTGGGCAATGGTTCTAGCACCTTCTCTGTCATTGAGGGGGATAACAGTTGTCTGATTATCGCTAATTTTGCGGGTAATTAGTCGATTCCCATCGAAATAAACCTCTGTATTGCTATTTTCCGCGCCTAACTCTCCGATAATTAACTCTATGCTAGGTTGTCCTTCCACGGAAGCACCAAGGTTGATTTCCACAGGCGTATTCATGGGGTAAGGTTGACCAGTTTTTATCATGGGATGCCAACCGTGTAGATTCTCTCGGCGATTCCAATAACGAATACCATAACTGTGGTAGAGAAAATCTTGTACTTCAATACCTTGACTGATTCGTAAAGCGCCAGTAGCAATGGCCGTGAAAGGTTGTTCAGCTTTAATTTTGCTAGTATTAAAATATTGAGTCAACCAATTTTGGACAGCAGGAATTTTGCCACTTCCTCCTACTAATAAAACTGAGTCAATATCGCTTTTTTCAATACCATTTCTTCTCCCCTGTTGTAAAATATTTGTCATTAACTCATCTAACTTAGTGAAAAAGCCGTTTTCTGTCAAAAGATACTCAAATTTTTCCCGAGTTAATTGTAATTCATAACTAGCAAAAGTTTGGTCATCAAAATAGACTTCATTTGCGGTTAATTGCGAAGATAATTTAATCTTTAAACGCTCTACTAAGCGATTAATTAATGTGTTTTTAGGGTAGTTATTTTCTGTAGCAAAATAATCTACTAACCAGTTATCAATATCAGTTCCTCCTAAATTAATACCCATTTTTCCTATAACCTTCGCAGTTTTTTGTAGTTGGCTATTACTTTTTCCTAATAATTTATCACCCCATTTTAAGATAAATCCTTGAGAATTATTATCCGTTAAATTTAATTTAACTAAAGAAAAGTCAAGTGTGCCACCGCCAAAATCTATTACTAATAATAATTCCTGACCTTGATTACCATAACCTAAAGCAGCAGCTGTGGGTTCATCTAATAGCTTAACTTCATTGATCTCCCACTTTTGACAAAGTTCTGTTAACCATTTACGATAGGATTCAAAACTATCAACTGGGACAGTTAAGACCAGAGAATCTATTTTTTCTTGTTCATTAATTTGGCTGATTAAATTATTTAAAAACCATTCGCCAACCTGTTCAAAGTTAACCGTAATATCGTCTAAAATAGGAGTAAAACCTTTAATTTCTGTCCCAATTCCTCGCTTAAAACTGCGGAAAAAACGAGCATCATTTTTTAAATCAAGACCTTGATCTCTCACTCCTTGACCGAAAATAATCTGGCCTAAACTAGCATCTTGAACATAAACCAAACTAGGAATTAAGGGAGGATTATCCGCAATTTGCTGAGAAAAACCGGCAATGTTAAGGACTTCTGGCCTACCAGTTACCTTGTTTAAACGGGTGACAACAGTGTTACTCGTACCAAAATCAATAGCGATCGGCATTGTAAGTAAAAAGTAAGAAGTAAAAAATAAAAACTTAAGATACAATTTTGTTTAATTATCAATTGTCTACCGTCAATTGTCAATTAAGATTCGGTAATTACCCAATATTATAGGGATCGATCGCACCAGTGAACTAAATATAAAAAGTTAAAATCTAAATAACTATCTCTAAAATAGAAGGAAACTTATTTAATTTGTAAGTATGCGTAATTTAAAACCATTTAGCACTCATATAGTTGCACTTTTACTCGGTGGAGTAATGACTTTTGGCGGTTTGAGGGTATTATCTTCTAAAGCCGAATCTGTCACCGATAATGCCAATCTTAATAGTCAACCTGTGAAAGTTGCTGTTAATCCCACTTCTAGTAGAAATCAGAGTTTTGTCTCCACTGCTGTACAATTGACTGGTCCGGCTGTGGTTAGAATTGATACAGAAAGAACTGTGGTACAAAAGGTTGATCCCTTTATGAATGATCCTTTTTTCCGTGAGTTTTTTGGCGATCGTTTTAGCCAAGGGCAATCCCAAGCCAGAAAAATTGAAGGACAAGGCTCTGGTTTTATTATTGATCAAGCTGGTGTGATTCTCACTAATGCCCACGTTGTCAGTAAAGCCGATAAAGTAACTGTTATCCTCAAAGATGGCCGTCAATTTCAAGGTGAAGTCAAAGGAACAGATGAAATCACCGACTTAGCAGTCGTAAAAATCGATACCAAAGGTGAAAAAATCCCCGTTGCTCCTCTCGGTAATTCTGATAACATTGAAGTCGGAGATTGGGCGATCGCAGTCGGCAATCCAGTGGGTTTAAACAACACAGTAACATTGGGGATTATTAGCACCTTGGGTCGTTCTTCAGCAGAAGTGGGCATTCCCGATAAACGAGTTGAATTTTTACAAACAGATGCAGCCATTAATCCTGGAAACTCCGGTGGTCCCTTATTAAATGACAGAGGCGAAGTAATCGGGATTAATACGGCAATTAGAGCTGACGCGATGGGGATCGGTTTTGCGATTCCTATCAACAAGGCCAAGTCTTTAGAACCAACTTTAGCAGCAGGCAAAAAAGTACCCCATCCTTATATTGGAGTACAAATGCGGGATTTAACCCCAGAAATTGCCAAGAAATTTAACGAAAACCCGAATACACCTTTAATCTTGCCCGAACTTGATTCCGTTTTAGTTGTCGGAGTAATGCCCAATACTCCAGCTGAAAAAGCTGGTATTCGTAGTGGTGACGTGATTTTAGAAGTTAATGGCAAGAAGATTACGAGTGGTGGTCAATTACAACAATTGGTAGAAAATAGTGGTGTTAACCAAGAAATAAAGGTAAAAATTCAAAGGGGCGAGAAAAAACTAGATTTAACAGTCCGCACTGCTCAATTAGAAAATATGGAACAAGGCTAACAACAGTCAGCAAACATCTACTCAAATTTACCAAAAAATACGGATATAGCATCGTTATGTCCGTATTTTTCTTCCCAACTCTCCCCCTGAAGCAGTGGGTAAGCCTCAAGATTAAATATATATCCGCCCTCCAAAGCAGGGTATTTTCATTCTCAGATTTTTTACTGCTTCAACGTCTTATTTAATAAGACTTTTAGCTTATTTTTAGACATAAGAAATTAAAAAATATTCAATAGTAATTCTTAGTCACTTTAGTTGACTTTCGCTATTAGCTTTGGACTTAAGTCCAAAGCGAGTAATGGTTTCGCACCGTTAACTCACCTCGAAATAAATTTCGAGGCTAATAGCCGAAGTCTCCTAAAGGGACTAAAAAACGCAATTTTACCTCGACTTTGAAAACACCCTGCTTCCAAAGTTTGATTTTTACAATTATTGTAAAGATTTGCTAACTTTAGGTATTTATTTCCAGAACTTTAGCTAACATATAACCAAATAATCTATATTTTTGCAGGAATTTCATTATGACATTAGCAAAACTTATGTATTTTCCCGGGGGGGGGTAAGTATTACTTATCTAAACTAGCCCTCGCCTCCTCTGCCGTTGCCGTTAGTTTCATGGCGATCGCCCCCGTCCAAGCAGCCACCTTTGATGCAGCGTCTGATTTCTCGGCCACTAATAATCCGAATGGTGTTTGGAGTTATGGCGAGTCAAATACTTTAGGCGGTGCATTCAATTTATATACCAACAAATTTACTGATGCTACTGGTTTAGATACTTGGTTTGGCAATACATTGCCTGTTATAATTCATAATTCTACAGCAAGCATTTTTACTGATTCTTGTTGCCAATTCCTACCAGGACAACTATCCCTCCACCCAGGACCGCAGGGACAATATAGTATCGTTCGCTGGACAGCACCTCAAAGTGGTTTATTCAGTTTAGCAACAACCTTTATCGGGACACATTATGCTGGAGGAGGTACATCCACAGATGTTCATGTTTTCCGTAACGGGACTTCCCTATTTAATGAGCTTGTCAACGGTTTTGGAAATCCTAGTGCTAAAAACTTTTCTACGACTCTATCTATTGCTACAGGAGATACAATTGATTTCCTCGTGGGTTTTGGTAGTAACGGCAACTATTTTGCTGATAATACGGGTTTGAGTGCAACTTTAACCTCCGTCACTTCTGTTCCAGAACCTTCATCCATTCTAGGATTGATGAGTATTGGCATTTTAGGTATCGGAACAACCCTAAAACGAAAATCCCTTACCAACCTAAAATAAATCAACTTGTTTAAATCACCCAAAAGCGATCACCTCATACTGGGAGGCGATCGCTTTTCTCATCTTCGGCCATACATATATTTAGTAGGGTGGGTAAAGCGGCGAAAAACTCATCCACACACCCACATCTCAATTCCGCTTAGCCCACCACCCTTTATCTATAAGTATAATTTCGGGTGGGTGAAGCAACGAATAAATCATCCCTACAATCACCACTCCTAGCGCACTTGTTAATATTCAAATCATTTTGTTTTCAAAACCCTTATCACAAGCTAAATCTAGCCAAACCATAGATTGTTCTTATAGAACTACGCTATATATAGCCTATTTGGGTAGGTTGTTCTACCAACTTTCCCTTGACCAAACCCAAAATAACCCGTGAAAAAATCTTTTTAAGCCAATTAAAATCGTAAAAGCCTTACCAGATAAGGACTTAATCGAAAATCGCCATAATTAGACCAATTATTCTTAGCAACATAAAAGTCTCAAATCCATAACCATTAAGGATTAGAGCCGTCAAAAAACTTTTTTGAAAAAAGTATTGACAAAGTTAGGGAGATGAGATACATTGATAAATGCGCGGTTGAGAGACACCTCGAAAGAGGCGAAGTTAACGGCGACCTGAACCTAGATAAATAAATAGTTTAAAAGCAAATAAATTAACCCCCAGTTAATTAAGAAAAAATTATAACACGAACTCAAGCGTAAAAACAAGAGTTTAGGTAAAAAAGAGGGGCGGGAAACCAAACCTTAAACAAAAAAGAGCCGATTATAAGGACTCATTCATTAACATGGAGAGTTTGATCCTGGCTCAGGATGAACGCTGGCGGTCTGCCTAACACATGCAAGTCGAACGGATGTAGCAATACATTAGTGGCGGACGGGTGAGTAACGCGTGAGAATCTGCCTTCAGGACGGGGACAACAGCTGGAAACGGTTGCTAAAACCCGATGTGCCGCAAGGTGAAATATTAATAGCCTGGAGATGAGCTCGCGTCTGATTAGCTAGTTGGCGGGGTAAGAGCCCACCAAGGCGACGATCAGTAGCTGGTCTGAGAGGATGAGCAGCCACACTGGGACTGAGACACGGCCCAGACTCCTACGGGAGGCAGCAGTGGGGAATTTTCCGCAATGGGCGAAAGCCTGACGGAGCAAGACCGCGTGAGGGAG